>DKEG01000017.1:30409-59573 GCA_002452095.1 Bacteroidales bacterium UBA6828 | reverse complement strand
CCTAATAATGCATTCTTGCAATGCATAAATGTGTTAATGTTTGATGCGGTTGCCCTGTTTTATATCTAATGCGATTTGCGTATGTCGGGAAAAAAACGTATTTTTGCAATGAGTTTCCACATCAAGTTTCGGAATGGAATGATATCAAATCCGCATCAAGATCAAGAGTACCACCAGAGGTACCTAATCAATACCAATCCGAGATACAATAGTATGGAAAAAAGCAGCCAAACTATCACACTACTAAAAACATCAAATATTATGGAAAAGCCAAACAAAACAAGAATCTACAATCTGATTATCCTTGACAAAAGCGGTAGTATGCATAATATCCACAAAGCAGCCTACGAAGGATGCAACGAGGTATTAAACGGTATCCGTGCAGCCGCCGAGAAACATTCTGAAAATCAAGAACAATTTGTAAGTCTCCTACTCTTTGATACAGAATCGATGCCATACATCCATAAGTGTACACCGGCGAAAGATGTTACGAATCTGAGAGAAAAACAATATAGACCCTGTGCCTGCACTCCGCTATTAGATGCAATGGGTATGTCGCTCACAGAATTGGAACAGGAAACGGATAAATATGACGATGCAGTAGGTATGGTAACGATTATAACGGATGGTTACGAGAATGCTTCTAAAGAATACACTTATCCCCAGATTCGCACATTGGTAGATCGTCTAAAGCACAAAGGCTGGAACTTTGCCTTTATGGGAGCAAACCAAGATGTGAATAAGGTTTGCATCGATCTTAACATCAATGCGGGTAATGCATGTGCGTTTTCCTTTGATGATGAAGGTATGCGCAACTCTTGGCGTCGCGATAGAGAAGCAAAAGAACGCTACTACGATCGAATGGAAAAGTTCCGGATGAATACACGTAATATGGATGAAATGGAACTCAGAGAATACTATAATAATATGAATGACGAAATACCTTATTTTATGGATTTTGAGGAAGATGATGCATCAACCAAATAAACAATGTTTACTTGCTAAAAAGTTTCCCGGATATTTTGGATTATCAATATACCAAATCATATGAAACGTACAATCTTAACACTCACAGCCATTTTATGCTGTATTATCGGTTTTGCCAAAGAGCCGAAGCGTCCTGATTCGTACAACTACCAGCGCGGTTGCGAACTTATCAACGATGAAAAACTTGATGAAGGAATGGAATTTCTAAACAAGGAACTCCAACAGAACCCTAAGAATGGTTATGCTTATGCATGGATGGCCTCGGCTATGGCTCTGGAAGAAGAATACGGAAATGCCATTTACTATTACGAACAGGCAATCAAGTATATTCCAAAATCGGACAAGTACTACCATGCTTGGGCGCATAATCTACGTGCCAACATTGCTCTGGAGATGAAAGACACGGTTCTTGCTCTTTCTGAATGTAGCATTGCCATTAAATTAGAGCCAAAGAATGAAGATTGGTATGAAAATCGTGGTGTTCTCTATCGTGAAATGGAGGAATGGGCGAAATCGGATGCGGACTTTAAGAAGTATATCTCCCTTACTCCCGGTTTGATTCGCGGATATGTGCAACTCGGGCGGAACTACTTCTTGCAAAAACGTTATGACGAGGCACTGGCTACCTATACTTATGCGAACCAATTGGCAGAGCGTTCGTGGATATTCAGTGCGATGGCAGAGTGTGAGGTGGAAATGGAGAAGTATGAAGAGGCAGCCAATGATGTTGTAGAGGCGTTAAAATTGGAGGATATGGAACAAACTGCGCTGGAAATTATAAGCAAATGCACCAACGAAGAGTTTGTGGAGTTGGTACAGGCTCAACTCCGTGTGCAAATAGCAATGAATCCCAATTCTCAGGAATGGTTGCTGGCACTTTTGCTTTCCCAACGTGCGACCAAACATTACGAGGAGGCAATTCTGACATGCCAGAAGATACGCAAGATATATCCCGATGCTTTTTACGACAATGTAGCCTGCCACCTATATAGAGATATGGGAGATT
The DNA here is from genome assembly GCA_002452095.1 of Bacteroidales bacterium UBA6828. Taxonomy (GTDB): domain Bacteria; phylum Bacteroidota; class Bacteroidia; order Bacteroidales; family Paludibacteraceae; genus Colicola. The sequence goes on along the minus strand of DKEG01000017.1, from coordinate 57,580 downwards.
GGCAACATGCTTTGCAATATATCAATCTTGCGATTGAGGGCGACTCCACCGAAACGGACTACCGTCGTACACGTGTGGATATATATAACGAGATGGACAGTGTGGCACCTATGTATGCCGATTTGGATTATCTCATTAGGGAATATCCGGACAAAGCGGATTTTTACTTTTACAGAGCCAACATTCATCTATTCAGGCGCAATTACAAGCAGGCGATAGAGGACTACAGCACGGGTATAGCCCTGGAGCCGTCCAGCGAATGGGAACGCTATATGCGCGGTCGCTGCTATGCGGCGGATGGGCAGGCAGAGAAAGCGCAGAAAGAATATGCTCGCGTTGAGAATAGCAAAAGCCCGGATGTTCGCCTATTTGCAAAGGCATCTTTAGGCAAGAAAGAGGAGGTTATGGTATTGGCAGACAGTCTGCTAAAAGCAGACAGTACCGAATATCGGTACAATGTAGCCTGTGCTTATGCTCTGATAGGCGAGAAAGAACAGGCATTACGCTATATAGAAGAAGATATGCGCGATGGTTATGTTCGTTTTACTCATCTGCGTTTAGACCCTGATTTACAGTCGATACAAGGTGAGGAATTGGAGCAGATGATACATAAATACGAGCGCAACCGCGATAAACGTATTGCCCGTTTCAGGGACGAAAACAATAAGGAAAGAGGTGAAGAAAGAGTGGTAGAAGTGCCGTTTACGGCTGCCAATGGCGTTACAAAAGTAGAATGCACCGTGAACGGATTACCATTGAGTTTCATTTTTGACACAGGCGCAAGCGATGTAACCCTCTCTCAGACGGAGGCTAACTTTATGTACAAGAACGGTTATTTGAGTCAGAAAGATGTGATCGGCAAGCAGCGGTTTCAAACGGCTGACGGCAATATATCCGTTGGCACCACTATAATGCTGAACCATATCAATTTCGGGGGCTTGGAACTGACGGGTGTTCGTGCTTCTATCGTTGCGAACCAGAAGGCTCCCCTGCTTTTGGGGCAGACCGTTCTGCAACGATTGGGGAAGATCGAGATTGACAACGAGCGCAAGGTACTAAAGATAACGACTCAAAAATAAAGCAATTATACAATGTCCCCCGTATTTGTTATATTTTGCATTATAGCCTTTTTGATACCAGTATGTCTATGTGCGTATTACAAGAATGAACTCTATAAACAAAAGAGCGAATCGGATATACTCACACAGCACTACAATGCACTTTGGGAGCAATCACATAACAATAACACTTCCTCCTATGAGAATGCTTATACATTCTTGGAACAAATGGGAAAGAAACATCAGTTTAAGGTAGAGATACTCAAACGTGAGGAAAATTGGGTTATATGCGCATTCACGTTTCAGGGTGGTCATTTTTTGTGCTATGCCAGTGCAAAAAATGATGAGTTGTTGCTACAATTTAGAAGTATCGCCAATCTGAAGTACACACCGGAGAACTATGAAAAAGTCAGAGAACTTTGTAATCGCCTTACCGGTCAGAGTGGTTACACGAAGTTGATTTATACATACGAAGAAGAGAATAATGAGATAGAAATCCATATTCTAATTGAATCAATAGGAGTGGCAGAAGAGCCTTTTTTGTACTATTTGGATCTTTGTTTCAAAACTGCTGCTTACGCCCGTCATGAATTAGAAAAAGACACAGATGTACCCGAAAAGGAGATAATAGCCAGGAAGCGCGACCAACATCTGCTGATTGAGGCAGAGATGCGGCACGAAGCGGAACTACACAGGCAGAAACATCCCTATTGCCAAGCACCCAATCATGGCACATTAGGCGAATATATATCGTACCTGTTCAACGGCGAGAATGTGGCAGACCTGCTACGGCTGACCATACAAAATGCAGACGGCGTAACAGAAATACGCCAACGCGACAAGATTGCCGCCTATGATCTACTGAGTGCCATAATTGATACCTCGGGCAAAGAGGTAACTTTTAAGGATTTCACTCCGGCAGTCTTAACCATAGAGACAGTCTCCAACCACTATGTATTCACTCTACATCCGTTAGAAGGAGATCAGGACGTGCTGTCCGTGCGTATGACTGCGGTATGTACACCGCATGAGTTTCTGCAAAATTATGTACCAGATGCAACCTATACACCCGATGCGGTGTCTATGCGCCTTTGCTATATAAAGACGGAGTGGTCAAGTAAGAATAGTGACAAAGAGCAAGAACTGCCGAAAACCAGTATAGGCGCACAAGTGGAACACGGACAACAACTATTTCAACAAGAGTGTTACTTACAGGCGATAGCCGTACTGACTCCGATCTTCAAACAATTAAAAAACCGGTTCTTCGATTTGAACGATAATGGAAAAGACCTGTTCTTCAGAGCCTGCTACTATATCGGTTTCAGTTACTCCGATTTGAAGATTTACGACAAAGCCTACTATTATCTAAATTATTGCAATGATTGCAACCGTTTTGACTATTCAGAGGAGTATATCAATTGCTTGGCAAATGATAGCAATCTGTACGTTTTTAGAGAAATAGACAAAGAACAGAAAGCGATGAGCAAACTAATAGAAGAAATAGACAACGATGATGATTGCGGGACAGAGTTAATGGTGGCTCAGCGTGCACGAATTATTGACTACGTCGCTTTTTTGCAACGGCGCAAGGGCTATGCACAAATCAACTTTGGGTTATTGGATGATGCTGAAGAGACTTTCAAAGCCCTATTGGAACACCAAGAAAGCCACGACTATGCAGAGAATGAATTGAAATATATAGAGCAGCTCAGGCAAAACAAAAAAGCGCGAAAATAACAAGACACTTCATAGAAAAATAAGTTCGGTCAGTCCTAATCAGGTTTGCCAAACGTAATTCACTGCAAAAATGCTGACATATTATACATCGGCATAATTTTTGTGTGAGGGAGTGTAACCAATGAAGGCTAAGAAGGAAAACCGAAAGGAGATTGAGTGTTATGAAAACAAATGTAACTTCTACTATTATTACCCCCCGCGAAACGCGCTCGATACAGAAACACCTAAGCGAGATATGCAACAAGAAATATGATGTACTGAGCATAGATGAGGAAGTGGAACTCGCTACTCGCAGCCGCAACGGCGACCTGAAAGCGCGTAACGAGTTGGTGGAGCATAATATGCGTTTGGCTATCACGATAGCCAAACTATACCAGAACCAAGGCGTGGAGTTGGAAGACCTGATTGTGGCTGCCGAGATGGGACTGATAGCCGCAGCGGAGCAGTTTGACCCGACAGTGGGTGTAAAATTCATTTCGTACGCCTGCCACCATATCCGCCGCGAGATAACCGACACACTGACGCGCGATGCGAGAACGATACGGTTGCCACAGAACGTGGTAACCAAGACGCGGTTACTGAAACGGGCGATAGTGCATTACCAGATGGAGCATAATGCCATACCGACCGATGAGGAGTTGGCGAAAGAGTTGGATATGGATATAGATGATGTACACAATCTGCGCAGCCAGACACCGGGGGCTGTATCGATGGATACGCCCTTAGGCGACGAGTCAAACGACACGATAGGCAGTATGCTGACCAGCGAACTGGCACCGACAGATGCGGGATTGATAGACGAATCAATGAAGACGACCCTAAAGACTGCGCTTGAGAGTTTGTCGGAGCGGGATGCAGAAGTGGTACGCCGCAGTTTCGGGCTGAACGGTGAAGAAGAGAGCATTGACCAAATTGCCGTTGATATGGGGCTAAGCAGGGAACGGATACGGCAGATACGGGAGATTGCGCTGCGCAAGATACGTTCTACCTATGGGGAGCAGTTGCTGTCGTATCGGGCATAAGTGGCGTCCTGTATCTATTTTGTTTCAGATCGTGGCGAAATATAGTTCCGACCATAGGAGCGGTAGGTATCCTTTTCGATTTCTATTCGTGGTTCCTCAAAGGTGGTCTTAGGGACAAGTTGCCAGCAGAGATATTTGATAGTCAGACCGCGGTCAAGCCACTGGTGCTCATAGTGGGTCTGAAGCATCTTCGCCTCGCGGAGTGTATCAGTTTCGGCAGTATGATAGAGATCTGCCGTGTCTGCCAAAACCGGATAGCCGTTAAGCCGCAGCATCTCGCGCGTGTACACATATAGGAAAGGACTATCCGTCTTGAGGTGGATGAGTCCGTCGGGGCGCACCAACTGCTGATAACGTTGTATAAACCATGTGGAGGTAAGGCGCTTGGTGGCTTTTTTCATCTGTGGGTCTGGGAAAGTAATCCAAATCTCATCCACCTCACAGGGCGCAAAGAAAGCCGTCAGCATCTCGATATTCGTGCGCAGGAAAGCCACATTGGTCATACCCGCCTGCTCTGCCTGTTTGGCACCCGCCCACATACGTGCGCCTTTGATGTCAATACCGATAAAGTTCTTGTCGGGATACAGTTGCGCCAAACCAACCGTATATTCCCCCCGTCCGCAGCCGAGTTCCAGTACAATCGGGTTCGCATTGCGAAAATACTGCTCGCGCCAACGCCCTGCCATAGCCGCTACGGGGCTATCCGGCAGTATCTCGCGTGCACCGCATTGGAAGACGTTGTGGAACGTCTCCATCTCAGCAAATTTCTTCAGTTTGTTCTTGCCCATTGTGCTTACTCGTTTTTCTTGATGATAAGCCCTACATCAGATACGCCTTGCAGGGACTGCTCACGCATACCCTGCTGAATATGCCATACCTGCTCGCCGCTGTGCGGGAAACGGTATGCTTCCTCATACAGCACTGGCATTTCAATCAGTCCGTTGCGCCCGTTGCCAAGCCACTCGCCGCGGTCGTTGGCAAGATAGAACTCGATGGTATCCTGACAGAGCGAGTCGCCCACAAAGAGCCACATATTCTGGTACGGATACTGCTCGGTATGGCGCACGCAGACCAGCATTTGGTAAGTGGCAAGGGTATCGGTGATATCAAAACGGTAGGTCAGTACGGAATCCGCCCCCCACTCCTTCAGAGGAACGGAGCGGAACTCGGAATAGACGATGCCCCGGTTGCAAGCCACCAGCAACAGGAGGCAACTACTTAGCAGGATTGTTCGTATTCGGGCGGTCATTGGTGCGGGGTGTATTGTTACGCATACGGTTATCCGGACGGCGGCGTTGCTCTCCGTCGGGGTGGAAACCCTTGTCGTCGCGTCCGTCCAGACGGGGACGGTTGTCGCCTCTGTTATTGCGCGGTTCTCTGTTATCACGGCGGGGGCGGTTATCACGGTTATCCCGTTGCGGGCGGCGTTTCTTGTCGAAGCGGGTAAGGTCATCCTGCCCGACCACGTTCTGGTAGCCGATCTCGGGTACATCGGTGGCGGTAGTGGATTTGCCGCCGAGGGTATCCGGTTTCTCGCCGCGGCGGTTCATCTCGATGATGTCCTTTGCCTGCTCGGGTGTAAGTACCTGCAGATTGACAGGCATACGCTGGTCGGTCGAATACGTGGCAGTTCCTTTGAGCGGATCGGTAGTAAAGAGATAGTACGTCCCCTCTTTGGTTTCCAGCGGGATATTGCGTTGCGGCATCCGGCGTACCGCCTCCTCATAGACAGGAACCTCGAAATTGAGACAGCATTTGAGTTTAGCGCACATACCTGCCAACTTCTGCGGATTTGGCGATATATTCTGCAAGCGTGCAGCCCCCGTACCGACCGAGGAGAAATTGGTCATCCATGTAGTGCAACACAGTTCGCGCCCGCAAGGTCCCGTTCCGCCTATACGTCCTGCCTCCTGACGTGCGCCGATCTGTTTCATCTCCACGCGGATACGGAATGTTTCGGCATATACCTTGATGAGTTGGCGAAAATCGACACGCCCGTCGGCAATATAGTAAAAGATAGCCTTCGACCCGTCGCCCTGGTACTCCACATCGCCTATCTTCATCTCCAGACCGAGCGACTTAGCCAACCGGCGGGCTTTGATCATCGTCTCCTGCTCTTTGGCGTGTGCCTGTTCGGCACGCTCTATGTCTTCCTCGGTAGCAAAACGCAATACATCACGCACCTCATAACGGGTGGTATCGATATGGTTTTTCTGCATTTGCAGTTTAACCAGCCGCCCCGTCAGCACTACCTCGCCGAGGTCGGTACCGGGATTGGATGCCACTACTATGGTAGAACCTTTCTCCAAAGGCAGGTGTTGCACATTGTGATAGTAGCCCTTGCGGGTATTCTTGAACTGCACTTCCACGAGGTCGGTCTCCGCCACATTCTCCGGCAGGTCGCAAAGCCAGTCGGTAACTGGCAGCATGTGTGCCGAGTTGCGGCAGCAGCCTTTTGCCAGAAAGCAACAGGAGGCATTATTCAGTGTAAACTTATCTTCCATTTTTATCAATTAACAAGTAATAATTAACAATTGACATACAGGGCGACTCTAACTTCTAACCTCCAACAGCCGCAGGCGGTTTCATTTCTTTATCAGCACTATCATCTGCAGGCAGAGGTCGAAGAATATAATCTTGGCATTGCCGTTCTGCTCAATCTGCCGTTCCGCCTTGCCCAGTTCGTTCATTATCCGTTCCACATTGCCCGTATGGATAAAGGGCGCAAAGCGGGTGGAAAATTCCCGCTCGGGCGTGGTCTGGTAGTTCATCTCGGGGTGCTGCAGATTGTAAATAAAGTTCTCACGCACCTGCCGCTGGGCGTATTGCAGAAAGCGTTTCTGTTTCTCGCGCCCCACCTTGGCATCCGCCATATCCTGGCTCCATTTGCGCAGGCGGGAGAGCGACTCGAATTTCTTCTGCGGGTCGCGCAGGACACCCACCGTATAGGCATCGCGCATCAGAGCAACAAAGTCATTAAACTCCCGCGTAGTCTCATCGTCAGCCTCGGCAAGTTTCCGTGCTGCGAGGTAACTGCCATTGGCAATATGGGCATAGTCGGCAGCCGCAGCGGGGGCAATATGCAGGCGTTCTTGCAGTGCCGAACTAATCTCCTCGTCCGGCAAACGCGGCACACGTATCTGCTGCACACGGGAGAGAATGGTGGAGAGCAACTGCTCGGGATGCTCGCTCACCAACAGGAAAACCGTCTGCTCGGGCGGTTCCTCTAGCAGTTTGAGCAATTTATTGGCGCAGGTAGTATTCATTTTCTCCGGCTGCCAGATAATCATTACCTTGTAGCCGTCACCAAACGCCTTGAGGCTGAGTTTGCGTATAATCTCCGAACTCTCTTTCTCGTAGATCATTCCCTGCTTGGTCTCCACCCCCAACGCCCTGTACCAGTCGTCAAGGTCAAAGTAACCGCGCTGCAAGAGCAGATTGCGGAACGGTTCGAAGAAATCGTTGCAGACATCTTTCTTGTCGTCTTTGACGATGGGGAAAGCAAAATGGAGATCTGGATGCTGCAAGTTCTGATACTGCAGACAGGTAGGACATATACCGCACGAGTCCTCTGCGGTACGGTTCGGGCAGTTGAGATACTGCGCGTAGGCAATAGCGAGTTGCAATTTGCCTACACCTGCAGGCCCCGTCAGCAGTTGCGCATGGGGAACACGCCCCTCCCGAACCGCCTGAATAAGCCGCTCTTTGACCGCCTGCTGCCCTATGATGTCCTTGAACTGCATTCCCTGTTTGCTTTTAGCCCGCAAAGATACAAAAAAAATGCGACTTGCACAAGTTCCGAACTTATATTCCACAAAAAGTTGCCGTTCAAGCGTCCTAAAACAGTCAGTCTGAAGCGAGACCGTGTGCCAACTGCCTGATAATCATCTTACATTCAGTAACTCACTGAAATACAAGCAAAAACCGCCTAATCACATACGAATCACATACAAATCACATACGAATATCATAGACCTGATAGCATAACAAAAGGGGGGGCTATAACCACTAACCGAGAGAATTATAGGGAAAAACGGCAGATATGAGCGAAAAAAGAGACCGTGCTTGCATATATCAAAGATTTAAGGTAACTTTGCAGCGCAAACAAAAACTCTTAACCTTATGGACATTGCATTGGTTGTTATTCTGATAGTGGCAGGGGTGATTCTGCTGTTGCTGGAGTTGTTTCTGCTGCCCGGTTTCGGCATAGCGGGCGTTGCCGGTTTTTTGAGTCTGGCGGGTGCAGTGGCAGCGGCTTATCTGCGTATCGGTGCCGTGGCGGGACATATCACGTTGGCAGCGGCTATTGTAGCAGCCGCATTGGCGGTGTATGGTTTTATCCGCAGCCATACTTTGCAGAAAATGGCATTAGACACATCCATTGAGTCGAAAGTGGAACTTGCCTCGCCCGGCAAGAAAATAGAAACTCTGGAACGTGATGCCAAGGAGATGGACAAGGAACGCAAGGAACAACAAACAATTAATAAGTAATAATTAACGTGAGTTCGATATAAAAGTTCCTTTGCCGCAAAGCGGCAAGAAATCTAAGTAAATCTTTGTTTTTGCCTCCATAAATTGCCATAAATCTCATTCGCCTACGGCGGCAAAGTATGCCATTATGCTTACGTTAATTAACAATTAATATGCGTTGTTAATCCCGTTCAAATAACGAAAACGAATAAAACAAAACTTACAAAACCTGTCTTGCGGCACAACATGTGCCGCGCTTGGAAACTATAATTCAGGAAATTATCAGTTAGAGATATTGTCAAACCAAATAAAAAAACACGATTATGGATGTAGGTATGATTGTACTATTGGCTATATTGGCCGTCTTTTTGATTATCTTTTTCTATTATGTACCCTTTATGCTTTGGGTGAACGCCCAAGTGAGCGGGGTGCGCGTATCGCTGGTGCAGTTGTTCCTGATGCGTATCCGTAAGGTGCCCCCCACGAGGATTGTAAACTGTCTGATTGAGGCGCACAAAGCCGGTCTGACAGATGTAAAACGCGACGGATTGGAGGCACACTATTTGGCAGGCGGTCATATCGAGCGCGTAACGCACGCCCTCGTCTCGGCATCAAAAGCCGGTATTCAGTTGCCTTTCCAGATGGCAACTGCTATTGACCTGGCAGGACGCGATGTGTTTGAAGCTGTACAGATGTCGGTAAATCCGAAGGTAATTGACACTCCGCCCGTTACAGCAGTGGCAAAAGACGGTATTCAGTTGATAGCCAAGGCACGTGTTACGGTGCGTGCAAATATCCATCAGTTGGTCGGCGGTGCCGGCGAAGACACCGTATTGGCACGTGTCGGTGAGGGTATTGTCAGTTCGATTGGTTCGGCAGAAAGCCACAAGCAAGTATTGGAGAACCCGGACAGCATCTCCAAACTGGTATTGAGCAAAGGTCTGGATGACGGTACGGCATTTGAGATATTGTCAATTGATATTGCCGACATTGATGTAGGCAAGAATATCGGTGCGCAACTGCAGATGGACCAAGCCGAAGCAGATAAAAACATCGCCCAAGCGAAAGCCGAAGAGCGTCGTGCTATGGCGATTGCCAGCGAGCAGGAGATGAAAGCCAAGGCACAGGAGGCACGTGCGAAAGTGATTGAAGCGGAAGCCCTGGTGCCGCAGGCAATGGCAGAAGCGTTCCGCAACGGCAATCTGGGTATAATGGACTATTACCGTATGCAAAACATACAAGCCGACACCGCTATGCGCGAGGCTATAGGCAAGCCCGCAGAGAGCGGTAAAAAGAAATAGTGAAAGTAGCACTGCTGCAATATCCCATTGCTTGGGCAGACAAGCAAACCAACCTGCGTCTGACCGAGCAGCGTCTTGCCGCGTTGGTTCACCGAGCCGACGTGGCTCTTTTGCCGGAGATGTTCACTACCGGGTTCTGCACCGACCGCCCGGACTTGGCTGAGCCAGCCGACGGCGAGACGATACGGCGATTGCAGCATTGTGCCGATACGTATGATTTAGCGATTGCCGGGTCCTTTATCTGTATGGAGAATGGTTGTCTGTACAACCGAGGTTTCTTTATCCGACCTAAGAAAAAGCCCGTATTCATCGACAAAAAGCACCTCTATGCCCATGGCGGAGAATCAGCATTTTTCTCGGCAGGCGACAGCAGGGAGGTAGTAGAATACAAGGGGGCAAAGTTCCGCCTGTTAGTGTGCTACGACTTGCGTTTTCCTGTCTGGGCGCGCAACACCACGGGACACGGCTATGATATACTGCTCGTTGTTGCCAATTGGCCACAGATACGTATTCTGTATTGGGATGCCCTATTACCGGCACGGGCGGTGGAAAACCAGTGCTATATATGCGGTGTGAATACCGTGGGCGATGACGGACTCGGTTTGCACTATAATGGTCATTCTGTAGCCTACGACACCCGCTTGCAACCGATAGTGCATTTTGATGACAACGAAGAGGGGACGAAAATAGCAGACTTTGACATAGAGCAACTGCACCACTACCGCGAGGTTCTGCCCCTATGGCAGGACGCTGACCGGTTTCAATTTGTAAATGTATAAGTGTGTAAATTTGTAAATGCCGGTAATGGGATCGTATTGGAACATACATACGCTTGATGAGGAACAGAAAGCCCTCTGCGAGTCGCTATCCCGCGAATTGAATATCAGTCCGCTCTCTGCACAACTACTGATTGACAGGGGTATATCTACGGCAGACGAGGCGCGTGCTTTTGTGCGCCCGCTGCTTTCGCAACTGCACGATCCGTTCCTGATGCGCGATATGGACAAAGCCGTAGAACGGCTCTCGGAAGCGATTGCAGGACACGAGCGGATTATGGTCTATGGCGACTACGATGTGGACGGCACCACGGCGGTGGCACTGATGTACACGTTCCTACGCACGCAAACCGACAACCTGACTTTCTATATTCCCGACCGCTACACCGAAGGATACGGTATATCCTATAAAGGTATTGATACGGCACAGGCAGATGGTTGCACACTGATTATCGCCCTTGACTGCGGTATCAAGGCTGTGGACAAGGTGGAATATGCGCATGCAAGAGGTATCGATTTTATCATCTGCGACCACCATACCCCCGGCGACGAACTGCCACAAGCCGCAGCGGTACTGAATATGAAACGTGCCGACTGCGGTTACCCATACAAGGAACTGAGCGGATGCGGCGTAGGCTTCAAGTTGGTGCAGGCCTATATGCACAAACACCATATCCAGGAAGAACAAGCCTATACACTGCTGCCCCTGCTGGCGATGTCCATAGCCTCTGACATTGTGCCGGTTACAGGCGAGAACAGAGTGCTGGCATACTATGGTTTGCGGCAACTGAACAAACGCCCTCCGGTAGGTGTATATGCGATTATGCAGGTAGCTGGCATTGCTGACAAGACAATCAACATATCCGATCTTGTTTATAAAATAGGCCCGCGTATCAATGCTTGCGGGCGTATCCAATCGGGTGCCGAGGCGGTGCGCCTGCTTATTACGGACGACCTCGCTTTTGCGCAGCAGCAGGCACAAAGCGTCAATACCTACAACGCCGAGCGCAAAGACTACGACAGCAAGACCACCGAGGAGGCTCTGGAGATGCTCTCTTCCGACCCCGACAACGACCGAAAGCATACAACGGTAGTCTTTTCGCCTAATTGGCACAAAGGGGTGGTCGGGATTGCTGCATCGCGCCTGACAGAGCAGTATTATCGTCCCACCATTGTCCTAACCGCCGGCGAGAACGGCATAATATCCGGTTCTGCACGCTCGGTGAGCGACTTTGATATATATACGGCTATTGACTCCTGCCGCGATCTGCTGACCAATTTCGGCGGACATAAGTTCGCTGCCGGACTAAGTATGCCCGAGGAAAATCTCCCCGCTTTCAAGCAGCGCTTTGAGGAATACGTCTCGGCACATATCACGCCCGAGCAACTACAACCTGCTATCCATATAGAGGCGGAAATACGGTTGGACGACATTACACCGCAGTTCTTCAATATCCTGCGCCATCTGGAGCCTTTCGGTCCCGGTAACCCGCGTCCGACTTTCGTAACCCGCAACTTGATCAATAACCATAGTACGCGCCGTGTAGGACAACAGGGGGCGCACCTGCATCTGGATGTAACCGACCGCACGGCGGCTATCGCAGGCATTGCCTTCGGACAAGGCGACAAAGCCCGGCATCTGCAGAACGGCAATAGCGCGGATATATGCTACCACTTGGAGGAAAACACCTTCAATCACCACACCACCATTCAGATGACGGCAATAGACATACACTTGAATAACTAACAGACAATCAACTATAATACAATGTTTTCGGAAAGAGATACCAAGGGGCCTGCACAGCGTCGCGGCAGTGTGGAGGTGGTATGCGGCAGTATGTTTTCGGGCAAAACTGAGGAACTGATCCGCCGTATGAAACGGGCAAAGTTTGCCAAACAGAAAGTGGAGATTTTCAAGCCCGCTATTGATGTGCGCTACTCGGAAGAAGATGTAGTGAGCCACGACCATAATGTGATACAATCGACCCCTGTTGATTCCAGTCAGAATATTCTATTTCTTGCCAATGACATCGATGTGGTGGGAATTGACGAGGCGCAATTCTTCGATATGGGCATTGTAGATGTATGCAACCAGTTGGCATCACACGGCATACGTGTGATTGTGGCGGGTTTGGATATGGACTTCAAGGGCATACCTTTCGGACCGATGCCCGCCCTAATGGCAATAGCCGACGACGTATATAAGACCCATGCCATCTGCGTCCATTGCGGCGATTTGGCATACGTGAGCCACCGCCTGGTATCGTCCGACAAGCGTGTCCTCCTCGGTGAGACCGACTCCTACGAACCTCTCTGCCGCGCTTGCTACGAAAAAGCCATAGCCAACGAACATAAGCAATAAATCCCGTTGAATACGGAGATAATCGGTGGTTTTGTTATAAAGTTTCCTATGCCGCAAGCGGCAAGAGAAATAAGAGAAATTAAAGGAAATCTCTTTCGTTTCATTGTCTTTCTTTTATTTTATTAATTTCTCTCGCGCCGCTGCTATGCGAGCGCATAGGATATATGAATTAACGGGCTATTAACGACAATTAACGGAGGCATATTCAGGCGATATTTTCAATGGGTCTTTAATGGCTTTTAATGGAGTAAAAAACGGCAACGATAGATGTCATATTGCCATTGGCAATCAGTGATGTATATACCTACAGCGTACCTGGTTCCATACCATGCCCCTCTGCGGGCATGCGTGTTTTAGTGCCACTCGGACGCAAATCGCTGACAGGTATTGTATTGGGAAATCATACAGGTTCCGTCAAAGAGGGTATCCAACTGCGCGATATACTATGCGTTTTGGACGAAACACCCGTTGTTACCCGGGACCAACTCTCTCTCTGGCACTGGATAGCCGACTATTATCTCTGCACTCTCGGCGAGGTGCTGGCTGCCGCATTGCCTGCGGGTATCATTGACGACAACTATACAGCCCGTACCGCCACGTATCTGTCGCTGCATCCTTCCGTGGACATTGAGCATACGCGCCTGCTGCTCAACCGTGCACCCAAGCAGTTACACGTATTAGAGACTTATCTGCGGTTATCTGCCACATCGCCACTGGTAGAGAAACGTACGCTGATAGAAGAATCGGGCGAATCCACCGCCGTCGTGCGTGCTTTGGTAGAACGCAAAATCCTCGATGAAAGCGAGCAGAATGTAAGTCGTATCGCGCCTTATACAGGCATTATCGAACCGGCGCATCCATTGTCTCCTGCCCAGCAAGAAGCCTCAGACGAAATCCGCCATGTATGGCAGTCCCGCGAGGTCTGTCTACTGCACGGTGTTACCTCATCTGGCAAAACGGAAGTCTATATCCGACTCATACAGGAGCAACTCGAGCAAGGCAGAAATGTGCTGTATCTCGTCCCCGAAATAGCCCTTACCACCCAACTCACCGACCGTCTGCGTCTGGTATTCGGCAACAGCCTGATGGTCTATCATTCGCGTTTTTCCGATGCGGAACGGGTGGAGATATACCATACTGTCCGTAGTGCAAAGAAACCTTACCTCGTTATCGGTGCGCGTTCTGCGATATTTCTCCCTCTGCAAAACCTCGGTTTGGTTATTGTGGATGAGGAGCACGAGTCGTCGTACAAACAGGCGGAACCGGCTCCGCGTTATCACGCACGCTCCGCAGCGATCATATTGGCGCACGCTGTAGGAGCCAAAGTGTTGCTCGGCTCTGCCACTCCATCAGTGGATTCATACTATAATGCTACCACCGGTAAATACGGATTAGTCTCCCTTTCGGAACGGTATGCCGGTCTTCAACTGCCGAAAATTACCCTCATCGATCTGAAACGCCAGTACCATCGCAAAGAGATGTACGGACATTTCTCCGATCCGTTGGTAGATCGGATACGCGAGGAATTGTCCCGCCATAAGCAAATCATTCTCTTTCAGAACCGCCGAGGCTATGCACCCTTGTTGCAATGCGTTGCCTGTGGGAAATCTCCGCGCTGCGTCAATTGTGATGTGCCGCTCACTTACCACAAACTCACCTCACGCCTTGTGTGCCACTATTGCGGTCATTCCATTCCTATCCCGCAACGCTGCCCCTCTTGCGGCGGGGAAATGCGTGTTCATGGTTTTGGTACAGAACGGTTGGAGGACGAGGTAGAAAAACTCTTTCCTGAAGCAAAAGTCTTGCGTATGGATATGGATACCACACGCAATAAGACGGCTTACCAGGATATTATCAATGCTTTTTCGCGCCACGAAGTGGACATACTTATCGGCACGCAAATGGTAAGCAAAGGGCTGCATTTCGATGATGTGTCGCTGGTGGCGGTGCTGAATGCCGACCAACTGATCAATCAGCCCGACTTTCGCAGTTATGAGCGAGCGTACCAGATGTTGGAACAAGTGGCGGGACGTGCGGGGCGCAAAGGACAACAGGGCGAAGTGATAATACAGACTTTTGATCCTGCAAACCCTGTATTGGAATATGTCTTACACCACAATTATCAGAGTTTGTTTGATAGCCAATTAGCAGAGCGAAAAATGTTCAATTATCCACCATTTCATCGGCTTATTGTACTTATGCTACGTCATCGGGATTTGCAGCGATTGGAGATTGCTTCCTCTACGTTGCAAGCCCTTTTGCAGCAGGTGTTTGGCAATCGTGTCAGCGGAGTACTTATTCCATCTGTTGCCCGTGTGCAGAACCAATATATCCGCGAAATACGGTTGAAGATAGAAGCAGGTGCCAACATCGCTCGTGCCAAATCACTCTTAATGGAACAGATACGCTATACGCTCACTCTTCCTGACTGCAAAGGCACCACCATACTACCTGATGTCGATCCGCTATGATTACTATGATTATGCAACGTATGCAATTTTTATACACTCTTATACATCCCTATAGCAATTACGTAGAAAGGACGTAGAAAGGACGTAGAAAAAATAGGGTTTTATTGAGAGAATACGCATACAAAATATACAGAATATACAATAAAAATGAATAAAAGGAATACATCCACACTCATTCGCCTTATCGTATGGCTCGCCTTTATGGGGCTCCTTACGCTTGTGGCTATAGGCGTATGGGCATTGTTTCCCGACAGGACATCCGTCGTCTCTCTCAAGTGGTTGCAGTTTCTCCAGACTCTGGCAATGTTCTTCCTGCCACCGTTGCTTATGGCGTTTTTTTGCTGCGAGAAACCGCTGCAATGGATGCACCTCGACCGTGGTATGAAATGGCAGACCGCACTCTTTGCCGTCGTGCTGATGCTCTGCGCCATACCGGGTATCAACCTGCTCAGTTATCTTAACCAACAACTCACCCTACCCGCTTTCCTCGAACCGCTCGAAGCCCTGATGCGCAGTCAGGAAGATGCAGCGAACCAACTGACCGAGCAGTTTCTGCAAGTGAATAGTATCGGAGGATTGCTGATTAACGTCAGTCTTATGGCACTTTTGCCCGCTATGTCCGAAGAGTTGACATTCCGCGGCACTATTCAGTCTTTTTTTGCCAATTCACCCGATTCCAACGGCGCCTTTACCTCCACAAAGTCTCTTTCTGTGCGAACAAAAATCGGTATTTGGGCAACCGCCATTATTTTTTCGTTTGTCCATTTCCAGTTCTATGGCTTTGTGCCTCGTATGCTGATGGGGGCTATGTTCGGCTATATGCTGGCGTGGACGGGAAGCCTGTGGGTACCAATGCTCATGCACTTTGTCAACAATGCCGTTGCCGTACTCTCCTATTATATCACCTACAACTACTCTTTAGACCCGGATTCTATCGATTCCATCGGCACTTCTTCCACTCTGTGGCTCGGTATTCTCAGTATCCTGCTCGTGATGGCAGCACTCATATGCTACCCGCATTACCTGCAAAAGCAGGCTAATAAATAAAATAGCCTGCTATGCCGGCGAGGATAATAAGCAAAATGGGATGAGAGATAAAATCGACCGCCTTTTTGCACCACTCGTATTTCCGGGTCAGCGGAGCGACCAACTGTGGAAGAATGGTTAAGAAGAACACTACGCCAAAGAACACCCAACTATCCCAACCGATAAAAGAAGCAGACCGGCTGTCAGGGTCAAACGGGTCGGGATTGATTAGCACCAGAGCCGCAGCGGCAATCAGTCCGAGAACCGCAAAACGCAGCATACGCAGGCTATTCTGGAAATAGGGGTTGGTCTTGAAGCGGGTACTGAGAAAGAAATACAACTTACAGATAGTGAGCATGATTATCAGGCTCGGCAGGATAATGGCAAACGTCGCCAGCACGCTGCCCCACACGCTGCCCGTAGCGGTATAGCCCACATACGTGGCACAGTTGATACCGATAGGACCGGGCGTAACCTGGCTGATAGCCACAATATCTACAAACTCGGCTTGCGACATCCAACCATAGGTCTCCACCTCGTGCTGAATAAGCGACAGAATAGCCAGTCCGCCACCGAAACCGAACAGACCTATCTTGGCAAAGCTGAGAAACAACTGCAAATACAACATGTCCGTTCTCTTTATTTAGCCGTCTTTTTATGCTCGCGCAACCACGTAAAAACCAGCGTGGTAACTATCGTAATAAAAATAATCCACACCGGCGACAAATCCACCAACCAAATCAGCAAGGCTGCAGCCACAGGAATGGCGGCCGTCGTCCATGTCATTTTGGCAGACTTTGCCATCTTGAGCAGCGGCGCGGCAATCAGTGCCACCACGGCAGGGCGGATACCCTTGAATATCGCTTCTACAGCAGGTTGGTCTTGATAATTGCGAAAAACCATGGCAATCGCCAGAATAATACAGAACGAAGGCAGTACAGCTCCCAGTACAGCTCCCGCCGTACCTTTCCAACCGCCGCACCGCCAACCGATGAATATAGCCGAATTGACGGCAATAATACCGGGTGCGGCTTGTGCCAAGGCTATCATATTGAGGAACTCTTCCTCATCAATCCAATGCTGCCGATCTACCACCTCACGCTGTATGAGCGGGATCATAGCATAGCCTCCCCCAAGCGTGAAAGTGCCAATCTTGAGATACGTCCAAAAGAGTTGAAAGAATCCAACCATACCGTATATTGGGGAACTGCCCTGTCCCACTATAAGAATAAAACGTTATTTTTTCTCAGCGAGTTGCTGCTTAACAAATTTTACCAGTGTATCTATCGCCACTTTGTTGTGCCCGCCCTGCGGGATAATCAGGTCGGCATAGCGTTTGCACGGCTCGATAAACTGCTCATGCATAGGCTTCAATACACGTTGGTAACGCTCCATCACCGCCTCTGCAGTACGTCCGCGCTCTACCACATCGCGTTGCATAACGCGGATCAGACGGTCATCAGCATCGGCATCCACAAAGAGTTTCAAGTCCATCTGCTGGCGCAGTTTTTTGTCGCTCAACGCCATAATGCCTTCCACGATAATCACCTCTTTGGGTTCGATGTGAATAGTCTCTTTCTGGCGCGTACAGGTCAGATAGTCATAGACCGGTTGCTCAATGGCTTCGCCGCGCTTGAGCATCTCGATATGCTTTGCCAGCAACGGCCACTCGAAAGCATCTGGGTGATCGAAATTGATGTTCTGCCGTTCTTCTACGGGAACATGGCTTGAGTCTTTGTAATACGAGTCTTGGGGAATTACCACTACTTCGCCTTTGGGCAGGCGTTCTGTCAGTTTTTTAACCACCGTTGTTTTACCCGAGCCGGTGCCGCCCGCAATGCCGATAATGAACATGAGAGGAATGTTTGTTTTCGGGCTACAAAGGTAGTACATTTTTTCCATACTCGCAATATCATCGGGGCAACCGAAGCAAAATTGGATGATAGTTCGGAACCTAATGATGCCAAATAATCTCTCTGCCGCTTTTTTTTGCACTCTTTGCCGGGACATATTCTCCCCAAATATACAAATATACAAATATGCAATTCCTATATCTTATAGTACAATTACGGCAAAAAGACGGCAACGACACGGCAACGAGATTGATTTTTATGGGTGTTTACCCAGCAGTTGGCACCAAGGGTCTGTATGACTATGAGCACGGCGCGTGTTACGGGGTTCCCGCAAGCAACGCGCAGTGGGATGCCGGTTGCGCCGCAAGACAAGGTTTTGCAGGTTTTGTTATTTCCTTTATTTCTTTAATTTCTCTCGCACCGCATAGCGAGTGCGTAGGATATCTTTTGTCGATTTTCTTCCATTTTTCTTGCCGCTTGCGGCATAGGAAACCTTTGGTGTCAACTTCTAGGTAAACACCTTTTTATGCGGTGCTTTCATACACATTATGCTCTGTATATGTCGCATAAAGTGCATAAAAGTTGTTTTGATGCGGTTGCCCTGCAATATCATATTGCTATTTGCACAAATGCCGGATTTTATGCAAAAAAGTCTGCCTGACAATCCCTTGCCGGGCAGACCGCCATATTATCTGTAAAAAAGATCTTCACTTACTCTTCTACGCGCAGTGTAGAGAGATACGCATCATCTATCGTGAAATAGAAATTAAATGTCGTGTCATTAAGCGTCTCCGAGCGATAATTCTTCGTTAGGAGAATGGCATTCTGTAAGTCGTATGACTCATATACCATTCCGTTTGTCTCAATTGTGATATATGGGTCATCGTACTTACGACGATTTTTGTAGTCGTATAGAATATATTCGGCTTGATTCTCCGATGTCAGCACAGGAATACTCTGCTTGGTGTCTGCGCCTCGTGTCTGTATCTGTTGGTCTATTGGGACAGAATATGAAGGTGATATGGCAAAAGTCTTCTTTATATGGTTATACTTCTTGCTTTTGGATATTGCAGAATATTCACATACAACCTCATTGGTTAAGCCGTTGGTTACGAAATAATTATAAGTGTAGTTCCTCACATATTTCATATTTTCTACCGGTGCTTCGCACGAACTCAACACACCAACGGCGCACAGCAAGATAAACATTTTATATATTGTTTTCATAACTCTGTTATTTAAGTGTTTGTACAAATGCGGAATCTATTGAAAAATAGAAATTGAATATAGTGTCCTGCTCAATCGCTACCTTGTAATTCTTGGTGTAGAATGGCAATTTGTCCGATTCTAAATCAAAGTCTCGTTTTGTATCGCCTATCAAGAGATAGGTTGTAGTAGTGCTGCTATCCTCTCCTTTTGGATTCCAAAGCACGATCGTGGATGATTCTTCCGGTGTAAGTATTGGCTGTTCCCCCGATGTGCTATCCGTTTTTAGGAAACCGGAACGTTGCGTTATCCCGCTTATTTTTCCGGATGTAGCAGGGGCAAGAACTATGGTTTGCTCACTTGGAGGAAAGCCAGTAGAATAATCATTCTGATTGAAGCAAAATGTGACAGTTGTGTCTATATTGTTTGTCAGATAGTAATTGAACTGATACCAATGTGTATAGATTATGTCATCGTCATTATTACGACACGAACTTACGCACAAGGCAATCAAAAGACAAAGAGCAAGATGCCTTAAACTAAAACTTTTCATAATATACTGATTTGATTATTGATTTATTCTTTTAATCTGCAGCCCGTGCTGGTTTGTAGCATCCAAATTATATGAGGTTAACATTACATATCGCCCGGGATTACTGATTGTTTTTATATATCTGCGATGAGAACTTAATATATAGCCATTGCGACTTACATTGAAAGTATGCTGTTTATTGAATGTAGAAGAAGTTTCGGCACTTAAATTTAATTTCGTTTTGCACGCAATTCCAATCCAGGCTCCTCGACTGGTTTTATGATAATTCTTAATCCTTACATCCAAATGCCGCATATCAGTTCCAAATATGGTATGGATTTGTCCTACAGTAAAACTGATATTCATTCTGTATTTGCCACTTGTTTCCGTAAAATCTTTGTCATTATCAAAATAAGCCGTACTTACCTGTGGTGCCTTTTGCTGATTGTTCTGCAATGTTGCTACATAATCCATTACCTCGGCTTTTGTATTGTATTGGGCAATTTGCTCGTAATCTTTCATCGCGCACAATACAAATCCGTCTTTATAGAAACGATGTACCTCGTCGCCTACCAAGAAAAGATTCTTCTCATTCACCAAGGCTTCTTCACCCAATGCACCGAGCGGTTCTATATAGTGTTCTCCCAAACTATCATATTCTTGCAGATACTGCGGATAATTCTTTTGCATAACATCAAGAAATTTATCCAATGCTCTATCTGCAGGTTCGATTGCAGGAACAGATGTGTCTGGAATACGTATGTGTGAGGTAATTCCGGAATCACCATAAGTCATAGAATCTAATCTATCCACTTTAGCATTCAACCATTCCTGTGCTTTGTCCCATTCCTGACCATAAATGATATTCGATTCCAAAATATCATTTTGCACATTGTTTTCCGTTGCCCAAATGCGTAACGCTTTGTAATCCATATCCATAATTTGGTTAAGCGTGGTATCTAACTCGGCATACGATTCAAATACCATTACGTTGCTGCCAAACAGATTTGGATTTTGCCGTACAAATGCAACCGCACGTGCTTTTCGCAACATCGGAGTATCCTTTATTGCTATTTGCGCCGTAGGAGTGTTCTCACCGCTCATTTGCGAATTGAGCAAATCATTGTTGCTACATGACGACACTATCAAACATAGTGCCAAACTGCTAAAAAGAACTTTTTTCATTTTAGAAAGTATTTTAGTTGGTTAATGTTGATATTAGAGAGCAAACTCTCCCTGTACTATATTTTCTTTGTTTTGCAAACGCAATATGTATTCGCCTGCTTGCCAATCAGCAAGCGATATTTCCAATACATCACCTGCAAATACGCTTTCGGTGGTTTCATACACAATGCCCTCTGCACACTCTATATGCACCTGCGTTGTACCTACATTCTCTTGCACCAGTATCCATAGGGTATTGCTCGATTGAATTACCTCGTAGTCAAACAACCCGTCTAACGAATAGGGTTTGATTTCGGGTGTGTAGCCGATAGTGGTCGTCGGAACTTTCTTAAGTGGCACTTTGATTCCATTAGGCCGTTTCACATTGGTTGGGGTTGTAGCCAACATCGGCATTACCAGCATTGCCATAATGGCAAACAATAGCAGATTTCGCTTCATACGTGTATTTTTTATTTTGTTATATGCAAGAAAACTTTTACCTTTGCGAAACATTTGACGCTGCAAAAGTAGTAGAAATGGGCAACATCTCCAAATTTAACACTTACCCACCCTGTTAAAAAATGCCTTATTACTCGATTATAACTCACTGATTATCAATACACGTATTTTATGCTCCGAAAAAATACTTACCCGCCTTGTTTTAAGATGATTTGTGTAGTCATCATTTTTGTATCTATCTGTATATTAGGTGGTTGCGGAAACGGTGTGAAAGTAAGGAATTTAGATATTATACACGCAAATGCCCTGATTGAAGCCCATCCTGATAGTACATTGGCAATTTTGGCTTCTATCAACCCGGATTCGTTGCCAGAAAATGACCAAATGCACTGGTATTTGTTGCACGAATATGCCTCGCTCAAACTATGGAAACCCGTCTCGCCCGATACCATTATGCCCGTTGTAGTGGATTATTTCCAACATATTGGCGACAAAAAACACCTTTGCGAAGCATTATTATCCAAGGGGCGGAGTATGAACATACATTACGTGTAAAGGACGCTATGTGGTGCCTAAAGGAGGCAGAACAATATATTCCGTATTTAGACACCGCATCGTCTGTCGCGGGACTGATTTATTACATAGAAGGTGCTATTTTTGAGAGCGAAATGTTGTTCCACCTTTCATTGGAAAAATACCTGCAAGCCTTACCTTATTATCAACAAGCCGGCGATAAAAAGCGTGCTGCATATTGCTGTCGGGATATTGCACGAATGTTATCGGAAAGCAATGACAGTACGCAAACCATATACTATGATATGGCTATGGATTATGCACTTCAGCAGTATGATACATTAGCCTATCTGAGTACACTTTGGCAAAAAGAATACAATCTAAAGTCTAGCCCATTTGATAGTCTGTTGCCAATCAGTTTGTATCTTGTAGATTCTCTCCACAAAACACGTTATGCACATTTCCCAACCAAGTACTATATAAAACAGGGGAAAGTTGAGAAGGCAAAAACATATCTGCAATTATTTTCTCAAGATACCGCCTTTTTAGATTGGAGCCGTGAAAAATACAATGATTTGCAAAGCCAACTCCTCTATCAAGAAAACGAACCCGCACTTGCTTATGATTTGTTACAACAAGTGTATAGACAATTTCGGCAACGGGTAAAACAAGATGCCCATGTCCGCACCTACCTTATCTCGCGTCAGTACGACCTTGAGAAAGAGCAGCAGAAGACGCTCCGTTTAACTATCACCCGCCAGCGTCTGTGGATAACCATCGGTGCGGGTACGTCCGGTTCTATCATCATCCTGCTGATAGTCCTCTTTATTTACCACCACAAACGTATGCTCCATCGCCAGAAAGAGCAGGCTATGCAGGCAAATATACGCGCATTGAACGCGGAATTGAACGAAAAACGAAATACGTTGCGCCGGCAACTTTACCAGCGTATGGATATGGCAAAACACTTGCACGTAGATGATATCCCCGCCAAACTGCCACGGGAAGTAAGGGATTATTTGGAGCAAATTGTCTTTACAAAGGAAGAAAACTGGCAGGAATTGCGGCAGGAGTTCAATACGCTATATGGCAACCTGCTGAACCGCCTGAAAGACGACCATCCCCTTCTCACTACACAAGATGAGCATGTGATAGTTCTTGGTGTCCTTGGCTTCAGCAATAGCGATATGGCTTTTTTGCTCAATATATCCGATCGCACCATTTGGAACCGCCGCCAAAAGATACGCGACCGCCTCGGCGACCCGCAATTGAACCTTGACCAATGGTTTCTTGCCCGTGCCGCCCTACCCACAGCCAAAGACCATCACATATATTTCAACTTGGCATAATACTCTCTCCCTATCGCAGTATAGTGTCCATTTAGAAACGCATTTTTGGGGCACTTTTTTGCCCCCTGTCAGCCCCTGTTTCGGTACCCTCAACAGGGGCTGACAGGGAACGTCTCCCAAACCGTCCAAGGCAGATGCAATACAAAAGAATAAAAAAACGAGGCTGCCAAACAATACTTGTTAGACAGCCTCGTTTTTATTGAAGTTATTATTCTACCCTATCCGCTTTATGCCTTTACAGTGGCAGTTTTTGCAGCCTTTCTTGCTTTGCGCTTATCCATTGCATTGGTAATATCGTAAGCCAACGGCGAAGCGATACATACAGAAGAGTAGGTACCTACGATAACACCCATCACGAGAGCAAAGACGAAGCCACGGATAGTCTCACCGCCGAAGCAGAAGATTGCCAGCAATACCACCAAGGTGGACATAGAGGTAGAGAACGTACGACCGAAGGTTGAGTTGATAGCATTGTTGATATTAACAGCACGATCCCGTTTAGGATAAAGGTTGTTGTTCTCACGTACACGGTCGAAGATAACCACCGAAGCGTTGATAGAGTAACCGATAACGGTCAGAATAGCCGCGATAAACGACTGGTCGATCTCCATGGAGAACGGCATCACTTTCCACAGGATAGCGTACAGACCCAAAATAATGATTGTATCGTGAGCGAGGGCAGCAATAGCACCTACCGAGTAAGCGAAGTTGCGGAAACGCATCAAAATATAGATGAAGATACCTATCAGCGCGGCGATAATAGCCCAAATGGCAGCGGTGGTGATGTCGTCTGCTACAGCAGGACCAACCTTCTGCGACTGCATAATACCCACCTCCGGGTTGATCTCCGTTGAGCGGAACTCATCGAAAGTAACATTACCGAGATATGGTTTGCAGCCCTCATAGAGCAGTTTTTCAATTTGTGAATCGGCATCGTCCGAATCATCCTGAATACGATAGTTGGTTGAAACACGGATCTGGTTTGAACTACCAATAGTGATGACATTGAGCGAGTAGGTTTCGTCGTCGTCGAGGTTGGCTTTGAATACATCGTCCAGCGACTCACGAACATCCTGTGTATTTACCGGTTCTGCGAAACGAACTACATAGTTGCGCCCACCGGAGAAGTCGATACCGAGGTTGAGTTTACCAAACACGTGCGGCTCCAGCCCCAGGATAGCAAAGATAATCAGCACGCCCGAGATGATATACGCATACTTGCGGAATTTAACGACATCTGCTTTGGTATTCTGTAGAAAGTTTTTGGTCAAACGTGTAGCGAACGACAACTCTTTGGCGTTCTCCTTGCTTGCATAGTCGTCGAGAAGCAGACGGGTGATGAACACAGCGGTCAGGAACGACGAGATAATACCAATCATATAGGTAACGGCAAAACCCTTGATAGGACCGGTACCGAAGATAGCCAGGATAGCACCCGTCAGGAAACTGGTAACGTTGGCATCGACAATAGCCGAGATAGCGTTTTTGAACCCGCTGTCAATAGCCTGGCGCATACTCTTACCTGCACGCATTTCCTCACGGATACGCTCATATATCAGCACGTTGGCATCGACCGCCATACCCATTGTAAGGACGATACCCGCAATACCCGGCAGGGTCAATACGGCAGAGAACGAAGCCAGAATACCTACCAGCAGGAAGATGTTGCAGCACAGAGCCGCATCAGCAATAAGCCCAGGAATCCAGCCGTAGTAGAATATCATATAAATAAGGATCAGGAGGAAACCGAGAGCGAAACTCCACAAACCGTCGTGAATGGCAGCCTTACCGAGCGTAGGACCTACCACATCCTCTTGGATGATACGTGCCGGAGCGGGCATCTTACCCGAGTTGAGGGTATTAGCGAGGTCTTTCGCCTCTTCTACGGTAAAGTTACCGGTGATTTGGCTGCTACCGCCCGAAATCTCGTTTTGTACAGTAGGGAAACTATAGACGAAACCGTCAAGTACTATGGCGATGGACTTGCCGATATTCTCTTTGGTGATACGTTGCCAAGCCTTTGCGCCCTCTGCGTTCATTGTCATAGAGACATTGGCATAAGCACTAGTTTGCGAGAAGTCGGCACGTGCATCGGTGATAACATCCCCCTCGAGCGAGGCGCGTCCGTCGCGCTGTGCTTTGAGGGCGACGAGTTGGTACACGGAGCCTGCTTCATCAATAGCCTTTACTGTCCATGCGAAACGCAGGTCACGCGGCAATACCTGCTTGGCAATCTGCGAGTTGAGCATAGCCGTAACAGCAGCGGTATCGGTGTAGTGTACCATACCCACTGCCGGGCCGCGGTATGCCTGCCATGCCTGGTTAACAGAGGGGTTGAGTACGGCAAAGAGGGGGTTCTGTTTCTTGTATTGTTCCAGTTGTTCCTCCTGAGTCAGTTCTGCGGAGTCGGTTTGCAGACTATCCATCAATGCTGCCAAGTCATCATTTTGGGCAGTGTCTTTCTTCACTTCTTGGGTAGCCGTTTCAGCAGGAGTTTTCTGTACTTCCGTAGTGGCATTACGCTGTGCCAGTTCGTTATTTATTTGTATTAGTTGGGGCAGAATCTCTGCGAGGTCATAGGTCTCCCAAAATTCGAGGTTAGCCGATCCTTGGAGGAGTTTGCGGACACGCTCCGGTTCTTTCACACCCGGCAACTCGATCAGAATACGACCGGGCTGGGAGAGTTTTTGGATATTGGGTTGTACCACACCGAAACGGTCGATACGAGTACGTAGCACTTTGAACGAGTTGTTCACCGCGCCATCCACTTCTTCGCGGATCACTTTCTCCACCTCATCGTTGGTTGAGTTGAAGTTCACTTTGTCCTTGAGTTCGAAAGTAGAGAACACACTTGCCAACTGTGCGTTGGGGTCCACCTCTTTGAACGACTCAATGAAAAGCGTTACGAAGTCGGTACCACTGGATTTCTGTTTCTCTTGTGCCAAAGCCATTGCTTTGGTGAAAGTCTCGGAGGTGTTGTTACCGGAGAGAACACGGATGATGTCGGGTACGCTGACCTCCATAGTAACGTTCATACCGCCTTTCAGGTCAAGACCGAGGTTAATCTCTTTCTCGCGGCACTCTTTGAGCGTGTAGCCGAACCATACTTTCTTTGATGCAATAGAGTCGAGGTAAACGTACTCTTTTGCAGCATTGTCTCCTGCATACTCTTGTGCCTTCTTATCATAGTGAGAAGTAACAACAGAGAACGACAGGTAGAAGGCGCACACCAAGAAGAGGATCACCGCCATGAATCTAACAAGCCATTTGTTTTGCATAATCTATTTGTGTTTTATTATTTATTTCTGCAATCCTTTGGCAGCACTATGCCATAGTGCATACAAAAAGCGCACAAAGGTACAACTTTTTTCCGAAACTTACAAATAATTTTAAGTTTCCACCTGAAAAAGCAAGTATCTGCACTGCTACGAGGATGTTGAACGATGTTGAACGATGTTGAACGGTGTTGTGCAGCATCTCCTAATGGTTGCAATATAGGCATATCGGGCGGTTACCCGGCAGTTGGCACCAAGGGTCTGCTATGCCTCGTCGAAATGGACTTGCGACATTAAAACCCGTTGTACGAGTTCAGGTTGCCGTCATTTCTCCTCTCTGTCTCAGGAGTTCTGCTCAAGCCACAGGGGTTCGTGTCACTTCGGCACTCAGTGCGCGATGCGCACCTGCCTTACGCTTCACGTCTCCCATACAGAGCATAGTCATACGGTTTGTGCCAAACCGACCGCGGGCGAGGCGCCCGCGTCACCGGTGATGTTTTGCAGGGAATCTGTAGCGTCGGCGCCCCCTGCAAAAGGTTTAGTGCCAACTTATTGGTAAACATCGCCTATCCTATAACGAACAACCCGATAATCACC
>DKEG01000017.1:29188-30290 GCA_002452095.1 Bacteroidales bacterium UBA6828 | reverse complement strand
TTCTTCAGAAAAAGATTGCTCTTGACGACGCAAGCCGCGTCGTCTCCCACCAAAAAACAGAGGCTGCCTATACTTGTTAGACAGCCTCTGTTTTTTGTATCTTAGTTTTGTACTAAGCCCTACCCTATCAGAGTTGCGGACCGGCAGCAACGAGTGCTTTACCTGCCTCGTTGTTCTCGTACTTAACAAAGTTCTTGATGAAACGACTTGCCAGATCCTTAGCCTTAACATCCCACTCAGCAGGATCTTTGTAGGTGTCGCGCGGATCGAGGATAGCAGGATCTACGCCCGGCAGAGCGGTCGGTATCTCGAAGTTGAAATACGGGATCTTCTTGGTAGGCGCATAGAGGATGTCGCCACCGAGAATAGCGTCGATGATACCACGTGTGTCGCGGATAGAGATACGTTTTCCGGTACCGTTCCAGCCGGTATTGACGAGGTATGCTTTTGCGCCCGATTTCTCCATTTTCTTAACCAACTCCTCTGCGTATTTGGTGGGGTGGAGTTCGAGGAACGCCTGACCGAAGCAAGCCGAGAAAGTAGGAGTAGGCTCGGTGATACCGCGCTCTGTACCTGCCAACTTAGCGGTGAAGCCGCTCAGGAAATAGTACTTGGTCTGCTCGGGGGTAAGGATGGATACCGGAGGCAGTACGCCAAATGCATCAGCCGACAGGAAGATAACGTTCTTGGCTGCAGGACCTGCAGAAACCGGCTTAACGATATTCTTGATGTGATAGATAGGATACGAAACACGGGTATTCTCGGTAACGCTCTTGTCTGCGAAATCAATCTTGCCGTTAGCGTCAACAGTTACGTTCTCGAGAAGTGCATCGCGTCGGATAGCGTGGTAGATGTCCGGCTCGCTCTCTTTGTCAAGGTTGATAACCTTGGCATAGCAACCGCCTTCGAGGTTGAATACACCCTTGTCGTCCCATCCGTGCTCGTCGTCGCCGATAAGCAGACGTTTCGGGTCGGTAGAAAGGGTGGTCTTACCGGTGCCCGACAGACCGAAGAATATAGCGGTGTTCTTGCCCTCCATATCGGTGTTAGCCGAGCAGTGCATCGAAGCGATGCCCTTGAGAGGCAGGTAGTAGTTCTGCAT
>DKEG01000017.1:0-29051 GCA_002452095.1 Bacteroidales bacterium UBA6828 | reverse complement strand
TCAGCAGTCGGACGAATGAACATATTGGTAACGAAGTGTGCCTGCCATGCTACCTCCATAATGAAGCGGACAGCCAGACGGGTCTCTTTGTTGGCACCGCAGAATGCATCTACCACGAACAGACGTTTGTTGCTCAACTCTTTCTGTGCCAAAGCCTTCACCTCGCCCCATACTTTTTCCGACATCGGGTGGTTGTCGTTCTTGTAAGCATCGCTTGTCCACCAAACGTTGTTGTGGCTCTGTGGATCATCAACGATGTATTTGTCCTTAGGCGAGCGACCGGTGAACACTCCTGTCATTACGTTTACGGCACCAAGTTCAGTAACCTGTCCTTTCTCATAACCCACCAGACCGGGTTTGGTTTCCTCCTCAAACAACTGCTCGTAGGAAGGGTTGTGTACGATTTCGGTAGTACCCGTGATACCGTACTGTGTAAGATCGAGATTTTTCATAATAATATAGTTTTAATATATTGATTTACATTCTGTTCGTCTGTTTTGTTGCAAACTCCGTGCCAATCCGCCAAGGATTGCTCTGCCAACGCCTATTTTTAGACGCTACAAAAGTACTACAAAAACTCGAAACCGACAAACGGGGGTCGTTTTTTCGGCTAAAAACGAAAAAAATGGCAAGTCAAGTTGCCAAAAAAACACAAAAATGTGCTATAAAACATATTTTTCTTGCAAATTATTTGGTCATATCAAAAATATGCAGTACTTTTGCAGCGTGTTTTTCATGGTATTAGATTTAAGGTTAAGTAAAAAGATTGGGTTGTCGTGATGACAATCCTCTTTTTTATTATGAGGATCTCCCCCTGTACTATAATCGGGAGAAGGCTTTGCCTCGTGATGACAATCCTCTTTTTTATTATGAGGATCTCCCCCAGCCCCTCTTTCAAAGGAGGGGAGAAGAGAATAAAATATTTGGCAGTTCGCCGCTGTGTCCGAGATACTATGCCGCGCCGTATAACCCTCTATCCTGTTGCCTGAAATCCATTTCCATATTTATTCTCCGTTTGGTTGTTTTGTCTCCGTTAATTGTCGTTAATTTGTGGTTAATGCCATCTCCGAGGTGTGGACGCCCCGACCGCAGTTATTTTCTCCATAAATGCCCATTAACCATTAAAAAGCATTATCGGGATATTATTTCTTTTTGAAACAAAACTGACAAAACATATTATGCGGGGCAACACGCCCCGCATTTTTTGCTTCCAAATACACAAAAAAAATGAAAATATACAAAAAAGAGAGGGTGCCTAATAAGTTTAAGGAACATAGAAAAAGAGACTGCCTACACTTGTTAGACAATCTCAAAAGGTTTTGTATGTTTTGTCCTATGTGCTTTATTCGTTTTGGTTTGCCTTGTCTTTGAGGACGTTGAAGCGCTTGGAGTACATAAAGAACTTGCGGGCGAGGAAATTCCACGCAAAGACGATAACGGTCATAATCAGTTTGGAAACAAGGTAATGGACACCCACTTTCTCCGTAAAGAACCAGATTCCCGCCTCGAGGAAAACCAAGCCAATAGCCCCAATGACGAAGACACCCGCTATCTCGCCTACACGGGATTTTGGTTCGCCGCGGAAGACAAGAAACTTGGCGATGGCATAGTTGGTCAGCGTACCCGTAACAAAGCCAAGGAACGCCGCCACAAGGTAGGGAATACCTATAACGTAGGAGGTAAGGAAATAGGTGCCGTAATCGACAACAAACGCCCCTACCGCCACAAAACAGTAGCGGAAGAGTTGGAGCAGGATGTTGTCGGTGTCCTTGCGGAACAAGATGTCCGCTAATTCGGTGAAAGTCATTGTGCGGGTCTCCATTAATTGCCGTTAATCAAGCGTTAATTATTTTGGGGAACATATAATTAACCATATAATTAAACCATTAATTTTCTTTGCTACAAATATAGCCAAAAATTATTCAAATATACATTATCGGGGGGCTTGGGAAGCCATAAATTGTCACTCAAGTTGTCTCCATTAAACCCATTAAATACCCATTAAAATTCTCCGTTAATTATCGTTAATCAGGCGTTAATTATTTGGGGGAACATATAATTAACCATATAATTGAACCATTAATTTTCTTGCATCAAGTATCATTCGTTCAAGAGCGATACAGGTCGCCCAAGGGCATCATACGACTGCTCGCCGAGTTGAAGGAACAACTGCCCGTTGCGGAGGTACTTAACGGCTTGCGGGGCAGTGGAGGTATTCTCCAATAGGGAATGGAGGTTATCACAACTGCCTGCGGATGTCTCGTAGAGCGGTTGCCCATTGTAAGAGCAGCAGAGAAAATCTATTGGACCACACGGCTCTAATACATACCCGTAAAGTGGTGCCAAGATGCCTACATTGGAGGTTGAACCAACATATTCGATATCGGTTGCACGATAGTCGTACTGAATACGTTTTGCCTTGCGTCCGTCCAATAGTGTGATATAGTCCACAGCCGTTACCGTCGATTCTTCAGGGAACCCGCCCATATCGTAAGATGTGATTTTATCGCCCACCTCAAGACCAAAATCATAGATTAGCACTTCCTTATCATTATCATCATAAGCAAATACTTTCTTGCCGTCTTCGCGAATAGGTGTATTGTCGTTTATCAGGACATATTGTTTCCCATTGATGGTCTTCGCTCCTGATACTTTCGTTTGTTGTATATATGCCTCTACCTCTCCTTCTGTGCAAAGTGGAGTGATACGATATGACCACACTTTGCCTTCGGGGAAATAGGCGTGATCGCTATTGTATTCGCAGCCGTATTCGGCAAACGTATCACCTGTTTGTTTATACACTTGTGCGTCATTGGTGTATGCGCATTGCAGGTAATGGAACGGCCCACCTATATAGGTAACGCCTGTATATAGCAACCCATGGGTAGAACCGACGCCCTCTATCCATTGTGCTTCATCCTTTGGTTCTGTCTCTGTATTATGTTGGATTTCCACACTTAAAACACGTTTCCCGTCCGCCGTTGTTTGCACATCTTTTACAATGTTCTTGCATAGCGTGGTCGGATGATCCAATCCGCCCCAAACCATTATCTCGTCTCCTATTTTTACACCGAAATCATACAAAAGGTATTCTTTACTATCGTGGCACACAAACACTTTATCATTCTCCTGACGGATAGCGGCTGCATACGTAGGAGCATTGGAAGTAAGTGTGGCACGTTGCATTACCTTGGTGTAGGTTACGTTGTTGATAATGGTATCGGAAGACAGCGTAAACTCATAGATAACGAGACGATCAATATATGCTTGAATTTCGAGTACATTCCATTGGTTCGCCTGTATGACTTTCGGTGATGACAGACAATAGGTGTGCAGTTGTTCCTGTTTCTCTTGCGGCATTTCGTAGAGCAGTTGCCCATCGCGGCTGACACATACAAGATGGTTGCCTATTAAGCAAACAGGAATAGGCTGTTGAATCAGTAAAAAGAAATCACCTGCCCAAACATTTTCTCCATACATACCGATGGTTTCTACATATTCCATACCATTATTGAATGTCCATTTTTTGTATTCTTTGCCGTCTAATAGCGTAATGTTTTCTATTCGGGTAACGGTAAAAGCAGTCTCATTATCGTAAATAAATATCCGTCCTTCTGCCGTTTCTTGCATTTTAATACCTTTGAGTACATCTCCTACGCCGAGCGTATAATCATAGAGTATAAGATCTTCTGTACCTTGACCGCTGTACAAATATACTTTGTTATCCGCTTCACGAAGATACATAGATTGGGAAAACTCAAGGTATTGTTTGCCGTTGATAGTAACTTCCTTATTGGGTTGTATAGTTTGGGTAGTTTGAGACATAGGTGCACAGCCGTCACTAAAAAATTCATATTTAACCGTTCTGCTCAAACCCGCCAATGTCGGAAATACCATAGCATCAAATGCAAGTGCACTTTGCAGAAACATCAACCCGCAAAGGATATATAAATACTTTTTCATAATGATATAGATTAAATATTTTATAAAAATAAAAGATGTATATATCTCGCAAAGGTACATCTTTTGTGAGACATATACAAATTATTTATTATTGTCTATTAATAATTCCCCTCTTTTTTTTATTTCAAAGCCTTTTTGAATAGTAACTATTTGAAAATCGGTTATCAAAGCACCATTTTCTTTGCGCACCTCCGCACGTGCGGGCATACCTGTGTCTGCTTTGACAGAAAGGTCTTTGCCGTTAATGATGGCACGGATTTGATTTGAATCAGGACGTCCATCTCCTTGTGTATGTTCGCTATTATCCATAGGTAGAACAGGCGAGAAGGTAAATACACGAGTGAGAATAATGTTTTCGCCAACTACGGCTTGGGCGGAAAGGTTGCAGATACCTAATAGGCAACATACAACCAAAAAGAAAATGTTTTTCATTTGGTTATTAGATTTATTAAAATTTCGCTACAAAGGTAAGGCTTTTTCTGCAATACAGCAAAAAACAGGTAGGGACAAATAAAAATGCACATTGTTGATAATCAGTAATGTACATTTTAATGGTAGGGACAAATGGATTTTTGTAGACTTTTATGCTATTAAGAAAGTGCCATTTCAAACAAAATATCATATAAATTAGCCGAAGTAGTACCCAACTTCCCTGCTATACGTTGCTTCGTTTTTTGCATACTCCCTGCTGAGTAGCACATTGGTATGGATAAGGCAGGTAATGATAGGTTGTCATACAATATAATATATAGGCAGAGTTGTATCTCGCGTTCTGTCAAATTGTATTCTTTTAGTTTTAGAGGGAGTGTAGGCAGTATAGCATTGACATTTTCCATAAATATAGAGTAATCATTCCATTTCTGTAACGGCATAGGATACAATGTTCGGAACAGTAAGATTTGCTGTTGTAAGTGTTGGCTGTGTTTGTTTTTTAATTCTTTGTTGATTTGTTGTATCTCAATGTCCTTTTGTTGCAATAGTATATTGCTGTTATGCTGTTGTTTTTGTTTATTATTATACAAATGAACGGATAACATTAGCAAAGAAAAGCATACCATTACCATAATGAATACTACGACTTGCCAATGATATGAGATTTTAGGTGAGATAATATACGAACATAGTTTAGGTACTGCAGATGCATAACTGCAATTCAAGGCTTCACGGTCGCGGCTGTCATCTTCCCGTTTATGGGCATAATAAGCCAACAGATCAACATCCTTTTGGGCTTTGGCGTACTCCTCTAATACATAGTAGGCGTTTGAACGATAGGCGGCAGTATTGGAGTGAGCCACAATATATTCTGCATACGGAATGGAGAGTGCCTCTTGATCCAAATGCCGGTAGGTTTGCATTATTTTTTGATATAGAAAACACTTGGATTCATTTTCTATCTCATAATCCTTTACCGACAAAAAACAGTACAGCGCAGAATCATATTGTTGCTGCTTATAGAAATAAAGCCCGCGTGTTTCTATCAGCCGTTCATAGTAAATACTATCCAATTGAAAATGTTGTGCCACTTGCAAAATACTATCGGCAACCAGAAACTTTTCCAAATCACAAAGGTATTCACTAACAGTCAGCAAACCATACGCATACCGCCATTCGTTACCGCTTTTGCGGAAATATTCGGCGGCACGTTGGTAGAAAACAAGTGCCGTACTATCTGCGTTTTGCTGCCCACAAATAAAGCCCATACACGAATTAACTCGCCCGCGAAGGATGTAATTCGTGCGGGTACAATTTGTCGGCAGCAATATAGCAGTCGGCGGCAACAGAAATAAGGTTCTCGGCACTATAGTTACGACCGAGATAGTAGTAGGCTTTGGCGAGGGTGGTGCGGTGGCATTGGCGGATAAAGGGTTTATCCAGAGTGCGGACGGCATAGCGCAAGGCAGCAGTGTCCCGGTACAGGATATGCTCTGTATCGAGGCTGTCTGCTATGGCAACCGTCTGCTGCGATTGGCGGATATTGCCGCAACCGGTCAGCAAAAGGCAGCCCAACACTATATACACCGCGCGAAAAGACATATTTTACTCCATTAATACCCGTTAAAATGCAGCATTGACGAGTGTTCTTTATTCTCCGTTAATTGCCATTAATTGACCGTTAATTTTATTCCAATGCTA
Organism: Bacteroidales bacterium UBA6828; assembly: GCA_002452095.1. GTDB lineage: Bacteria > Bacteroidota > Bacteroidia > Bacteroidales > Paludibacteraceae > Colicola. The sequence goes on along the minus strand of DKEG01000017.1, from coordinate 22,955 downwards.
ATTCCTTTATTGCGCGGGAGCGGTCGAAAGTGAAGAGGTAGGTACCGGTATTGTCATAGTGGGCAAGAACACGGGGGAAGAACTGCGGGTACTGCTGAATGGCGGGGATAAGGTAGCGATAGGTGGAACTATAGCCAAGGGCGTCCACAAGCACCAAATCGACATTCTTTCTGACCAAGTCGGCTATCAAGGCACGGGCATCGTCGGTATAGAGATAGTTCACGCCCGGACGCTCGGCGTACATATAGAGCATTTGGGGTTTGCGGGAGCATACAATGGTGCCTACGGGTGTATTCTTTTTGATGGACTTGCCGATAGAGAAGAACTGCTTGTAATTGACGGGGTATTTCTGCTGCGCGAGTTGGTGTTCCTCCTGCAAGCCCGCCTTGGAGAAAAAGAGCAAGAGCAGCAGAATATAGGCAGGAAAGCGTTTTTCTTTCCATTTGCGCTGCAAAAGCCACGTAAGGATAGCCCACAGCCCAATGAGTAGAAAAGCCGTAAGAAAAGGCAAAACAGAGGTGATATAGCGATTGCCGCTCGGGGTGCTGAAAATAGAGATGACACCGAGTGTGGCAGCGATATAGCCGATAGCAAACCAGCGTTGCTTACCGAGACGCCATGCACCGAGGAGCATAACCGCCAGCATAACCGCACCCAAAAGGTAGATATACCACGTGTAAACAGGCTCATCACAATTCAATTTGGCAAATGGGAGGATAGTGCTCGGGAAGGCATTGAAGATGAGCATACGGATGGTATCGAAGAAGCGTGAAACCACCTCGCCGAAGCCGATAGAACCCATCTCGGGTCGCCACGGGTTAGCCACCATAATCGCATCAAGATAGCGGTTGCCGTTCAGTCCAAGCACCCGGTTGCGGAGCATCCACGGCAGGCAGCCGAGGGCAAAACCGACGAGTGTAGCGGGCAGTGCCGCCCAACGACGACGCACCAACAAAACCAAGGCTACGGCCGCCACAAGGGCAATGCCCTGGGTACGGATATGGTAGGTGAAGACCAATGCCACAAGCATGACATAGAACCAAGGCGATGTGAGTTCACTCCACCACTTGTCTTCCTTCCGACTCATACGGATGAGTGCAAAGAAGACAAGCATACTCATAAAGAGGAAACTTGACTCGGACATCATCATCGTGGAGAAATGGAGCAGGCGGGGACAGAAGAGCCCCGCTATGGAGGCGGTGAAGGCTATATCCATAGGCAACGAGAGAGCCAGCAGGGCAAAATAGAGCAGTAGGATACTCGCCAGGACAAAGACCTCGTTGAGCCATTTCTGCGCCACAATACTATCCGTGATAGCACGTAGGGGGGTCATCAGAATGGGGTAGCCCGGCGGAAAGTTGGAAGTGGCGGGACTGCCCGGCGAGGACAGGTCGCAATAGCCGTTCCCTTCCGCCAAGGAGGTGGCATAGATATAGTAGTTGAAGTTATCGCCATTGAGGTCGGGTTTTGTATTAAACGTATACAACACGACCAGCAGCCACGCTACGGCAATCGTCAGCGGGAAGACGATATAACGAAAGATATTACTTTTGCTCATGATATTCTTTTTCAGTGTTAACATTCCAGATATTGGTTTTGTCGGTAACGCCGTTGCGGATATTGCGGACGCACTCGATGGCGGTCATCATAGAGTGGTCCATATTGTTGTATCGGTGCTGTCCGTTGCGCCCGAGGCAGTAGAGGTTCGGAATGGTATCAAGGAACGCCTTGACGGTGTCCAACTGATAATAAGATCCATAGTAGGCGGGGTAGGCTTTCTTGACCCGCACATGGCAGGCATCGAGCACGTCATCACGGTTGATGATGTCTATTTTGACGAGTTCATCGATAGCCATATTGATAAAATCCTCTTTTGGCATATTCCAGAAGGTGTCGCCCTCGGTGCAGAAATACTCGAGACCAATCCACATAGTGTGTTCGTAGTCATTGACGAGATAGGGCGACCAGTTGTTGAACACCTGCAGACGCCCGATATGTACATCGCGTTCCTGAATGTAAATCCACGTATCGGGGACGCGGTGGTCGAAAGTAGGGATATGCGTTTGGTTCTTGATGCGCATCTGCTTGACACACAGACCGACCGTAATGAAATCGCGGTATGGAAGACTTGAGGCGATGTCGGAAACGGGTTGCGGCACCTCGATACCGCGGAGGGCGGGAACGAGGTCTTTGATGGGCATAGTGGAGAGGAAATAGTCGCATGGGAAAGTCTGCTCCTGTCCGTCCGCCGTGCGGGCAACGACAGAGGCTACCCTACCCTGCTCCACGTTTATTCCGATGACTTCGTGCTGCAGCAGTATCTCGCCGCCGAGTTGGCGGATATCGTCTGCCACGGTCTCCCACAGTTGCCCCGGACCGTATTTCGGGTAGATGAACTGCTCAATGAGGGAGGTCTCGACGTGCTTGCTTTTGAGTCCGAGAGCGCGTTGGAACATATCTTTCAGCACAGACCTGATACTCAGACCTTTGACGCGCTGGCTACCCCAGTCGGCACCCAACTTGGAGGGGTGTACGCCCCATACTTTCTCGGTGTAGCCTTCGAAGAACATCTCATAGAGCGGTCGCCCGAAGCGGTTGATATAGAAGTTCTCCAAGGAGGTTTCGGGTAACTTATGCACGCACGACCAGAGGTAGCCAAAGCCTGCACGCATGGTGTTCAGGAAGCCCATATTGAAGAATGTCTCCTTCTTCATGGAGATGGGGTAATCAAAGAACTTGCGCAGGAAGAAGATACGGCTGACGCGGTTGCGTAGGAGCATAACGCGGTCGGTCTTTTCGGGGTCGGGACCATCGGGCGAAAGGGGTTTGTCGGCAGTATGGAGCAGAAGGTCGTCCTTGGATGGCGCACCCTGTGTGGGCATAATGTTCTGCCACCAGTGCATCACCTCTCCGCTCTTGGAGAAGAAGCGGTGTCCGCCGATGTCCATACGGTTGCCTTTGTACCGTACGGTTTGGGAGATACCTCCGATGGCATTGGTGGACTCGAGGATGACGGGGTGGATGTCGGTATTTTTCAGTAGTTCGTAAGCGGAAGTGAGTCCCGCAGGACCCGCACCCGCTATGACAGCGATTTTAGTAGCCATATATGGAATGTTTTAGTTAGTGGTATATAATGCATAAAAGTTGCATAAAAAATGAATATAGTGCATAAAAAAGCGGCTTATCATCCACATAAGCACCGCTTTTTTCTACGTCCTTTCTACGTATTTTCTACGTAATTGGTATTATGAGGCTATAGAAAATGCATACAATGCATATTTTGTGAATATAGACGATAGTTATTTCAGTACAGAATAAAGTACAGACCAGGGGAGGAAGATGTCGGTGCGCCCGAGGGCATAGGGTGCTATCTCGTAGGGCATATAGACGTAGGTGATGCCCTCTTCGGAGACAAAGAAATTGTCGTTTGGCACAATGTCTTCGATGCTATAGCCGAGTTTGCGCAGTTCGCGTTCGGTATCGGTATTCTCGGTTTGATGAATCAACGCATCGACCAGCATACCGCATAGCGGTTCGAAATAGTCGTCGATGAACAAATCCTCCTCGTGAACGGGTTGCCCGGTAGCAAGGGAATAGTTTTTGAGCAAGCAGATACTCATTCCGTGCGCTCCGCCGGTATAGGAATAGATGTCCTCGGCATAACTGAGGATACCGCGTGCCATTCCTGCAGGTGCCGCATTGATAATCAGTTCTTCGCAGAAAGCAGATCCGTGGTTTTTATCCCCCCACTCTTCCGCCAAATGGCGGTTGTCCTGAATATACTGCGTATGATTGAGTGCGGCATAGGCAGAGAGTGCATTGTCCGGTTGCATATCGGCAAACGCTTCGCCGAAGAGTTCGGTTTTTATCTGCGTTTGAATGGATAGCAGAACAGAGTCGTGCGCCGGAATGGCAACAGGATAGGCATATTGCAAATCGAGATAGAGACTATCGCGTCTCTCGGGAGTGAGATAGACGGTCTTTTGGAGCAGATAGATCTTGGTAACGACCGGCGCAGTATCCAAACCGTGCACCAAACCGTCGATACAAAAAGCGGCTCCCACCAAGAGAATGACCGCCCACGAACGGAGAATACTTTTGTTCATAATGGTATGTATTTAGTAGGGTTATTATTTGCGAAAGGAGAAGTATTTCTGCCCTGTGTAACTGACGACGACCGTAATGGCTGTAATAAACATCTTGCTTGGCGTAGGGTACCACCCCCACAGATCGACACAGAGTTTGAGTCCGAAATAGTTGATTGCCAAGTTGAGCAGGACGATAAGGATATATCTGCCCAACTGATTCCACCCATGCAGAGAGGATTGGGTAAACGTAACGTATTTATTGAGCCAAAAGCCGGTAAGCAGCGTGATAGGGAAAGTGATACAAAGCGTGGCAATATGTGGCGATAGACAGAGTTGCGGCAAGGCGGCAAACGGGGTAGGGATATAAATCAAATTATGCCCGATGCAAAAATTGTAAATCAGGAAATAGAGCACCCAGTCGAGCACCATATTTCCGCCGCCGCAGGCTGCATAACGGAATATTTGCTCAGGTATATACCGACGAAAAGGGCGATAGAAAAAATCAATGATTTTGGTAATAAAATGTGCGAGTGTTTGCATTTCTCAAATAATTATAGTACCTTTGCGCCGAAATTCAGTCCGCAAAGGTACTGCTAAAATGACAGATTTGCAAGTTTTTGCCCATAAAAAAGCAGTCTTCGGCCGAAAAGAACCTAACAACAAGAATATGGACGATTATCACCAAGCGAATGCAACAAGTACGTGCCAAGAAGTTTTTGGGACAGCATTTCTTGACGGATCTGAGTATCGCCCAACGAATTGCTGAAACCATAGAATCGGGTCGGGTATTAGAAATCGGTCCCGGAATGGGTGTTCTTACCCAATATCTCCTAAAAAATCCCAACATTGATCTTACGGCGATAGAACTCGACCGCGAGAGTGTGGCGTATTTGCGGGAATGGTATCCAGAACTGCATCTGATAGAATGGGATTTTCTCAAATTAGATTTGAATGCGCTCTATCCGGAAGGTGATTTCTGCGTCATCGGCAACTATCCATACAACATATCGAGCCAAATATTTTTCAAGGTACTGGAATACAAAGACCGTATTCCGGTCTGCTCGGGTATGATACAAAAGGAAGTGGCGGAGCGCATAGCGTCGAAGCCGGGAAAGAAAGCCTACGGCATACTGAGTGTGCTGCTGCAGGCATACTACGATATAGAATATCTGTTCACCGTGAACGAGAATGTGTTCAACCCTCCGCCGAAAGTAAAATCGGCGGTAGTGCGCCTGACGCGCAACGGACGACAGCATCTCGACTGCGATGAAGGGCTCTTTAAGCAAGTGGTCAAAACCAGTTTCAACCAACGCCGAAAGCAGATGCGCAATTCTCTTCAACAACTGGTAGGAAAGGGAAATCCGATCTTAGAAGAGAATATATTTACAAAGCGCCCCGAACAGTTGAGTGTGGAAGAATTTGTGGAACTGACCAAGATGATAGAGGCAAACCTCTAAAACCTAATATCTAACTTCTAAAAAAATTGCTGCTATGTCGGAACTAAGGATATTCTATAAAGACAGCGAGAAAATAAAGGTGGCAAAGACCATAACCGCTCTCAAAGAGTTGGATAAGAAAGATATAATCTGGATAGACCTGCTTGATGTAAGCGACAAGACAGAGGACACCCTTGAGGGCTTCCTGAAGATTGATATTCAGGAAGATGAAGAAATGGAGGAAATCGAGATGTCGAGCCGGTATATCCAGACTGACGACTCGATTGTGGCAAACAGCAACTTTCTGACTACGGCATTCGAGTTGGAACCCGTGAACTTTATTCTTAAAAACAGCATTCTCGTTACGACCCGCAATGTGGAGTTGGAGAGTTTCAACGAGACGGTGAAGAAGATGTTTGTCAATACCCGTAATTTTCCGACAGGATACCATGTATTGGTTGCCCTGATGGAGACTCGGGTGGAGAAAGACGCCGATATGATTGAGGACACAACCGACTTGATTACCGGGCTATCGCAAGACATCACGGCACACAACGGCAAAGTGGATGAGAATATCCTAATTCAGATCAAGAACCTGCAGGAAAAAGTTACGATTATCCGTCAGAACATAATGGACAAACAGCGCGTTATCAGCAATTTTCTCAAGTGCGATTTTTTCCCCGAGGAACTGCGTCCGCGACTGACGATGATTATCAAAGATATCAATTCCCTGTTCGATTATACTCGTTTCGGTTTTGACCGTTTGGACTACCTCCAGGATACGTTCCTCGGTTTGGTAAACATAGAGCAGAACAAGATTATCAAGATTTTCACCGTGGTGAACGTGGTGTTCTTGCCACCGACACTCATAGCAAGTATGTATGGTATGAACTTTGATTTTATGCCCGAACTGCATTGGAAATTAGGTTATCCGTTCGCTATCGGGCTGATGGTCATCTCCACACTGCTTATCCTACTGATTTTCAAACTAAAAAAGTGGATGTAATGGTTTTTCGACAAGTTTTCAACAAGGGGTGTTAATAGAGTGTTGAAATAAGTATAAACCTTGCAGTTTTCAAAACGATTGACGTTTCATTGACATTTTTCGATGCGTGCAACATACTGAAAATAAACATAGTAGAGTGTTTTTCGACAGTTTGAACAGACTATTATTATCAAGGAATTTTTTATAAAAGAATATATTATATATTTTATGAGTAAGAACGAGAACGGCGAGTTGGCAAAAGCCATACGCCGATTGTGCGAAGAAAAGAACGCCATAATTATGGCACACTATTATACGCGGCCGGAGATACAGGAAGTGGCAGATTTCATAGGCGACTCACTGGCATTGGCGCAGAAAGCCACCCAAGTGGAGGCGGACATCATCGTAATGTGCGGGGTGCATTTTATGGGGGAGACGATGAAGATACTCTGCCCGGAGAAGAAAGTGCTTATTCCCGATATGGCGGCAGGTTGCAGCCTGGCGGACAGTTGCAAGGCACCCGACTTGGCACGCTTCAAGGCAGAACACCCGGGCTATATGGTGGTCAGTTATGTGAACACAAGTGCGGATGTAAAAGCCCTGACCGATGTGGTGGTAACCTCGTCTAATGCGAAGAAAATCGTCGATCAACTGCCTGAGGATGCGAAGATTATCTTCGGTCCGGACAAGAACCTCGGCAACTATATCAATAGCGTTACGGGGCGTGAGATGCTGCTGTGGGACGGTGCCTGCCACGTGCATAGCCGGTTCTCGCTCGAAGCATTGCTGGCACTCAAAGAGCAGTATCCCGATGCTCCCGTGTTGGCACACCCCGAATGTAAGGCTGTTATTTTGTCTCAGGCGGACGTAATCGGTTCGACCAAGGCATTGCTCGACTATAGTACGAAAAGTCCGCAGAAACGCTTTATAGTGGTTACAGAGAGTGGTATTTTGCACGAGATGCAGAAGGCGTGTCCTGACAAGGAGTTTATCCCCGTGCCGCCGGAGGTATCGGAGAGTATCGGCTGCCAGTGCAACGAATGCGAGTATATGCGGCTCAACACATTGGAGAAACTCTTTGTCTGCCTGCGCAACGAGGCACCCGAGATACTGGTACCCGACGAGGTTGCCGCGCGTGCCGTGTTGCCGATACGCAAGATGCTCGAAATGAGCAAATAAAAGTGATTAATATCAAATAAAAACGGATTGCTTGGAAATTATTTCAGGCAATCCGTTTTGTATTTAATTGTTAATCGGATAGGCAGATGGTCGGAATACCCTGCCTGGTAGCGGTAACCGATATAGGTGCGGCGGGGCTTGGTGTCCAGATAGCGCAGATCGTCTTCTAACAGATACGGTGCAGAATAAACCTGTACATCGGTAATATATAGCAATGGATTGGACAGATAGAACTGGTCGAGAAACGCCCATCGTCCTTGGTATTTATGCGTGCCTTGCGGGCTGTCAGAGTGCTTTGGCAGATGCAGCATCGCATTGTGCAGCCCATAGATATTCTCCTTGGGTGCGCTGTTCATATCGCCCATAACGACGATTTGCGCTTTTGGAGACATAGCAAAGATAGAATCGATATGCTGCTGCAAAACTGCCACCGCCGCCTCGCGTTTCCACGCCGTGGCAGCCGCACCGCCTGACTGTGACGGCAAATGGCACAGAAAAAGATGCAGCGTGTCCGTGTTGTGATAAATTCCCGATACATAGAGAATATCGCGCGTAGTCTCGCCGTTAGCAATCGGCACAGGGATAGGGTAGGCACTGATTAGATGGAAAGTCGGGCGATAGAGCAACGCTACATCAATTCCCCGTTTGTCAGGACTGTCAAAATGGATATACTGATACCCGAAACGGCGCAATATGCTGCATAAGTCGCTGAGACATTGCTTATTTTCCACTTCGCAGAGTCCTACTATATCTACGCCGTCAAACTGCCCGATATTCGTAATCACCTGTGCAATATGCTGCACCTTTTGGCGGTATTTGGAATACGTCCAATGGTACTTGCCGTCGGGTGTAAAATCGGTGTCCGGATTGATAGAATCTTGGTCGGGGTGGAAGAGATTTTCCACATTGTAGGATACGATACGAAACAGCCGATTCGGTTCGGTTTCATCGGGCGAAACCGCTGCATAACCCGCCGGCAACGACAGGCAAAAAAACAGCAGAAAAAAGACCCACCGCATCAGCAAAGCATCATAATTGCTTTTTGTAGTGCGGCGATAAACGTATCGATGTCCGCATAGTCGTTGTACAGTCCGAACGACACCCGTACCGTCCCCGGCACGCCGAGATAGTCAATCAGCGGTTCGGCGCAGTGGTGCCCTGTGCGGACAGCCACGCCCTGCCGGTCGAGTAGCGTGCCTATATCAAAGGGGTGTACCAACGTATCGCCGTTATAGAAATTGAATGACACCACACCTGCTTTCTTTTGCCCTGCGGCATATATTTGTACACCCTCTATCTGCGCCAGTTGTTCCTCTGTATAGCGGCTTAGTTCCACCTCGTGCTGCGCAATAGCGTCCATACCGATTTGCTCCATATAGGTCAGTGCTGCCGAGAAACCGAAACTGCCGATGAAATCGGGCGTTCCTGCCTCGAACTTGTAGGGCAGTTCGTTGTAGGTGGTATGCTCAAAACGCACATGCTCAATCATCTCGCCGCCGCCTTCCGCAGGTGGCAGCGTGTTGAGCCATTGCTCCTTGCCGTACAATACGCCCAAGCCTGTCGGTCCGTACATCTTGTGCGCCGAGCAGACAAAAAAATCGCAGTCCATCGCCTGCACATCGATCGGCAGGTGCGGTGCCGACTGCGCCCCGTCCACACACACAGGGATATTATGCGCATGCGCCAAACGGATAATCTCCTCCACGGGATTGATGATGCCGAGCACATTGCTCACCTGTGCCACCGACACCATACGTGTATGGTCGTTTAGAAGCCCCTTAAACGCCTCTATATTGAGCGAAAGGTCGTTATTCAAAGGAATTACCCGCAGCACGGCTTTTTTGCGCTCACAGAGCATTTGCCATGGTACGATGTTCGAGTGATGCTCCAGTTGGCTGACGATAATCTCGTCTCCCTCGTGCACCATTGCCTCGCCGAAACTGAACGCCAACATATTCACCGAGTCAGTCGTGCCTTTGGTGAAGACAATCTCCTTGGCAGAACGTGCGTGCAGGAAATCCGCCACGTGCTGTCGTGCGTCCTCGTGGTGCTTGGTCGCCACCTGGCTCAGGTGGTGTACTCCGCGGTGGATATTCGCATTCCAGTGCGTGTAGCCGTCCATCAGGGCATCCAGCACCGCCTGCGGCTTTTGTGCCGTAGCGGCATTATCCAGATACACGAGCGGTCTCCCGTACACCTGCTCACCCAATATCGGAAAATCAGTACGATTCATATTCAATTAACAAGTAAGAATTAACAATTAACATGCATTTCGGGTCAAACCTCCAACTTCTAACAGCGTAGCGATCTGACCTCTAACCTCTAATAGCGCAGCGGTCTAACCTCCAACAGCCGTAGGCGGTCAGACAATTAAGGCTTGTAAAAACTCTCCTCGAGTATCTTTTGCGCATCGGGTTCCGCCATCAGTTGTTGTAGCGTAACATCCTGATTGTGTTCCATATAACTCTCAGCAATACGCCAGCCGATCCATGTGCCGAGCCGTCCCGGTGAGTCCTGCGAAATCTCTGCCGTAAAGGGTCCCTCATTAAGGTATGAGGTCAGCACTACGCTTTCGGTTTTGAAGATGTCGCGCTTGTCCATCATCAGGTGCCATATTGCCCGCTCGTTTTTCACGCACCAGTCCCATTGCTGTTTTGTATAGCCCATTACCTCGTAATCGGGCAGGGTGGGGAACAGCACCGACAGCAGGTACATCACCTTTCCGCGGTATATCATCTGGTCAAGCAGACGGCTTTTGGTGCTTGTATAGGGCAGGTTGCGGAACAGATACGCACTCACCACATCGGCAGGTATGCACTCCTTGCGCATCGTCTGTTTTTGGTAGTCATACACCACGCGGTTGTAGTACTCGTAATCGCTCCCGAGATACATATCCGCTCCCACAGCAATCGCATCTTCAAAGAAATAAATCGACGCATTGAATCCTGATATAAACAGATATATTTCAGGCACTTGCATATCCGGATACAGGTAGCATATCCGGGTAAACGCCTCGTCCAGACTGCGCTGTATATCCGATATATCGGCAAACATCAGCTTCTCGCGCAGGTTGGTCTGCTTGAATCCATAAGTTGTATCCTCTAAAAACTGCGGCAACGCCACTGCCAAATAGGCGGTGTCCGATACGGGAATACCCAATATATCCTCTACAAACATCGGCATAAAATCGGGATATTCCGTGTATAATCGCCGTATATCACGTTCTATATCAGTCGTTTGCACGCTTAGTAGTGCGCTGTCGAAACGCACTATTTCCACGTGCTGCGGCTTCATCTCTTTGCTGCTCGGGAAATACTGCCGTCCATGTTTGCAACCGACCAACAGCAGCACAAAGAGCAGATAAAGGTATTGTTTTTTCATTTTTCTTTACTTTTGCTATGTATAGTCAAACGTAGGTGGATGGTTATAGGATAGGCATAGGTTGCCTTGTTTTTGTTTAATATATTTTTATTCTATCACACCATCTTTTATTTCAATCACCCGGTCGGATATATTTGCCAGTTCCTTGTCGTGGGTTACAATCACTATCGTCTGTCCGTACTGCTCACGCAGGTGCAGCAGCAGCCCGTTCAATTCGCGTTTGTTCGCCTCGTCAAGGCTTCCGCTTGGCTCGTCGGCAAGTATCACCGACGGCGACATCATCAGCGCTCTGGCAGCCGCTACACGCTGTTTCTCTCCTCCCGACAACTCGCTCGGTTTGTGCGACATACGGTCTTTCAGACCCAGTTCGGTCAGCAGTTTCTCCGCCCGTGCTTTTGCCTCTTTTTGTCCTACTTTCCCGATTAACGCAGGCATCATCACGTTTTCCAACGCGGTAAATTCCGGCAGCAACTGGTGGAACTGGAAGATAAACCCGATATGACGGTTGCGAAACTCGGCTAACTCTTTCTCTTTCAGCGAGAAGACATCCACTCCGTCTATCCGCACCGTCCCGCTTGTCGGCTTGTCTAATGTGCCGATAATCTGCAGCAGCGTGGTCTTGCCTGCGCCGCTCTTTCCAACTATCGCCACAATCTCGCCTTTCTGTACGGTCAGATTGACGCCTTTCAGCACTTCCAGCGTGCCAAACGATTTGTGTATATCCTGTACCTCTATGATGTTATTTCCGTTCATACGCTCTATTGATTATCGCTACCGCCCGTTCTATCAGGTCGTCCTTGTCCGAACTGCGTAACGTTTCATATACATCTGGGACTATTCCCTCTTCAATGCTCTGCTGGTCAGCATCATACATCTTCACGCTCGAGAAACGCACCGTCCACCCGTTGGGCAGTTCGTAACTCATCGGCATACCGCCTCCGCCTCCGCTTACGCCACCCAACAGCAGTGAGTTTTTGGCATAGCGCATTGCATTGACAAAAGAGTTCGCCGCCGAATAGGTGTAGCGGTCTTGCAATACAATCACAGGTCTGAACCACTTGTTCGGCATATCGCTCTCGCGCACATACAGCGGTTCCATTGCCGAATAATCCGTATGCCCTTTGCCCGATTTATGCTGCCAGTAGCCGATCAGGGTATCATTTTCCATAAATGTAGCCGCCAACTTGTAGGCATTGGTCAGGTCGCCCCCGCCGTTGTTCCGTACGTCCAATACGATACCTTTGCAGTCTTTGAAAGCCGTCAGCACATAGTACATATTGGCTACTCCGAAACTCGACGAGAACGAACTGTATCTAATATATCCGATACTGTCCCCTGCTATTTTTGTATAAGTCAATCCTCCTGCGCGGCGGGCATTTTGCAGATATACATCGTTGATTATCTGACTATTATATAATACAGGATAATCCTTATACCATTCATCGCTGCTTGATACATCAAATGCTGTATAGAGGTTTACATGCCCGTCGTGGAGACGGTTGAGCATACTTGCCATTTGGTCAAACAGACGTATATCCGACTGCTTATCCTCAGGGTCTATCTGTTTCGCACTATCCATATATTCTATATAGATAGCGTCCCAGTCCACCCATTTTTCCTCCACGAAACAGTATTTCTCGTCAATAATATGCCACAATGCCTCCATATTGCCGACAGGTGTATTTGGGTAGGAAACATCACCCAAGGTATGTGTACAAGCACATAGCCCGCATACTACACATACTAACACGCTATATATCACCCGTTTTACCATTCTGTCAGTCGTTTGTTCGGTTTCAATTTATAGCGGAAACACGTGCCTACTACTGCACTTATCTGCTCGCGGCTGAACCACATATCGCTCTGTCCGTACTCCAGGTACTCGTGTCGCACCCCTACACGCCACGTGGAGTGCAGAAACTGCATATCGAGTGTCAGTTCGTGGTTCAGATAGCGGTGATTCCACATACCTGCACAGCGCACAATTCCCTCGATGCCCTCTGTCAGTTCGTAATACGACTGCCAATAGTCGGGCATAAAGTCCACGCCTATTAGGTTTGCACGCACTGCATAACGCAAGCGATAGGATGTCTTACGCGCTGCAAACGAGTAACTTACGCCGCCCATAGCCTCCATTTGTACCGCTGCATCCATCGAGTACGGTTTGTTCACATTGCTCAGTATGGTGCGGGGCATAAAGTCCAAACCCAAGTACGGACCAAGCCATATCTGTACGCCTGCTTTCGGGAACTGCCACGTGTAGAACGCACCCCAGCCGCCCTGTATGCCCAAGGCATACATTCCGTTGCTGTGCGGCTGATTATACACCCAACCGAAACTTACATCCACACGCCCTGTGTGTGCCCAGTTGGTCAGTTTACCTTGGCGCCCGAAGCGGCTCTCCTGCCTGAACGGCTGCCACCATTCGTTGCCTAATCCCACGCGCATACCCGAGTAGAGTAGGGGACTGAGGTACTGGTCCTGTTGCCACATACCGCCATAGTTCACATAGAGCACATTTTCGTGTTCCACGTTCTCCGCCTGCAATGTTATTCCCGAAAAAGAAATACACCCTGCAAGCAAAAGAAACCCTATGGCAAGCCACCGCCTCATTCCATCATTTCATTCTATTATTCTATTATTCTATCTTTCTTGCCTCGATGGTTAATCGGCGGTCTCCGTTTTCCAACACTTCTATATGGATATTGACGGTATCCTCTGGCAGGATTCGGTCTATCATCTCCGGCCACTCAATAAAACAGTAGTTTCCTGAATAAAGGTATTCTTCTGCTCCGAAGTCAAGTGCCTCGCGGATGTCTTTGAGTCGATAGCAGTCGAAATGATATACCTCACCATTGTGGGGGTGTTCCACATCATATACATTCACTATCGCAAAGGTAGGACTGTTCACTACATCGTCCGTTCCCATCTCCTGACAGAGTTGTTTGATAAATGTTGTCTTGCCGGCACCCATCTTGCCATAGAACGCATACACGCGGTGCGGCTCCGTTGTTTGGAGTATATCAATGGCAGGTACACGCTTACCCTCCTCATTGAGCAGAAAAAGTCCGCCCTCAGAGTCTTGTTTTATTGTATAAGTACTCATAGTCGTTTCAAATATGCGATTCTCAGCGCGATATTTTTCTCTGAAAATACTCGTAAAGTGCTGAACCTCTTTTTGTTCCGAGCAATTCTTTCCATTCTTCCAAAGTAGCCTCTTTAGCACGGCGTACGGAACCGAAATGTTGCAGTATTTTCTGCTTTGTAATATCTCCAACTCCTTGTATATCATCGAGTTGGCTTGCTATTTGGTGTTTGCTGCGCTTCTGTTTGTGGTACGTAATGGCAAACCGGTGCACCTCGTCCTGTATCTGCGTCATCAGTCGGAACACCTCGCTCGTTACAGGCATACTCACCTCTACGGGCGGGAAGCCGTAGAGCAGGGTTTGCGTGCGGTGCTTGTCGTTTTTCTTCAAACCCGCAATTGGGATAGACAACCCCAATTGGTCTTCCACTGCCTCGCGTATGGCGTGCATCTGTCCGATACCGCCATCGGCAACAATCAGGTCGGGCATCTTGCTGCCGTCGTCTTTCAGGTGCTGGTACCTGCGGTGTACCACCTCGCGCATACTGGCATAGTCGTCTGCTCCCTCCACAGTCTTTATCTCAAACCGCTTGTAGTCTTTTTTGCTCGGTTTAGCCATCTTATAGACCACACACCCGGCTACAGCATCTGTACCCATAATGTTCGAGTTATCAAAACTATCAATCCAAACGGGTAGGGTAGGCAATCCCAACATCTTTTGTAGTTCGCTCAATATACGAGTTGCCCGTTGCTCGGGGTTGAGTTTGTCGGCTTGTTTCAGGCGGTCTTGCTTATATTGCCGTACATTCTGCATAGCCAAGTCAAGCAGTTTCTTTTTGTCCCCGCCGTTGGCAATATAGATATGCAGCGTTTCATCAAAACCATCCGGTATGAACGGTACAATCACCTCGCGGGTAGTGCTGCCCAACTGTTCCCGCAATTCCATCATACCGAGTGCCAGTATCTCTTCTTTCTCTTCTTCTACTTTCTTTTTATACTCAATCGTCTGCCCTTGTACAATACTGCCGCTGTGTACGTGCAGCATAGAGATATACACATTATCATCCTGCTCATCATACCCGAAGACATCTACATCGCCCGCCGTAGTATTGGTAATAATCGTTTTGCTGCAAAACTGTTGCAGCAGTTCCAGTTTGCGTTTGGTCTCTGCCGCTTCCTCATACTTCATTTGAGCAGACCGGGCATACATTTCCGCTTCAAGTTGTTTGCTTATCTCGTGTGCGTCACCTCGTATGATTTGCCGTGCCTGGCGTATCCACTCGCCATATTGCCGGCTCTCTGGTTTCATCTCGCATATACCGCAACAGTTATGCAGGTGGTATTTGAGACAGACCTTAAACTTACCTTTTTTGATACTATCATCCGACATCGGAATGTTGCAGGTGCGGATAGGGAACAAGCGATGTATCAGTTCTACTACCAAGTCCACCGTATTGCCGAAACTATATGGTCCGTAGTATTCGCCTACACGCTTGTTGATGGTTCGTGTCTTGAATATACGCGGGTAAGGTTCTCGGGTGATACAAATACTCGGATACGACTTGCCGTCTTTGAGCAATATGTTGTAGTGCGGCTGATATTTCTTAATCAGGTTGTTTTCTAATAGAAATGCATCCTGTTCTGAATCTACTACCACATAGCGTATGTCGGCTATATGGGCAACCAGTTGCCGTGTCTTTGAACTGGCGTGGTCTTTCTGAAAATAACTATTCACCCGTCTATGCAGGTTCTTTGCTTTACCTACATAGATAATCTCCCCATCGGTATTGAAGTATTGATATACACCCGGACTTTGTGGAATACGTTGGAGTAGGGTAGTAATATATTCAGACTGTGTAGTCAATTCTATAAATCAAACGCAAATATGGTTATATATATCCAAATTTACATATGTATAAGCGTATCTACTTCAGTAGCGTTTGTTAGCACTTTGCGACCATTAAGAACATCAAGTTCGATAATAAAATTCACATATACTTTCTTTACACCGAATTTCTTTATTAACTCTACTGCTGCTGCCATAGTGCCACCCGTAGCCAACAAGTCATCATGAATAAGCACTATATCATCGTCTGAGATAGCATCTCTATGTATCTGAATAGTATCTACACCATACTCTTTTTGATAACTTATCTCTACCGTCTCAGCAGGTAACTTACCGGGTTTACGAATAGGCACAAAACCTACGCCTAACTCCATCGCCACTGCCGGTGCTATAATGAATCCGCGAGACTCAATACCTACCACTTTAGTAATACCCTTATCCTTGTAAAGGTTTACCATCTCATTACGCATCCAACGCAAGCAATCCGGTTGGCGCAGGGCAGTGGTAATATCCTTAAACTGAATACCTTTTACAGGAAAATCCGGAATGTTACGAATCTGTTGTTTTACTTCTTCTGCTGTCATATTGTTTTTTAGTATTAATGTTTCACGTGGAACAAATAAATTTGTTTACGTAGTAAACAAAAAATTACCTACCCATAAATATGAGCAAAACGCTAATATCATTAGGGCTTACACCGGGAATACGGCTTGCTTCGCCTATAGTGTTTGGCTGTATCTTTATTAGTTTTTGCCGAGCCTCTGTGGATAAAGATTGTAAACTTTGATAATCGAAATTTTGCGGAATACGTATCTGGTCAAGACGTTGTAATTTATTGGCGGCTAATTGCTCACGATGGATATATCCTTCGTATTTCAAATTAATCTCTGTGCTTTCTATTATTTCGTCTTGCTGTAATCTTGATGGAATAATCTCTGATAGTTTTTCTTTGAGACCTGGTAATGTATCAATCAAATCGGGAATAGTTACTTGCGGGCGTAATACTAATTCGGATAATTTACAGCCTTGCGAAAGCGGGCTTGCACCTGCTTGCTCCAAGTAACCGTTTATTTCGTTAGGTTTGATACTGGTGGTTTGCAAATACTGTGTAAGTGCTGCAATGGCAGTTTGCTTATCGCGGTATGTCCGGTAACGGGTTGTATCTGCAAGACCTAATTGGTAACTGCGCTCTGTGAGTCGAACGTCGGCATTATCTTGGCGCAGAAGAATACGATGTTCTGCGCTGGAAGTGAACATACGGTATGGTTCGTCTACACCCTTGTTTACCAAGTCATCTATCAGTACGCCGATATAACTCTCGTTTCTACCCATTGTAAATGGTGTTCCACCGATAATGCTTTGGTGCGCATTGATACCTGCTACTATACCTTGCCCTGCAGCTTCTTCGTAACCGGTAGTACCATTGATCTGCCCAGCAAAGAACAGATTACTGATTATCTTCGTTTCCAACGTATGTTTTAGTTGTGTAGGGTCGAAGAAATCATACTCAATGGCATAGCCCGGGCGGTACATAACTACATCTTCCAAGCCTTTGATGGTTTTGAGTCCTGCGAGTTGTACTTGCCACGGAAGACTGGATGAAAAACCGTTTACATAGTATTCGTTACTATCCACACCTTCCGGTTCAAGGAATATCTGGTGTGCTTCTTTGTCGGCAAAGGTTACAATCTTGGTTTCAATGCTCGGACAATAGCGTGGTCCGATACTCTTGATTTGCCCGTTGAAAAGGGGAGAATCCGGCAGTCCTTTGCGTAGTTCTTCGTGCGTGTGTGGATTGGTATATGTAATCCAGCAACTCATCTGTTTGAGCGGACGCGATACATCGGCGAGGTATGAAAACTTGTGCCAGTCGTTGTCGCCTTGCTGCTCTATGAGTTCATCGAAATGAATGCTTCGCTTATCAATGCGTGCAGGTGTACCGGTTTTCATTCTTCCTGCGTTGAAACCGAGAGAAGTAAGTTGTTCGGTCAGTCCGCATGAGGCAGGTTCGGAGGTGCGTCCGCCACGTATTTGCGCTTTACCAAAATGGAGTAGTCCATTAAGGAAAGTTCCGTTGGTAAGTACTACTGCTTGTGCTTTTATAGAGATACCCAAGGCGGTTTTTACCCCGATAACTGCTCCGTTGTTTATGGTAAGTTTGGTAACTACATCCTGCCAGATGTAGAGGTTTTCTGTCGTTGAAAGCGTATGAATCCACTCTTCGATAAAACGTTTGCGGTCGCTCTGGCTGCGCGGGCTCCACATAGCAGGTCCTTTGCTGCGATTGAGCATACGAAACTGAATGGCGGTCAAATCGGTAATACGTCCCATTTGTCCTCCGAGAGCATCGATCTCACGTACAATCTGTCCCTTGGCTATACCTCCAACGGCCGGATTGCAACTCATCTGTCCGATCTTATTCATATCCATAGTAATAAGCAGTGTCTTACTACCCAAACGGGCAGCAGCACTAGCCGCTTCGCAACCAGCGTGTCCGGCACCGACTACTATGACATCATATTCAAAATCCATCGATTTCAACGGCGTTTTTATCTTAAACAGGTATTTATATTTATACTAACTACCAACTCTCAATAATATAGGCTTTATAAGAATTGTAATTTCTTTCGATTTCAACGGATAATTTTACATCTATGTAACCATCTCCATATACCACTGAAACTATTGTTGCTTATTGTCTTGCACCGTGGTGTAAACGCATCAGGCAGATAGGTCTGTTCTACAACCTTGTGTGTATTTCGGTCTAAAAGAATACCTACAATATCAAACCGTGGCGATTTCTGTATATTGTGATAGCGGATATATGCGTTGGCTGCGGCAATAATTCGACGTCGTTTGCGTTCGTCCACATATTCCTCTGCACGCTTTCCGCCGAAAGTGGATGTACGTGTTTTTACCTCTACAAAGACTATCTCTTTGCGGTTTTCGGCAATGATGTCCACTTCAAGATGCCCTATGTGCCAATTGCGTTCCCGAATACGCAGTCTGTTCTGTTTGAGTATCTGAACTGCAAAATCTTCGCCAATTGTTCCTATGAGGTTATGTTCTGCCATTTATGTAGTCTGCACAATACACCAAATTAAATTCACCCGCAAAGTTACAACAAAACTCCGAAATGTGCAAATTGTGTTACACTTCACCTATCCACACTGCGGACGAGGCGTCCGCGTCCCAGGCGGGTATGGGATTGATGACAAGTACAGGATAAACACCGCTTATCCTATGCTGAATCACCCGTTAATCACCCGATAACAACCCGATAATCACCCGATGCAGTTATACGGATGTATATGAGTTGCAGACACAAGCGGGAGAACAAAAAAAAAGAGATTGCTTTTTCGACAATCCCTTTTTTACAAGTATATTTATTATTTATTAGCGGACGCGCTCGCAATAACTGCCGTCGCGGGTATCTACGCGAATCAGTTCGCCCTCGTTGATGAACAGAGGTACACGGATCTCAGCGCCTGTCTCCAACTTAGCAGGTTTGAGTGTGTTGGTAGCGGTATCTCCCTTGAGACCCGGCTCGGTGTAAGCCACAGTCAGTTCGACTTTGGTAGGCAGTTCGGCAAAGAGGATAGTGTCGGTAGAAGCATCGCTTACTACATCACAAACAAAGCCCTCTTTGAGGAAATCAACGCCCGTGATAAGGTCGTGTGCGATAGGCACTTGTTCGTAGGTTTCCTGATTCATAAAGATATAGTCGTCTCCCTCTTGATAGAGGTACTGATACGGACGACGCTCTACGCGCACATCCTCCAGTTTTTCACCGATATTGAAGCGGCGCTCCAATACACGACCATCGACTACATCTTTGAATTTCACACGCATGATTGTATTGCCCTTGCCCGGTTTTACGTGGAGGAACTCAATCACAAAATACAGACGGCCGTCCATACGAATACAAATGCCGTTTTTAACGTCTTGAGAGTTAATCATATAATTTTCTGATGAAATAAATTAAAAATATGCAAGATACAGACTGCAAAGGTACAGAAAATATCCGGATTACACAAATTCGCATTAAATAATTTCGTATTCTTTGCATAATAATTCATTTTTTACTATCTTTGCGGGCTGAAATTATTCACTTGAAAAAAAGCATCTGCGTATGGGAAATTTCTTCTCTTCTCTTGACATTTGGCAGATACTGCCTGCCTTTGTGTTTCTGATAGCGATTATTGACCCGCTCGGCAATATGCCTATCACTATGGCTATGGAGCAGAAAGGGGCAAAAATCAGTCCGTGGCGTGTATCGCTTGCTTCTGCCACCATATTGATTGGTTTTTTGCTGTTAGGCGAATGGATACTGAAACTATTCGGTGTCAAGATCGAGTATTTCGCCATTGCGGGCGGTTTTATCATCTTCTTGATGGCATTGGAGATGATACTGGATGTTACGTTTTTCAAGACTGACATCGGCGGTTCGGGTAACTTAGTGCCGCTGGCATTTCCGATGTATGCCGGTCCCGGAGCGTTTACCGCACTGATTGCTATGACGGCGGAGTACAGCACACCGAACTTGATTTGTGCTGTGCTGCTTTGTATTGTAGTGTTGTTTATAATCCTGACCGCTACGAGTTGGCTGATGAAATACGTGGGTAGCACATCAATTTATATTATCCGTAAGTTCTTCGGTATCATTGTGTTGGCTATTGCCTGCCAGTTGATATTCGGTAATTTTGCGCTTGTGCTGCACAACGTGATTTTCCAGGGATGACCGAAGCGGATATTCGTCAGGCGGCTTTGGAGGTCGGTTTTGACGATTGTGGCATAGCCACGGCTATGCATTTGGAGTGCGATGCGCAGTATATGGATAATTGGGTAGCGCAGGGATTGCACGGTGATATGGACTATTTGGAACGCAACCGCGAGAAACGATACGACCCGAGTGAGTTGGTTGCGGGGGGGAAGACCGTGGTGGTTTGTCTGCTCACGTATGCCAAATCGGGACACGACTATCACCGTGCGGTAAAATCGAAGTTGTACCAATTGGATGCCCTTTTGCGGGAGCGGTTCGGCGATGATATAGTATCCGATAGCCAGCATATATTCTGTGATTCGGCACCGTTCTTGGAGCGTCGCTGGTCGGTGTTGGCAGGGCTCGGACAGATAGGACGCAACCATCAACTTATTCATTCCCGTTTGGGCAGCATGGTACACCCCGGGGAATTGGTGCTACAAGTGGAGGTGGAAGCCGCGCCGAAAGCACCGCCGACAGACATCTGTGCCGATTGCCATCGTTGCGAAGAAGCCTGCCCAACAGGCGCATTGCGCAACCCGGTATGGGACGCACGACTATGCATCGCCTACAAGACACACCATTGCTTAGTTTGTCAAACGAATTGTCCTTATAATGAAACCGTTAAATGAATTGCATATTGCCCTTGCGTCCGACCATGCAGGCTATGCGCTCAAACAGAAAGTGCGTCAGTATCTTGAGAAACAGGGCGCACAAGTAACCGACTACGGTTGCTACTCCACAGAGAGTTGTGACTATCCCGACTATGCACACCCTATGGCTCAGGCTATTGAGGAGGGCAAAGCCGATATGGGCGTTGCCATCTGCTCTACGGGGAACGGCATCTGTATGACCGCCAACAAGCACCAGGGTATCCGTGCCGCACTCTGCTGGGACGAACCGTTGGCACGTTTGGCACGCCAGCACAACAATGCCAACGTACTCGGTTTGCCAGCCAAATTTATCACCGAAGAGAAAGCCCTTCGTCTGGTACAGATTTTCTTTACAACCGACTTTGAGGGCGGTCGCCACGAGCGTCGTGTCAATAAGATACCTTGCAGGTAGGGCGGTCAACCAACTGCGCTGTTGGGGGTCTTATGCACTATCTTTTTTGGGGATGGTGCGGGTGCGTCATCTGCCTACATTCGTATCGGTCGAACCCGCTAATTTTTGCCAACTGCGCTGCCCCGAGTGTCCAGTTGGTATGGGCGGCGGGCATCCGCAACATGGGCGGGCAGAATTGTTACGCCCAGAGGTGTGGCAGAAACTACTCCGAGAGATTACTCCCTACGCACACACCATACAATTTTATTTTCAAGGCGAACCGCTGCTTAACCCCGACCTGCCAAAGATGATACACGAGGCACACGAAGCGGGGCTATATACCATTGTTTCTACGAATGCACAGTCAATAACACCTTTAATGGCGGAGAGACTGGTATGCAGCGGATTAGACAGGATCATTATCTCTTTGGACGGAATAAGCCAACAATCGTATAATGCCTATCGGGTAGGCGGAGATATAGAAAAAGTGCGTGAGGCGTTGCGTCTCCTGCACGATGCCAAGCAGCGTCTCGGCGGCAGGACTCCCGTTATCGAATGGCAATGCCTGCGCTTGCGCACGAATGAACACGAGTGGAAAGAGATGCAGCGGATGTATCGCCGTTGGGGTGCCGATCGTCTGACATTGAAGACAGCGCAACTATATGATTATGCTGATGGCAATCCGCTAATGCCGACCAATTCCCGTTATTCCCGTTATGTCATCGGTAAAGACGGGGGGTATCACATTAAGCAATCGCTGTGGCGACGCCTATGGAGCATCTCCGCCCTATGCTACCGTTTATGGTCAGGGTGTGTCGTTACCACCTCGGGCGAGGTGCTGCCTTGCTGCTACGACAAGGCGCACGCTTATTCTTTCGGCAATATCCTTACAGATTCTCTTGTCACACTATTCCATTCTTCGGTAGCAAATGGTTTTCGTCGTTCCGTTCTCCAGAATAAAGGCATTGATATATGCCGAAACTGCAACCGATAGGCTTTAAGTCTCCTATGCCGCAAAGCGGCAAGAAAAATGGGGAAAAAAGGGCGATTTTAGGTCTATGGGTCAAATTGCAGGCTGAAAAGTGGCTTGATGTCCGATGAATAGGGCGTTGCAGACGATTCAAAAGTTTCAGACTAAAAATCGACGTT
>DKEG01000002.1:2918-17453 GCA_002452095.1 Bacteroidales bacterium UBA6828 | reverse complement strand
ACGGTTCTTTGGGGCGCCCCCCTGTCAGCCCCTGTTTCGGTACCCTCAACAGGGGCTGACAGGGGGCAAAAGTGTACCCCAAAATTGCGTTTCTAAATGGACACTATAAAGAGGGGGGAGACAAAATGAACAATATGCAGGACAGGAAATGCATAAAGTGTATAAAAAGCGCATAAAAATCCGCATAAAAGATAATGTCGTTGCCGTCTTTTTGCCGTCTCGTTGCCGTAATTGGTATTATGAGGTATATTTTTGTATATTTTATGTATATTCAAAAGTAGGCAGTGGTAGGGCGATACGTCAGGGAACGGACGCTGACTGATCGTTCTTTGTAATAATTTTTGTGCAAAAAGTTGCACGGACGAATTATTTGTCGTATTTTTGCATCGTTTTTCTTACAGGCGTTTTGTCTGTTGTTTTGGGGCTATTTGGTTTTGACAGCAGGTAGAATGGGTATGTAAGCACGCCGAGCACTGCAGAGACGCTCGTAAATATCGTCTGCGAAGTATAACTGGCAACAATACTGTAGCTCTCGCTGCTTAACCGAAGTATAGTAGGTTACTTTATTCGGGTACAAGGTGCCTGAACGAGACATCGCTCCAAGCCGCGTCTGTAGGCTGATAGGGTATAGCGGTGCGGAAATATACAGAATAGTCATTGCGGGCTGCGCCGCAAGGGCGAAACTCAAAGCAGATAAGCCTGCGGTTGGTGGCTTGGGTCTTGCCGTAGGACGAAAACGAAGGCCAAGATAAGCGTGTAGAAAGCGTATACGTTCCTTGTTTGGACACGGGTTCGAATCCCGTTAGCTCCACATAGAAAAGGCTGCCCGACATCGTGCCGGGCAGCCTTTTCTATATTTTTCTGTTTTTTCTATCTTTCTATAATCACCACATCATATTCAGACGGAAATCCATTGATTCGGGATTGGTGTTGAGGTCGTATTTCAGGTCGGAGTTGGTAACGGCGATCTCTACTTGCCCTACCAGAAATGAGAAATCCACAATCTGTTGATATACCTCACTACTACCGCTGTCCACCATTGGAAAGACACGCGGCAGGTTCATCCGGTAGGCATTGGCTGTACCATAGTTGAATTCGCGGTAGCAGGTGATAACTCCTGTGTCGTATATGGTCTTTGTCAGTTCCGGAACAGAGGCTGTGTAATAGTAATAGCCGCCTTTTGAGGAGTATGTCCAGTCAGCGGAAAGGACATGGATGTCCAGTGTTTTGCTGTTGGTTGTATAGATGGTTTCTTTCGGGTACACATTTTGATACTCGCAGGCTGTGAACATTGACGCTGCTGCCAATATGGCAAAAATAACAGATAACTTTTTCATATTTATTCGATTTTGCGGCAAAGATAGGACTTATTTTGCAGATATGCAAATTTTTGCGTAATTTTGCAGACTGAAATCATTTATTACAATGCGTAAAACACTGTTTGTTATATTCTCTTTGGCTTGTGTTTCCCTGCAAGCGCAGCAGCAAAACAGGACCTATCTTGCTTATATTGAGGAATGGCGCGAGGTGGCGGTGGCCAACCAGCTGGACTACGGCGTACCAGCCAGTATCATCCTGGCACAGGGCTTGCTGGAGTCGGCGGCGGGGACGAGCGAACTGGCAAAGAATGCGAACAACCATTTCGGTATCAAGTGCACCAGCGACTGGTTGGGTGGAAACTACTATTATGATGATGATGCCAAAGGCGAGTGCTTCCGCACGTACCGTGATGCGGGCGAGTCGTACAAAGACCATTCGCTTTTCTTGCAGCGCCCACGGTATCAGACCTGTTTCGAGATAGCCGTGGAGGACTATTCGGGTTGGGCATACCGTTTGAAGCAATGCGGCTATGCCACCGACCCGTTTTATCCGAAGAAATTGATCAAAATCATAGAAGACTATCGTCTCGATACGATTGCCACGCCCGAGGCATTGGCTTCGGCAAGCAGTACGAAGGCGGCAACCGGCAAGACGACTGCCAAGAACTCGGGCAGCAAAAAGGCGACGGTGGTGTCGCAGACTGCCCCGCTGAAAGTGATCAACAGCAACCCCGAACCCGAATACGAGGAACCGCTTACTGCGTATCAGGAGAAACAACTGCTTTATCTGACGCACCCGAAACAGAAGAACAACGGACGCACGTATATCCTTGCCCGTGAGGGTGATACGTATGCCAATATCGCGTTTCGTATGAACGTGAAAGAACGTACGCTGCGCAATTGGAATGATGCCTTGGGGCGGGATTTGCAGGTGGGCGACCGTGTCTATCTGAGCCGCAAGCGTGCATACGCCCCAAAGGAGAAAACACTACTATGGGTGCACCCGGGCGAGTCGCTCTGGGAGATCTGCCAGCGTGAGGGTGTACGTATGGAAAAGGTGCAGCAACTCAACGGGTTGGACAAGTCGGTGCGCGTGTTTCAAACCCGTCAGCAGATATTGCTCCGCAAACAAAAAGAGGCTTGATGATGCGCGGTAAATCGCTGTCCATAGCCGATGTGCTGAACACCTATCTCCGTGAGACGGGGCTAGAAAAGACCGTTCTCGAAGACAAGGTGGTGGCTCTGTGGCCGCAGGTGATGGGCGATACCGTCGCCCGCCTGACACGCAGCGTGGAGGTGAAAGACGGTATGTTGGTTGTGCATATCTCGAGTGCCGCACTCAAGGCGCAACTCTTTGAGTGCCGCTTCGATCTGGTGAAGAAAATCAATGATGCCGTCGGCGGCAACGCCGTCCGAGACGTCCGCATCTTGGGATAAAACATAGAATCATAATATATCAATAGCATAGATGTAAGTGTTATGGAAGATGACTTGTTTTTTCAATACGAGGGAATACTTTATAGTATCACGGGTGCTGATACAGTATCGGTAATCCCTAATACATTAGAAAAAAATAGCAACTATAAAGATTTGCAAGTGGTAATAATTCCAGAAACGGTGTTTTACAAAGCACGTATATACTATGTTACTGGGATACAAAGCAATGCGTTCGCAAAATGTAAAACAATTACATTTGTTTCTATACCTAATTCTGTTAAATACATAGGAGAGGATGCCTTTTCTGAATGTGAGAACATTGATACAATTATTATAGGAGAGGGGGTATTAGATATTGCTGCCGGAATATGCTATGATTGTACTAACTTAAAATCTCTTACCATTGGCTGTAATGTACAGAGTATCGGAGACTATGCTTTTGCAAATTGTTTGCAATTAAATTCCATAACTATTCCTGATAGCGTAATAACAATCGGAAAAAACGCTTTTGAAGGGTGTTGTAATTTGATATCTGTTACTATTGGTGATAAGGTAACAACAATTGGAGATTATGTATTTGAGAATTGCACTAGTTTGCAAACTTGCACTTTTTCTAAAAGTATAGGGGATATAGGCGTTGCTGCATTTTCGGGATGTCCAAATTTGGCTGCAATTCGGTTATATGATGGGGTAAAAAGCATAGGTGCTTTTGCTTTTTCTGATTGCTCCAACTTAATGTCTGTTACTTTACCTGATAGTATAGTATTTATAGGAGAAAATGCTTTCTCCAATTGTACCTCACTCAATTTGGTAATTATCCCCAAAAATGTTAGAATAATAAAAGAAAGTACATTTGAGGGGTGTGAAAAACTGACACAGATTATCTTTCATAATGATATAGTTTCCATTGGTAGTTGTGCATTTAGAAACACTATATGGGAGAGTGAACAACCAGATGGCATCATTTATATAAATGACATATTGTACACAACTAAAGGAACTATTGTCAAAAGAATTTCAATAAGAGATGGTGTCCGTAGCATAAGCGATGATGCATTTATAGGAAACAGTATTCTCGAATCTATTGTCATTCCTAGTAGCGTGATACATATCGGAAACTCTGTTTTTTGTGGGTGTATTAATCTAAATTCAATTGTTGTTGATGCTAACAATTCTATTTATGATAGTCGTAATGATTGCAATGCAATTGTAGAGACTAAAAATAATTCTCTTATTGTAGGCTGTAAATCGACAATAATTCCGAATAATGTTGTAAGTATAGGAAAGGAGGCTTTCTCTGCTATATCACATATTCCATTTGCAGAAGTCCCAATCTATCCTACTTCTATTATAATCCCAGATAGTGTTGTTGAGATTAAAGAAAAAGCTTTCTTATCTTGTGAAAGTTTAATTTCAATTAGCATACCTAATATTATATATATCGGTAATATGGCTTTTTATGGTTGTGTGAATTTAGTTTCAGTCAAAATAGGATCAAGCATTAAGAAAATAGAACAATCTGCATTTGAAAATTGTGAAAGTTTGAAGATGATTACTATAGATGCAATAGAACCTCCGAAAGTAGAGATTATGCAGGATGATGCGGAATTTTCATCTATCAATGTGTATGTTCCTAGAAATTCCTTAAATACTTATCGAAATTCAGATTTTTGGAAAAACTTTACGATTTTTGCAAATGGCAGTATAGATAATATTTCAGTATTTATTATGATTAAGAACATATTTATCTCAATCAAAGATAAGATTGTCTCGGTGTTTAAGTAATTTTGATAATTTATTTTTATGGAAATGATGTCTTTTTGTATAGGTTTTATTCTGGCATGTGTTATTGTTTCTACAATTTTTGTATTAATTTTGCGCCAAAAGAAACATATAACAGATAATATGTTGGCATATGTAAAACAACAAAATGAAAAAGATTTACAATTACTAACAACTCAGATTAAAAGCGATTATACGAAACGTATAATTTGTATTGAAAATGAGCGAGATAATGCATTAAAATTGGTGGAATCTACTGAAAAAGATATGGCTGAACGGTTGGCGGATAAGGAAAAAGCGTATCAAAAACAACTACAATTTCAGGAACAGCATTTTAACGAAATAACCAATAGAATAACAGCTCAATTAAATATAGAAAGCAATGACATCTTAAAGAAACAGCAAATAGAATTAAATAAAGCAAATTCCGACAATGTGGAGAAATTACTTAATCCATTACGGCAAGAGATGCAGAATGTGCGTCTCTTGATGGCAGAGACACGCTCTGCAAATGAAAAAAATACCTCCTCTTTGGAAGGGGCATTGCGTGAGATGCAAAAACAAACTATGCAGATCAGTCAAGATGCAACCAATTTAGCCGAGGCATTAAAAAATCGTGGAAAAGTACATGGTGATTGGGGTGAACAAGTTTTAGAAGATATTTTATTAGGAAGTGGATTGCGTTTGGGCATTGAATATACTTGTCAACAGAGTTTTAAGGGAGAAAATGGAAATGAACTACGTCCTGATGTGATTGTGAATTGTGCAGATGGTAAACATATTATTGTGGATTCTAAAGTATCTTTAACTGCCTATACAGATGCTTTAGGAGCCACGACGGATGAAGAAAGACAGATGTTGATAAAGCGTAACTTTGAGTCTGTAAAAAAACATGTTAAGGAACTAGCAGATAAACAATATCCCAAGTATGTGGCAAATTCTATGAATTATGTGTTAATGTTTATTCCAAACGAAGGGGCGTATGTCATGGCTATGAATTATGACCATTCTCTAGCACAAGATGCATTTCGTCAGGGGGTAATTATTGTGAATCCTACTAATCTTATGATGACACTTTATCTGGTTTTACAAACATGGCAAAATACACGACAAGAAGATAATTGCAAAAAGATTTTATATGCAGCAGATATGTTATATGAGAAAGTGCTAAGTTTTGTGGATAATTTTAACATCTTGGGTAATCAACTTAATACACTATATGGTACTTATCAAAAAACATCAAAACAACTCACGGAAGGATCTGGAAATATATTACATCGTATAGAAACGCTTAAAGAAATGGGAGTTACTAGTACACGAAAACTAAAATCTCGTAATACTACAAAAGACTTAAATATTGAATAACACCTTAAGCGATTACTAATTGAATTGATTTATCCGGACAATATAGAAGAAAAGATTGATTTCGTCGTTATCCGCGATGAGTTGCACCGCCGTTGTACATCGCCCCTTGGACGGGAACAGGTGGACGCAATGACTTTTCTGACAGACTACGAAACGATTACAATGCTCATTAGGGAAACCGACGAGATGAAGCATATCCTTGAGGACGGTTCGCCGGATTTTCCGCACGGGGAGATACACGATGTCCGTGAGGCGTTGGGGCGTATCCGTATCGATGGGCTGTTTTTGGACGAGGCGGAACTGTTTGCCCTGCGCAAGACTCTCGATTATGCCCGTCAGTTGGAGCGGTTTTTTGTCTCTTTGGACGAACAACGTTTTCCTTTGTTACGCCTGCTTCCTGCGCAAAATACAGATAATCAGAGTATCGGTGACATTGTGCGTTCTATCGACCGCGTGATTGACAAGTACGGTCGTCTGGCGGACAACGCTTCGCCCGAGTTGGCACGTATCCGCCATGAACTGACCGTTGTGCAGGGGAGCGTGGGGCGTGCTTTGGGGCAGATACTGCGTCAGGCGCAGGCGGAAGGCATTCTTGACAAGGATGTTACGCCCACTCTCCGCGAGGGGCGTCTGGTTATCCCCGTTCCGCCTGCCTACAAGCGCAAGATCGGCGGTATCGTCCACGACGAGTCGGCTACCGGCAAGACGGTCTATGTGGAGCCGCAACAGGTGGTGGAAGCCAACAACCATATCCGTGAGTTGGAAGGTGCGGAACGCCGCGAGCGCGTCCGTATCCTGCAAGACCTCACCACCCGCTTGCGTCCCGCCGTGCCGACCATTCTGCAAAGCGAACAGATGTTAGCGCATGTGGATTTTCTGCGTGCCAAAGCGTTGCTGGCACAGACGCTGCACGCTATCTGTCCGGAAATAAGCAATGAACCCGTTATCGATTGGCAGCAAGCCCGCCACCCTGTGCTGTATCTCAAGTTTATGCAGCAGGGCAAGACGGTGGTGCCGCTCTCGCTTCGGCTGCAAGCCGACGAAAACCGTATACTCATCATTAGCGGACCGAATGCGGGTGGCAAGTCGGTATGCCTCAAGACAGTAGCCCTTTTGCAGTATATGCTCCAGTGCGGTCTGTTGGTGCCATTGGCGGAAACAAGTCGTATGGGCGTTTTTGAGCAACTGATGATAGATGTAGGTGATGCGCAGTCAATCGAAGACGACCTATCCACCTATTCGGGACACCTGAAGAATATGAAGGCGTTTGTGCGCTATGCTAATGCGCAGACTCTCCTTTTGATAGACGAGTTCGGTACGGGTACCGAACCGCTCATTGGCGGGGCTATCGCCGAGGCGGTACTGACGCAATTAGTTGAACAGCAGGCATTTGGTGTCATTACTACTCACTATACCAACCTCAAGCATTTCGCCGAGCAGACGCGCGGTGTGGTCAACGGGGCGATGCTTTACGACCGCGGTCAGATGCGTCCGCTTTTTCAACTCTCTATCGGGCAGGCGGGCAGCAGTTTTGCCATTGAGATTGCCAAGCAGATCGGTCTCCCGGAGCAGATTATCGCCCATGCCACGGAGTTGGTCGGCGAGGAACATATCGACTACGACAAGCAGTTGCAGGACATAGCCCGCGACAAACGCTATTGGGAGAACAAACGCCAGAATATCCGCCAGCGCGAGAAACACCTCGAGGAACGTATTGCCTACTACGAGCAGGAGATAGCGGGGCTCAAAGCCAAGAAACGCGAGGTGATGGACGAAGCCAAACAGCAGGCGGCAGACCTCTTGCAACAGAGCAATGCCGCTATCGAACGCACTATCCGCGAAATCAAAGAGGCGAAAGCCGAGAAAGAACGCACGCAGAAAGCCCGTCAGCGCGTGGAGAATATGAAGCAGAAAGTGCAACCCGCACCTGCAAAGAAAAGTGTACCCACGGCAACTGCTCCTGCTGCAATAAACGGCAAAACCGTTATGCGCGATTTCAGCGACCTTCGTGTTCTGCGCAAGCAGAAAGCAGAATCCCCCAACGAGCAGAAAGTGCAAGCAGGAAAAGGTGTCAATGGGGGAGGGTATTCTTCTATGGTGCGGCAGCGTGTCCTTTCTTTCGAGCGCACCCTCGACCTGCGCGGATGCCGTGTGGACGAGGCGTTGGAGCGTTTTATCGCCTATCTGGACGATGCCGTGATGGTCAATGCCGGCGAGGTAACGATTCTCCACGGCACGGGTACGGGAGCCGTCAAGCAGATTGTGCGCGACTATATCGATACCTACAACAAGCAACGCCGCAAGCGCGGAGACGAACCGCTTCGCTACCACGACGGAGACCCCAACCACGGCGGTGCGGGGCTGACGGTTATTACTATCCCGTAAGAATTTGTTATAGGATCGTTATAGGTTGGTTATAGTATAGGCAATATCCGTTTCCTTATCTTTCGCATAGAAGGTATAGGTGATTGATAGGTGATTCAGCATAGGATAAGGGATGATAACCCTATATTCCTCATAATGGCTGATTAATAATGTTCCTCTAAAAAATATGAAGAAACCACAATTTCTTAAGAAACTACTTTGTTCATCCACCTCCTTGAGGGGGCTTGGGGGAGTCCTTCTTGTTCTCTGTTTGTCTGTATCGGCTGCGCCCAAGGAGTACACTGCCCGCGACGGACATTCCTTCCGTGGTTTTGGCAATGCGGGCTACGAACTGTCGGTGAGTGCCGAGTATGCTTACAACCGCACGTATGAGCATTTCGGCAACCTGAACATTCAAGCCCTGATGCCCGTCAATCCGTATTTCGAGTTGCAAACCAACCTCCAGGCATCTACAGCGAACTACTATACGGGTGCGCTTGTCCTGCGTCCGAAGTTCGCGCTTCCTGTGGGCGAATTGTTTGCAGAAACCGAGGTGCTGTATCGTGCACTTGCCCGCAACCGGCAGGGGGATTTCTGCGCCGCACTCTCCGTGGGTTACCGTATGGACTATGTTTCGTTTCAAATCGGTATGTTCGGGCGTGTGATGAGCACATGGGACAGAGACTGGCATACCGAGGAAACCAACAATATTGAGCCGTTCAACCTGCTCTATCGCTTGGAGGTGTTCTGCCGCCCGCAGACCTCGCGTTGGAATATCTCGGCTTGCTTTGCCAACATTGATGACTACCAGATGGAGCGTATGTGGCAGCCGATTTTTATGCTTGGCGGACGCTACGACATCAATGACCATTGGCGTGTCTCGGTGCAAGGCGAGTGCAAACCGACGGGTATGTTCCACCTCAATGCCACTTTCTATGGCGCATACGCACGCGCAGGATTTACCTATAAATTTTGACGCTCTATGAAAAAGAATATCCCATTGACTCTTTGTCTGCTGCTATTGGTCGCTTGCAATAACCCCAACTACGATATGCCCGGTATGTTCAACGGCACCAGCCCCGAAGTGGCAACCCGTTTTGCACACTCGGTGGACTATAATGCCAGTGTGGGCGAGACGCACCTTTCTGTGCCGACCGACTACCGCATCTATGTCTGCACCGATTCGCATATCGATTCCACCCACCGCAATTTGGAGCAGTTCGTTCTTGCGTACAAGTCCGACCCGCTTTGCCCCTTTGCGCTCCACCTCGGCGACCTTGTCAATGCACAGGGCAACTACCCGCACGCCTACCGAACTTTGCAAACCGCACCCGCAGTAGCGCACCGCGACACGCTTTTTATCACACCCGGCAACCACGACATCTATTTCAACCAATGGACGGAGTACCGCGACTTGTTTCATACTTCTGTCTATTGGTTCGATACAAGGGACGAGACCACCGGCAAACCGTTAGACCTCTTTGTCTGTCTCGATTCTGCGGAGGGTACTCTCGGTACACCACAGATGAAATGGCTGCGCAATCTGCTGGAAGAGAAATCACGGGTCGGCTACCGCCATATCGTCGTTTTCTCGCATACCCATATGTTCAAGCAGGATACCTCGCAGGGACATACTTCCAATTATGCGTTGGAGGAGACCCATGAGTTTACCGCCCTGCTGAGCAAATACCACGTGGATATGTACTGGTGTGGTCACGACCATCATCGGGAAATCACCCGTTTCGGCAACACTACTTATATTATAGTGGATACTTGCCGCGACCCCGAAGAAAAACCGTTCTATATGCAGGCGGATATGGGCTGCGAGATACATTATCGCTTTGTCGCATTATAAAGTCTGCCACATCGGGCATTGTGCATTGTGCATTGCAAATTGTGCATTGCCTTTGGCAGTCTCGTTTTTTTTTCGTACCTTTGTGCGCTTTTTGGTAAACGAATTATATACCAAGGATGTAAAAAGAAAACTAATTACAAACTAATCATACAAACGAAATGAACATTAGAGTAAGTAACGTGAATCAGCCTCAGTGGAAGGAAGTGAACGTTCACGCCAATCTGCCTGAGAATCTGAACAAATTGCAAGAGATTGCCTACAACCTATGGTGGGTATGGAACTCGGACGCTAAGAACCTGTTCCGCTATATCGACAACGACGCTTGGCATCGCGCACAGTCCAACCCGATTATGTTGCTCAATATCATCAGTTATGAGCGTATGGTCGAACTGAGCAAAGATGCACACTTTATGAAACAGTTGGATCAGATTTATGCTGATTTCCGTGAATATATGGATGCTCCCAAGGATGCTTCCAAACCGACGATAGCCTATTTCTCAATGGAATACGGTTTGACCCACATCCTGAAGATTTATTCGGGTGGTCTGGGCGTCCTTGCGGGCGACTACCTCAAAGAGGCTTCCGACTGCAATGTGGATATGACCGCTATCGGTTTCCTTTATCGCTACGGCTATTTTACCCAGACTCTCTCGCCCGAAGGACAGCAGATTGCTAACTACGAGGCTCAGAATTTCTCCAATCTGCCTATCACGCAGGTGAAAAATGCTGATGGTACACCGCTTGTGATAGAGGTGCCTTATCCCGGACGTGTGGTAAATGCGTACCTTTGGAAAGTGGCAGTGGGGCGTATCAGTCTCTATCTGCTCGATACCGACAACGAACTGAACTCGGAATGGGACCGCTCTATCACGCACCAACTCTATGGCGGCGACTGGGAAAACCGTATCAAACAAGAGATACTGCTCGGTATCGGTGGGGTACTAGCCCTCAAAAAACTCGGTATCAAGAAAGATGTATATCATTGCAACGAGGGACACGCCGCCCTGATGGGCTTGCAACGTCTTGTTGACCTAGTGCAGGAGGATGGTCTGACTTTCAACCAAGCCAAAGAGGTGGTTCGCGCAAGCGGTCTCTATACCTGCCATACTCCTGTTCCTGCCGGACACGACTACTTTGAGGAGGGACTTTTCTACAAGTATATGAACGAGTACGCAGGCAAACTCGGTATTGAATGGCATGACCTCATCGGCATGGGGCGTCAGAACCCCGATGACAACAACGAGAAATTCTCGATGTCAGTCTTTGCACTCAATACCTGTCAGGAGGCAAACGGTGTGTCGTGGCTTCATGGCGAGGTGAGCAGGAAAATGTTTGCTCCCGTATGGCCGGGCTATTTCCCTGAAGAACTCCACGTGGGGTATGTTACCAACGGTGTACATATGCCTACATGGGCTGCCAGCGAATGGAAGGCTATCTACAAGGAGAATTTCCCCATCGAATGGTGGACGGATCAGTCGAATCCCGAGATGTGGAAAGCCTATAACGACATACCCGACGACATCATCTGGGCTACACGTATGAACCTCAAGAACAAACTCATTGATTATATCAAAGAGAAGTTCCAAGAGGATTGGATGAAGACACAGGGCGACCCTGCGCGTATTGTGCGTGCGCTCAACGAGATGAACCCTAACAACCTCATTATCGGTTTCGGTCGCCGTTTTGCTACCTACAAACGTGCACACCTGCTCTTTACCGATCTCGACCGTCTTGACAAGTTGGTAAACAATCCGAATTATCCGGTGCAGTTCCTCTTCACGGGTAAGGCTCACCCGGCAGACGGTGGAGGACAAGGGTTGATCAAACGTATCATCGAGATAAGCCGTATGCCGCAGTTCCTCGGTAAGATTATTTTCCTTGAGAACTATGATATGCGTCTTGCCAAACGCCTGATCAGCGGTGTGGATATTTGGCTCAATACGCCTACCCGTCCGCTTGAGGCTTCGGGTACGTCCGGTGAGAAAGCACAGATGAACGGTGTACTCAATTTCTCTGTACTCGACGGTTGGTGGTACGAGGGGTATGTCAAAGGCGCAGGTTGGGCACTGACTGATAAGCGTACCTACGAAAACCAGGCACACCAAGACCAACTCGATGCGGCTACTATCTATGAGATGCTCGAGAACGAGATTATACCGCTCTACTATGCAAAAAATTCCAAAGGTTACTCTCCTGAGTGGATTCAGACTATCAAAAACTCGGTAACGAAGATCACTCCGCGTTTCACTACCAAGCGTATGATGGATGACTATTTTGCCAAGTTTTACAACAAACTTGCAAAGCGTCATACCCTCCTCGTGGCAGACAACTACAAGATAGCCAAAGAGATTGCCGCTTGGAAAGAGAATATGGTGGCACACTGGGACGAGATAGAGACCGTCAAGGTCGAGATGCCCGACTTGGATGCACCGAATGTAGGCGAGAAAGTGCGTGTGGCTGTCGAATTGGATACCCACAACCTCAACGATAAGGGCTTGGGTGTAGAACTCGTTGCTATCCGTACTTCTACCCACAACAACGACAAACTCTACGAAGTAGAGCCGCTGAAGTTGGTTAAGGTAGAGGGTTCGCACCTATTCTTTGAAACCACCTACCAGTTCGACTACGCCGGTGGCATGAAGTTCGATTTGCGTATGTATCCGCAGAACGACCTTCTCCCCCACCGTATGGATTTCTGCTATGTCCGCTGGCTGTAATATAGCATCATCTTGTAATAAATAAAAAAACACGTTGCTCAATTGGGATTTGTGCAACGTGTTTTTTTATTCTTTATAAAGGATTTGAAGACCTGTTTTTGTACCTCTCTGTATTTTATTTGTTTTCATTGTTTTGTCTTCATTTGCAGGTATGCAGAATTTGTAGTACCTTTGTACTCGTAAAGTCTCAAAAGACTGTACAGACAATAATCATTAGCGTTTATTGACGCTTTGTTTGGGCTAAACGAAACTTCGCAATTTTCGAAAAAAAGAGTCGCAATCAAAGTAGCAGTAGATGCCTATTGGTGTGATGTAGGTCGCACTATGCTTGTTTATAGGGCATAGTGTGCTGTCATATCAGCGTAGGTTTCCTGTTGCTTGTTTGACTCTTTAGGCAATGCGAAGGCCTCGTTTAGCAAACAAGCAACACGAAGTCTGCGCTTTCTTTGTGTCTGTATATCAACAGGAACGGGGGGCAAGTTCCTGATTGTTAAAGTAATTATTGTGCGTTATGCCCAACGCATACCAAAAGTTGTGCCCGACACATATCAGGGTAGAAAGTATGAAACTACAAACAAATCTCACTCTGTTCGCCATTGCATTGGTGATAGTTGGCTGTGGACCGAAGAACCCGCCCGCACCCAATCCCGAAAACCCCAATGACACCACCGTAGTCAATCCGCCCGACACGGTTGTACCGCCTGACACTATTCCCGAAGAGCCCAAAGTGCCTTTCCCGTCCGAGGGCTATCTCCCCGCCAAGTTCCAAGTGGCAGATGGCAAATACGTCTATTTCTCCAAAGGCAACTTGCAGTTCAATGCCGCCCAAGGTGAGCACGCTTGTGCCGACACCACCACGCAGAAAGGCACATGGCGTTTCGCTGAGCACCAATACGATTGTGTATATCCTTCCGGCAACTCCCAAGCCTCGGAGACTTATGATGGCTGGATTGACAACTTCGCATGGGGAACCAGTGGTTGGAACAGCGGCGCAGTATGCTATCAGCCGTGGAGTACATCGGGCAACAAAGAAGACTACAATGTCGGCAACAACCCGAACAGCGACCTTACCGGCGACCTTGCCTTTGCCGACTGGGGTGTGTACAATGCCATATCCAACGGCGGTAATCTGCCTTGCCAATGGCGCACGCTGACTATGCCTGAATGGCAGTATCTGTTCCGCAACACCCATTGGGCTTTTGCCCGTATCATCGTCTCCGAGGAACTGTATGTAAACGGTATGATGTTCATTCCCGACGGATTTACCAAACCTGCCGACATCAATATCGTGGAAGTAGGTACGGGTAACCTTGAAAAGAACGACGCTTCGGATATGAAGAAAGCACTTCCCATCAACAAATACACCTTGGAGCAGTTCGGTCTGTTGGAGGCACAGGGATGTGTCTTGCTGCCCTTTGCTGACGAAACGAAAGATCAATACTCGAAAGGATACTACTGGTCAGCCTCCACGGACGGAGAGATGCGCGCACGCAAGTGGCACGTGGTGTTCAATTATCCGTACATAGATGAAGACTATCCCGAGTTTAGTTCCGATGGCTATACGATGGTGAACTTCAATGATGCCAACTGTGCCGACAGGCGCCACCGTCTTGCTGTACGTCTTGTAGTGGATGCCCGCAACTGAAATTCTTCTCCAATAATATCAATACAAAGAATGAGATAATACAAAGACTGC
>DKEG01000002.1:0-2896 GCA_002452095.1 Bacteroidales bacterium UBA6828 | reverse complement strand
GCAGTCTTTGTATTATCTCATACGCACTTTGTAATGCAAAGTGCCGTGTGATTAATACGATGTGCGTTGAGTGGCAGCGTAACTGATTTTGAGCGCATATGCACGGCGGAGTTCTTGCTTGATGTCGGCAATCACACCCATACGTGTTTCCTTGTCAGCCTTGATAGAGACGGTCATCAGACCTTGCTCTTGCTCTTTCATAGACGAACGCTCGTTGATGATATACTCGCCAATCTCTTTGGTCTCAGCAAATGCATCGTCCAACTGGATACGTGTCTCTGCACCATACTGTTTGCGGAACTCTGCGGTAGGCGTACCTACATAGATGTAACGCACCAATGATTTCTTCTCCAGTTTGGTCAATTCGGTAGCACTCGGCACCGTGAACTGAACCTTGTACGTTACCTCTTTCATCGAGGTTACGGACATAAAGAAGAACAAGAGCATAAAGATAATATCGGGGAGCGATGACGTGTTCAACGCCGGCATCTCGCGTTTCTCATTTCTACGTATCTTTGCCATAATTATTGCCCTCCGTAGTTTTTAGGTTCAGCCTCCGAAATCTTTTGAGGATATACTTTCTGCACTTGCTTCTGTTGTTCCTCGCTCAGTTCGTTATAAGAGGTATGGAAATACTTTTGCGCACATTCGTTACGCAACTCGTTGTATGCCGCTACAAGTTCGTTCTGAACGTCAAGGTAAGCCTGATACTGCGTATCCACATCGTTTTGGACAGAGATTACGTGGTCTTTGGTATAGCGTTGTACACCAATCGGCTCACCGAAATCTTCCTCCACGAGTTTAGGCAGGTTCGGATCATCATTTTCGTTCTTGATGAACTCTTTGGCAGTCTCTCTCAGTTGCTTTACGTCCATCAACTGCCCTTGCACCATCAACTGATTTGCTGAGTTGATTTTTACAACCAACAGGTTACGTTTGTTGATATCGGTGTCCTCCACTTTCTGATCGGGAGGTATAGGGGCAGGCAGACGCCGTGCCAAACCTTGGTTGACATCCATACTGGTCGTCACCAAGAAGAATATCAGCAGCAAGAAAGAGATATCCGCCATAGAACTGGCATTTATCTGTGGGATTTTCTTTGCCATAATTAGATTTTACAATTTTACAATTTACAACTTGACAATTGTATATTGTACAATTTTTATTTCAGACGCTTGGTATAGAAGATACCCCAAATCATTGTGATTATAGTGGCGGTGAACAAGATATAGCAGAGATAGATGATTGCATCACTCATCTGTGCCATAGCACCTACGTTGTCGGTACCTTCATAACCGATGATGTTGATTTTCTCAGGGCTACCGAGGAACCAGCAAATGAGTACCAAAGCCACGAACCCGACTACTACAATCGAGGTGCGGACAGCCTTGCGTTTGTCATATTTGCAGTTCTTTACAAACTCGGTGATAACAACACCGAGAGTAACCAAAATTACAATACCCAAGAGAATATAACTCCACACAAGGAACAGATCGGTGAATCGAGGTATATCGAGAAAATCTCCCGCTACCTCCAATGAACCGTCGGAGCCGCCAGCGAAGAACATTATCGTAGCGACAATGCCCAACAGCATCAGCACCCAAAGGGTAATTTTCGGTAATAATTTATAGTTTTTCATATTGCTCAAATTATTAAAGTGTTAGTTTGTAACTAATAGGAAACGCTACAAACGGATTACTTATTATTCTGAGCAGCGTCGTATTCTACTACGAGGTCAAGCAGGCTGATAGAACTGTCTTCCATCTCGTTTACAAGACCCTCGATGAGGCTGAGGATATAGTTGTAGAACAACTGAAGAACAATAGCGATGATCAAACCGAGGAGGGTGGTCAACAGAGCGACCTTGATACCGCCGGCAACGACTGTAGCCGAAATATCACCTACCTGCTGGATCTTATCAAATGCCTCGATCATACCGATGATAGTTCCCAAGAATCCCAACGACGGAGCGATAGAGATGAAGAGCGAAATCCAAGAGAGGTTTTTCTCGAGCAAACCGAGTTGAACGCCTCCGTAAGAAGAAACGGTCTTCTCTACCACGTCAATACCCTCATCGTAACGGCTCAGACCTTGGTAGAAAATGCTTGCTACAGGACCGCGGGTGTTGCGGCAAACATCAAGAGCAGCCTCGATACCACCGTTTTTGAGAGCCTCCTCAATCTTAGCGAGCAGAACTTTAGTATTGGTTTTTGAGAGCGACAGATAGATGATACGCTCGATGCAGAGTGCCAAACCGAATACCAAGCAGAGGAGAGTAGCAGCCATAAAGCCGGCACCACCTTCAATAAATTTGGTCTTCAATGTTTTGTGGAGCGCAACGATACCGTTTTCGCTTTTTTCAGCAACGGAAGCAGCCTCTTCTGCAGAGGAGGTATCAACTGCCTGTTTTTCAACTTGTTCAGTTGTTGCCTCTGCCTGAGCGGCAACAGTGTCCTCTTGTGCCATAACAGCAGCGCTACCAAAAGTCAGCATTGCCAGCACTGTAAGGGTCGCAAATACTTTTTTCATGAGAGTAATAGTTTATTTTATTTATTATGTTTTTCTTAATGTGCAAAGCAGTACATAAATAATGCCACTTTGCCAAAATCTTTGCGGAGAGACGGGGATTCGAACCCCGGAAACCCTTTTGGAGTTTACACGCTTTCCAGGCGTGCCTCTTCAACCACTCGAGCATCTCTCCTTATTATCGGAACGAACCGGCAGCCTTAAATTATTGCCTCCCCCTTCCCTTTGTCCGGCTGATTAATTTTTCAATGACGTAAGGCATACAGCACAAAGACGCTGCAAAATTACAAAAAATATTTGATACTACAATATAGGAAACGCATTTTTTTGTATTTTTCCCGCTTTTTGTCGTTCTGTACTGTCCAATAAC
>DKEG01000022.1 GCA_002452095.1 Bacteroidales bacterium UBA6828 | reverse complement strand
GTTAATGTTTGATGCGGTTGCAATGGCGCTTGGTGGGGGATTTGTGTGCTTGGTAGGGGATTTGTGTTCTTGGCATAGAATTTGTAGTGTAATCCGCTTGGTGCCGACTTCCTCTACCATAGAGTTGAGCCTCAAAATGCGAGAGATAGTTCCTCTTACCTATAGAGATGTGTATATATGGCATTGTGCGAAAATGACCCCGCCTGAATAGTGGTCGTCAACTTGTGCAATGGCGGGGGTGTGCCTGTAGGTATCCCCGTTGCGTATAACATTTGTTTTTATGTGGTTAATCAACAAAATCAAGGAGTATCTTCCTTACTACAAGCGTAATCTCAAGGTAGCCGTTCCTGTGATGTTCACCCAGATAGGCGGAGCATTGGTCGGATTGTTTGATACAATGATGGTGGGTCATTATGCCACTGTTGATTTGGCGGCGGTGAGTTTCTCCAACGCCATCTTTTTCACCATTATGGTCTTTGCTTCCGGTGCCTTGATGGGCATTACGCCGCTTATCGGTTTGCACGACGGTGAACTCTCGCAGCACCCCGACAAAGGGGCTGCTATCCGCACAAAGATAGCATCGCTCCTGCAAAACGGATTCTATTTCACTTTGCTCATCAGTCTGATTACCACCGCTCTGCTGGCTCTGTGCATTCCGTTTCTTGACCGTTTCGGGCAGGACCCGGAGGTGATAGATGTGGCACGCCCGTACTATATCCTAATTGTTATTTCGCTGTTCCCCTATCTGCTTTTCTGTTTGCAGAAGCAGTTTCTTGAGGGATTGGGCAATACCATTGTGGCTATGGTGATTGTGCTGACGATGAATGCGCTCAATGTGCTGCTCAATTGGGTCTTCATCTACGGGCATTGGGGTGCACCTGCTATGGGGGCTGTCGGTGCGGGTATTGCTACGCTTGTCTCGCGTGTGGGTATGCCGGTATGTCTGTTTGTGGCGATTATGCTTCATCGCAACTGGCGTGGGTATATCCGTCTCTTTTCCCGCCGTCTCTCCTCATGGCGCGAGGTATGCCATATCGCCCGTATCGGGTTCCCTATCGGTGGACAGACCTTCTTCGAGACGGTTACATTCACCCTGGCTGTGGTCGCTATAGGCTGGATTAGCAAAGAGGCGGTCGCTGCACACCAGATTGCCTCGCAAATATCCAACCTCACCTTTATGCTGGCGGTCGGTATCGGGGCAGGCACCACTATACGTGTCTCCCATCAGTTGGGAAAAGGCGACCTCCCTGCCGTACGTATGGCGAGCAATGCCAGTATTCATTTGGTTATCCTGATGAATACCATCGGTGCCGCCCTGATGATCGGGTTGCGCCACTATATCCCGTATCTGTTC
Organism: Bacteroidales bacterium UBA6828; assembly: GCA_002452095.1. GTDB lineage: Bacteria > Bacteroidota > Bacteroidia > Bacteroidales > Paludibacteraceae > Colicola. The sequence continues at coordinate 31,068 of DKEG01000022.1, read as the reverse complement.
ACCGAAGACCAAGAAGTGATAGCCATTGCCTCGCAACTGCTTGTTTTTGCGGGCTTGTACCAGTACTCTGACGGTTTGCAGGCGGTAGGTGCGGCTATGTTGCGCGGTATCACCGATGTAAAAGTGCCTATGGTCATTGCCTTTGTATCATATATCATTGTCGGTCTGACGGTCGGCTGTGTCTGCGCTTTCCCGCTCGGTATGGGTGCGGCAGGTATATGGATTGGTTTTATTGTAGGTCTCACGTTTGCCGCCGTTCTCTTCCATACCCGTTTCAACCGTCTGTACCGGCGTATGCTTAGGAATAACACTATTCATAATTCATAATTATTCATTCCTAATTATTATGAAGTCTTTTCTTGATCGTAATGCCCTTTGGCTCTCTATGCTGCTTGGGGTGATAGGCTACCCGCTATTTTGCCACCTGACACCGCTGTTGCCGCCTATGATCTTCCTGATGTTGTTTTTTACGTTCTGCAAGATCAACCCGCTTGATTTGCGTCTCCGCCGTTGGCATTTGGTCGTTTTGTTCGTGCAACTGGCATTGTCGGCGGGGGTATATTACGGCATTGTGTATATATGCCGGGCATTGCAGGTCAATCCAGTGCAGGCGGCTGTTGTTGCACAAGGTATTATGGTGTGTTTCATTATGCCAACCGCTACCGCCGCCCCTGTTATTGCGGGGAAGTTGGGCGGTTCGATCCAGAACCTCACATCCTTTACGCTCCTGAGCAATTTTGCCACGGCGATAGTAGTGCCTGCTTTCTTTCCGGTAGTGAACGCTGAGGCGGGTATGACTTTTTGGGCGGCATCGTGGCTGATTCTCCGCCGCGTAGCCCCGCTGCTGCTCGGTCCATTCTTTGCTGCTTGGCTGTTGCGTGCGGGTTATAACGCCTATGAGCACCATCGCGGCTCGGACAAGACCTTTGCGCTTTCGCCGGTATGGTCGTCTATGCCGTTCTATCTCTGGGCAGGCACGCTCATTATCCTGATGGCGGATATTACCCGTACGCTCACGACGCAGCACTATGACTATCTGACTGTGCTGTGGCTGTGTATAGGCTCACTGCTCGCTTGTCTGCTTCAGTTTTGGCTCGGCAAACAGATTGGGTATCGTTTCCCTGCCGCCACTATCGGCGAGGAAAGCCACGATGAGGAAATCAACCCCGACGCCACTCCCCACGATATGCCGTCCGTCAGTTGTGTTACGGCGGGGCAGGCCTTCGGGCAGAAGAATACCACGCTCGGTGTATGGATGGCGCAGGCATATCTCAATCCGCTGGCGGCTATAGGACCAGCGGCATACATTGTCTGGCAAAATATATTCAATAGTCTGCAACTGGTTTATACGGGCAAAAAAAAACACAAATAAATACTATGAAACAGCATCGTTTACTCTTTCTCGCATTGTGCATTATGCATTGTGCATTGTGCATTGCGAACACTCCGGCTTTTCCTACCGCCGAGGGCTACGGCAAATACGCCTCGGGCGGACGTGGCGGCAATGTCTATTATGTAACCCGTTTGGACGACTGCCCAGACACCGCTCTCGTAGAGGGGACGTTGCGTTGGGCGTTGCGCTCCGGTGATGATACCCCTCGCACCGTGTTGTTCCAAGTGTGCGGCACGATCTACCTTACCTCGAAACTCAAACTCGCGCACCCGAATATCACTATCGCGGGACAGACTGCTCCGGGGGGCGGTATCTGTATAGCAGGTGCCAATATCTACGTATGCCAGCCCAATGTTATAATCCGCCATATCCGCTTCCGTGCGGGCGATATGCCTAAGATAAATTATCCTTGTTTGAATGTGGAGAACACCCGCAATGTCATCATTGACCATTGTTCGTTTACGTGGTCAATGGAGGAGTGCCTCACGCTATACGACTGCGATTCCACTACCGTCCAATGGTCGGTTATCGGGGAAGGACTCTACAATTCAAAGCACGATAAAGGTACACGTTCCTTTGCTATGCAGTGGGGCGGGGAACACGCCACAATGCACCATTGCCTCATCTCCAACTGTCTCAACCGCACACCGCGTTTCAATGGTGTGCGTGCTGAAGCCGACCTTGCTAATGGCAAACATAACCACGATGCGCAAGTGGATAACGAGTTTGTCAACAATGTGATTTTCAACTGGGGCAAGAAAAACTCGCTCTACGGCGGCGAGAACGATACCACCAAGAACCGCCTTGCTGACGGCACTCCTGCAGGCTACAACCATGTGTATATTGTGAACAACTATTTCCGTTGCGGTCCTGCCACGCGGGCGGCTGACCTCTCCCAACGCTATTTCGTGCAGGGTAGCAAGGTGGGCGACTATGGCCGCTGGTTCTTGAGCGGCAACCAATTCGAACTGTCCAACCCCTACAATGGTGCCAAGCCCTGTTGGCGCGACTCGGTGCTGCAATTGGTAAATGAAGATAATATGCACGGTTACATCGCAAATGACCCTAACCGTGCTTTCAACCTTGATGGTGCAACTGCCGACGAGGCACACTACAACCGCTATGTCCTTTCTGCTCCTACCTCCACCAGCGGTATCGTTGCGGAAGATACCTATGCCGCTTATGGTGCGGTTACATCGTCTGCGGGAGCCTCGCTTCCCCGCTACGACGAGCAGGACAGCCGTATGCTTCGGGAGGCGGCAGGCATCGTTGCACCGCAGTTTGTAGGCACTACCCAACCTGCATGGTTGGGTATTATCGACTCGCAAAACGACATCCGTTTCTCCCGTCAGGATTGTTTTTATATGGGTGATTCCATCGTTACAGGCTATCCTTTCTTGGATGCCGTTGCGGGTGATTCGCTCGCACTCGACACCGATGCCGACGGCTTGCCCGACGGATACGAAACCGAGATAGGTCTCGACCCGTATGATCCCGCAGATGCCGCACACATTACGGAAACAGGTTATTCCGCCCTCGAGGTGTATCTCAACGGCGTGGCGGACGGCACTATAGACAAATCGCGCTACGAACATCTCCCATACATCTCGCAGCAGCCCTCTCTCCCGGAGAGTATTCCGCAGACTGTCCATCCGTCCTCCCGTACCGCCTACGACCTCCTTGGGCGTCCTGTTGCAGCCCCCGTACCGGCAGTCCCTTATATAAAGGACGGCAATATATATATCCCGATTCATTGATGCCGTTTGTATAAAAAACCGCTTTTTCGCCTTTGGGTGTTGTGTGTGTTGTGGATTTTGTGTACCTTTGCGCTGTGTTTGGATACACAAACCTTAAACAAACAGATACAATATGCAAAAACAAAATGTTGTAGTGCGCTTCTGCGGCGATTCGGGCGACGGAATGCAACTCACGGGAACGATGTTTTCTTCCCTGAGTGCCATTCTCGGCAACGAGATTTCCACGCTCCCTGATTTTCCGGCAGAGATACGCGCCCCACAAGGTACACTCGGCGGTGTATCGGGTTTCCAGGTCAATCTCGGTTATGGTGTACATACGCCGGGGGACAAAGCGGATGTTATCGTAGCCATGAACGCGGCGGCTTTGAAAGTCTGCACGTTAGGTTCCAAGTTCAATCACCCCGATGCCCGCTACAATGAGGTGGATGCTATGTACGGGAAGCAGGCGGTAGTGATTGTGGATATGGACGCTTTTACCGCCAAAGACCTTGAGAAAGCCCTCTACAAAACCGATAATCCGTTCCTCGAACTCGGTATTCCCGACACGGTGCAGATCGTTCCCGTGCATCTGACTACGCTCACCAAAGAATCACTCAAAGACTCGGGGTTGGACAACAAGTCCATTCTCAAGTCGCGCAATATGTTCGCTCTCGGTGTGGTCTGCTGGCTCTTCGACCGCCCCATTGACAAGGCTATTCATTTCCTCGAAGGCAAGTTCAAAAAGAAACCCGCCCTTATTGCGCCGAACACCAAAGTCCTGGTGGACGGTTTCAACTACGGGCAGAACCTTGCTCTCTCTATCTCCAGGATACATACTGTTGAACCTGCTGATGCCAAGCAGCCCGAACACGGCACATATACTTCCATCGCCGGCAACAAAGCCACGGCGTGGGGGCTTATCGCTGCGGCGCAACGCAGTGGCAAACGCCTGTTCCTCGGTTCGTACCCTATTACGCCTGCCACCGACATTATGCACGAACTGGCAGCCCGCAAGGATATGGGCGTGATGGTCGTACAGGCGGAAGACGAGATTGCAGGTGTCTGCACCGCCATCGGCGCCGCTTTTGCGGGCGACCTTGCTTGTACCTCCACTTCCGGTCCGGGACTCTCTCTCAAGTCCGAGGCAATCGGTCTGGCAGTCATGGCGGAACTGCCCCTCGTGGTCATCGATGTGCAGCGCGGCGGTCCCAGCACGGGGCTGCCTACCAAGACCGAGCAGACCGATCTCCTGCAGGCGGTCTATGGGCGCAACGGCGAGTGCCCCGCGGTGGTCATCGCGGCTTCGTCCAGTGCCAACTGCTTCGATTTTGCTTTCGAGGCATGCCGTATCGCTTTGGAGAATATGACCCCCGTCATCCTCCTTACCGACACCTATCTTGCCAATGGTACCGCCCTCTGGCGCATACCCCGCTTGGCAGACCTGCCCGAGATACACCCGCAGTCGGTGCCTGCCGAACTCAAAGGCAGGTACAATCCCGCTCTCCGCGACGCGCGTAAGGTACGCTATTGGGCGTACCCCGGTATGGAGGGCTACGAGCACCGCAACATAGGTCTCGAGCGTGATGCCGGGCGTGGCACTATCTCCACCAACCCCGAGAACCACGAGATAATGGTGCATATACGCCAAGCCAAGGTGGATCAGGTGGCACAGCGTATTCCGCTGCTTGAGGTGCAGGGTAACACGCAGAGCGATACCCTGCTGGTCGGGTGGGGAAGCACCGAGGGGCATCTCCGTGTAGCCGCACGAGAACTCAACTGCGCCCTCGCTCATTTCAACTATATCAACCCCCTGCCGCTCAACACCGCCGAGGTCTTGCATACGTATAAACGTGTGGTGGTCTGTGAACTCAACAGCGGGCAGTTTGCCTTGCTCCTGCGCTCGCACATACCCGACATCGATCTCTTGCAGTACAACGAGATAATGGGGCAACCCTTTGCGGTTGAACGTATTGTTGAACATGTAAAAACACTACAATGATGGACGCTTCTCAATTCAAATCCGACCAATATGTACGTTTCTGTCCGGGCTGCGGCGACTATGCTATCTGTGCCGCCGTCCAAAAAGCCATGGCGCAAATAGGTGTCCCAACCTACGACACTGTGGTCATCTCGGGTATCGGCTGCTCCAGCCGTATGCCGCACTACCTCAATACCTACGGTTTCAATACCATTCACGGGCGTGGCGGTGCGGTTGCTACGGGCGTCAAGACCTCACACCCCGAACTGACCGTTTGGCAGATGACGGGCGACGGCGATTGTCTGGCTATCGGCGGCAACCATTTCATTCATGAGATCCGCCGCAATGTGGATCTGAATATATGCTTGTTCAACAACCGTATCTATGGGCTTACCAAAGGGCAGTATTCGCCTACCTCGCCCAAGGGCTTTGTCTCCAAGTCCAGTCCCTTCGGCACGGTGGAGCGCCCCTTCGTGCCTGCCGAACTCGTATTCGGCGCACGCGGTACGTTCTTTGCCCGCACGCTGGATGTCGATATGCCTACTACTGTCGATTGTATGGTGCAGGCGCAGCGGCACAAGGGCGCATCGGTGATCGAATGTCTGGTCAATTGTGTCATCTTCAACAACGGCACCCACTCGTGGATTGCCGACCGTGAGACTCGTGCCGACCGCTCCATCGTCCTCCGCCACGGAGAGAAAATGCTTTTCGGCAAGGACAATGACAAAGGTTTGGCACTCGATTGTTCGCGGGGGCTTATCCCGCATCTCATAGTCGTACCGGCGGACGATCCGCGTGTCCTCGTCCACGATGCGCACGAGCAGGATCCGACGCTCCATCGTATGCTGGCACTGATGGGGCAGCAGCAGTATATGGAGGTGGGCAATACGCCTTCCGACACCGACCTGCCCATCGCCCTCGGTGTCATCCGTGATGTCGAAGCCGAGACCTACGACTATGCCGTCAATGCCCAGATCAACGAGGTGCGCTCCCATAGCAAAGCGCAGACATTCGACCAACTCACCGCCACCCTCGAGCAGTGGGAGATGTAGGAATAATATGATAAGGGAACAATATATATAAACCAATCAAAAAACAATCGCTTATGTAAACCGGCATCGGCAGGCGATGCAAAATATATATAAGTTATTATTTCTCGGGTGCAGCGGCACCCTCGATATAATAACATGACATATTTCTAACAGCATTTGCTATTATTTCGCACTCAAAGAAAAAGTCCCGGAAAAACTATTTCTCTGAAAGAGGGTAGCAAAACGCACAAACAAGGAGTTTCTTTTTGGAAAGTCCTATTGATAGTCAGTAATTCACGCTTCTTGGTGTGGACTTTTTGGACTATCAGCAGGTTTTTCTTTCCGGGACTTCCTGTGAGTGCGAAAAAGAGTTCGCACTTTTTTAGTGCCTGTGGCTCTCGTTTCTCCCTCGGCAGCAGATTGATAGCATTGCACAACTATCAATCTATATGGCGAAAAACAGCAATCTCGGTCAGGCAAAGCAGGCTAAAAATGACGAGTTCTATACGCAGTATTCAGACATTCAGAAGGAAGTGAATGCCTACATAGAATACAATCCCGATGTGTTTCGTGGCAAGACCATCCTGTTGCCGTGCGACGACCCCGAATGGAGCAACTTTACCAAATTCTTTGCGAAAAACTTTGCGTACTTCGGGTTGCGCAAACTGATTTCCACCAGTTACGCCATCGAAAGCAAAAAGTATAAAACCGACTGGCAGCCCACACTCTTTGAGACTGCCAACCCGCTCTATGACGCAGACAAAACGCGCATCAAAGGCAAGATTTTTACCCTCACACACGACACCAACCGTAACGGCAGAATCGACATCGACGACCTTGAATGGCACTATATGGAGGACGACGGTGATTTCCGCAGCAAGGAAGTTACACGCCTGCGGGACGAAGCGGATATAATCATCACCAATCCGCCGTTCTCGCTGTTCCGCGAGTTTGTGCAGTGGATAATGGACGGCGGCAAGCAATGCCTGCTTATAGGCAGTAAGAATGCTATCACTTACAAAGAGATATTCCCACTAATCAAGGAAAACAGACTATGGGTTGGAACAACGAGTTTCAACAAGGATATGCTCTTTATCCCGCCTGCTACCATTAGTAAGGAAGAGAAAAACAGTACATCTGTACGGGTAGTTGGTGATGAGGTATTCTTGCGTTCGCCTGCAGTTTGGTTTACTAATATCGACCATGGTCGCCGTCACCAGCCTTTGCAGTTGATGACAATGGAAGATAACATTATGTATAGCCGCCACAAAGAGATTAAAGGCATCGGGTATCAGCGGTATGATAATTATGATGCGATTGAGGTGCCGTTTACAGATGCTATCCCGTCTGACTACGATGGCATTATGGGCGTGCCTATTTCATTTTTGGACAAATACTGTCCCGAACAGTTTGAGATAGTGGGAAACGAGTATGACTTGAACCTGTCCAAAGGGCGTGGGTATGTAAACGGAGTAAGAATGTATAGCCGAGTATTTATCCGCAAGAAGCAATCTTAAAATCTGGCACTTTTTATGGGTTGCCTATCCTATAACTATCCTATGCGCATCCTATGCTGATTTGCGCGGCTTTCTGCGGGGGACGGCAGGGACGGAAATCTTAACAAAAAGCACTTTTTGAAGACAGGGGCAGTGTGGGGACGACGCGTCTCGCGTCGTCAAAAAGGATATGTAGTGGTATTGTCTATGACGACGCGGGATGCGTCGTCCCCACAAAGCATTAACGAATAATTAACGGTAATGAACGGAGGACAAAAATATGATGACAACGGAGTTACAGACCTTTACGGTGGAGCGGATATGCGAGGGCTTCACCTACAACGAGGCGGAAGGCAAGGGCTTGTTCGGGCTGGCGGGCAGGCTGACCATTCAGCCTGAGTACCAGCGCAATTACCTCTACGCCGAGCAGAACGGGGCGAAAGAGGTGGCGGTGATTGAAAGCGTGCTGCGGGGGTATCCGCTGGGCTTGATTTATTTCAACCGTGTGCGAGAGACGGGGCAACTGGAGGTGCTGGACGGGCAGCAGCGTATCACCTCGCTCGGGCGATTTCTAAAAAAGAAATTTTCCATTATGGACGAGCATGGTATGGAGCAGTATTTCGACAGCCTGCCCGCCGACAAGCGGCAGAAGATACTGCATACCGAATTGTTGGTGTATGTGTGCGAGGGCGAGGAGAGCGATATACGGAGTTGGTTCAAGACAATCAACATTGCGGGGATTCCGCTCAACGAGCAGGAGATACTGAACGCCGTGTATAGCGGGCAGTTTGTAACACGGGCGAAGGAGGTATTCTCCAATTCGCAGAATGCGAACATCTCCAAATGGACAGCGTATATCCGCGGCAACGTGCGGCGGCAGGATTTTCTGCATACGGCGCTGGAGTGGGTGAGCCGCGGGCATGTGGCAGACTATATGGCAACGCACCGCGACCAAGCGGACATCAGCGGGATGCAGGTGTATTTCAATTCGGTACTGGACTGGGCAAAAGGGGTGTTCCGGAACGTGGAGAAAGAGATGTGCGGGCTGCCGTGGGGCGACCTGTATGAACGGTACCACGCTACGCCCTACGACCCGCAGCAGGTGGCGGAGGAGCAGCGGCGGCTGTATGAGGACTATTACGTAAAGAACAAGCGGGGCATCTTCGAGTATATCCTCGGCGGGTGCAAGGACACGCGGCTGCTGGAGGTGCGCTGCTTCGATGAGCCGACCAAGAAAGCGGTCTATTCCCGCCAGACGGCGGAGGCAAAGGCTACCGGTGTGTCGAACTGTCCGCTGTGCGCCCTGTCCGCCGTGGAGGCGACGCGGACGAAGATCTGGAAACTCGGCGAGATGGACGCCGACCACGTGGCGGCATGGTCGAAAGGCGGCGCCACCGACATCGGCAACTGCCAGATGCTCTGCCAAACGCACAATCGTGCGAAAGGGAATAAATAAGAGAGTATTTGCGTCTTTTCTATATGATTAGGGCACTCACGTTAAGCTGGTGTTTCCGATGCGGGCTTCTTGAGCCCGCATTTTTTATGCAGAAAATATGCAGTGTATGCAACTCCTATACTCCATAATACCCATTACGTAGAAAAGACGTAGAAAGGACGTAGAAAGAATAGGCTTTTTCGCGTAGGATAACACTCCTTTTTATGCATGTTATTCATTTTTTTTTATGCATAAAATTCCTTTTCGGAAAAAGACAAAAATTCTTTCTCTGCTTGCAGAACCCAAATAATTTCACTACCTTTGCCGCACAAACAAACCACGAATACACACCCGACAATGAAATATGCCCACCCTGCATGTTAATTGTTAACTCTTAATTGTTAATCGGATTATGTTTCCCTTGGACAAACAATTGGTTGATCAGACCTGTATGGATTTCGGTCTGCGTAATGCACACGAACTCGGCAATGCTTCTATCCGCCAACTCGTGGGCGTAGTCAAAGACATAGAGCGTGCCACCGGCGAGGAGTTTATCCACATGGAGTTGGGCGAACCCGGTCTGCCTGCCGAGCAAATAGGTATCGAAGCCGAACATCAGGCACTCCTTAACGGATATGCCGCCCACTATCCCGTTATCACGGGTATCCCCGAGGTGAAACATTGGGGCAGCGAGTTTGTCCGTGCATTCGTCGGACTGGATATACCCGACGATTGTATAGTGCCTACCGTGGGGAGTATGCAGGCGGCTTTTGCCCTCAATCTTACGATGTCCCAACTCGACAAAGAGCGTGATACCGTCCTTTTTATCGACCCTTGTTTTCCTGTTCAGAAACAGCAATGCAAGGTTATCGGGGTTCGCGTGGACTGCTTCGATGTGGCGGATTTCCGCGGGGAAGCATTGGAGGAGGAACTGGAACGCCATTTCCGGACAGGGCGTATCGCGGCGATGCTCTTTTCCAACCCCAACAACCCCTCGTGGATGTGCTTGACCGAGCGCGAGTTGGAGATAATCGGACGCTTGGCTACTAAATATAATGTGCTGGTCATCGAGGACCTGGCATACCTCAATATGGATTTCCGCGAGAAGCGCGGCGTGCCTTACGAACCGCCTTACCAGCCTTCGGTCGGACGCTATACCAACAACTGCGTTCATATGATTTCCTGCTCCAAGATGTTCTCCTATGCAGGGCAGCGCGGGGCTATCGTGGCGATGAACCCCGTTCTTGCACACCGCACCTTCCCCTCGTTGGCGGAGCGTTACGGCAACGACGGACAGTTCCTGCGCAACTTTGTGTATATCATCCTTTATAGCCTCTCCTCGGGCGTTACCCACTCCGTACAGTTCGCTATGGCGGCTATGTTCCGTGCGGCGTGTCAGGGCAATATCCGTTTTGTGGAGAATACACGTGAGTATGCCCGCCGTGCCGCAAAAATCAAAGAGATTATGCTCCGTAACGGCTTCCATATCGTCTATGACCGTGATGCGGACGGCAAAGAGGTCGGCGACGGATTCTTCTTTACTTTCGGCTACAAGGACTGGACAGGCGAGCAACTCCTCAACAAACTGATCTACTACGGTGTTTCTGCCATTGCGCTGGGCAGCACAGGTGCCAAGCGGGAGGGGATGCGCGGCTGCGCTTCTTCCATTCGCGATGACCAGTACGACGAACTCGACCGCCGCCTTGCCGCTTTCCATCGCGACTACCAAAACCAATAAACTTTTGCTCTGAAAAACTATGGAAACAAACCAATATATGACTGCCGCCGAGGCGGTGCAACTGGTAAAAAGCGGTGATACCATTGTCGTGCAAGGCTCCACATCTATCCCTATGGCGCTGCTCCGTGCGCTGACCGACCGTGCTGCCGAACTGCGCGATGTGCGCCTTGTCTCCGGCTTCGGGGTACATCCCGAGGACGCACCCTATGCCAAACGCGAACTGATGGACTCTTTCAAGGCGCAGTCTATTTTTGTGCCGAATAATCTCCGCCGTGCTATGCGCGAGGGGGTGGCAGACACCATCCCTGCTTTCTTGGGGGAAGTGCCGTTCCTGTTCCGCAGCGGACAGATACCTGTAGATGTAGCGTTTATGCAAGTCAGTACCCCCGATGAGGAAGGTTATTGCTCGTTTGGTATCTCGGCAGATATTATCTATTCAGGAGCGGAATGTGCCAAAGTGCGTATCGCCCAGATGAACAGGTATATGCCCCATACGCAGGGCGATGCCAAGATACATATCTCCCGTCTGGACGCAGTCTGCCGTGTGGACGAACCGCTCATCGAAGTGCCGACACCTACTCCCTCTGATATAGATACCCGTATCGGCAATTTTATTGCTGCCGAGATACCCGATGGCGCAACGCTCCAAATAGGTGTGGGGGGCATTCCCAATGCTGTCATCAATGCCCTACGCAACCATAAGCACCTCGGTCTGCATACCGAGGCTATCACCGACGGTGTACTGCCGCTTATCCGCAGCGGTGTTATCGATAACTCGCTGAAGAAAATCCGCCCTGGCAAGAGTGTGGGCAGTCTTGTTCTCGGTTCCCGCCAACTGTATGACTATCTGGATCACAACAGGGAGGTGGAAATCTATGACGTAGCCTATACCAACGACCCGCAAATCATACGCCAAAACCCCCGCGCTATGGCTATCAATTCAGCCATAGAAGTGGACTTGACAGGGCAGATCTGTGCTGATTCTATAGGCGATACCATTATCTCCGGTGTCGGTGGGCAGCATGATTTTATGTATGGTGCCGCATTGTCCGAGGGTGGCAAATGCTTTATTGCCCTTCCGAGTCTCACCACCAAAGGCAAGTCAAAGATCGTTTCGCACCTTGCGCCCGGTGCAGGGGTGGTTACCACCCGTTTTCAGGCACAATATATTGCCACGGAGCACGGTATTGTCTATCTGCGCAACAAGCCGGTTATGGAGCGCGCCAAACTGCTCATTTCTATAGCCGATCCCTCTGTGCGCGAAGACCTGGAGCGTGCTGCCGTAGAGCGATTCGGCATCGGTTTCCTACGTCTCAAATGACAGAAAGACAGCGTAGTGCTTATTCTGTAAAAGTTCCTGTTTTTCGTACCCTGTATTCAAAACCGTCACGGTCGGGACGAAAAAAGGATTGCCGCCGATGGACAATCCTTTCTCTTTTTATCGCCAAGCGGGGCTATGGTGGGGGTTATCGTTTTACCCACGCTTGGATTTCCTCATACGAGGTCTGGTTCAGCAGTTTGCCGTCCTCGATGTGCAGGTTGGGGTAGGTCTTGCGCAGGGCTTTGGTGCTGCCTGCAATGCCGCTTCCGCCCGAGGTGGCAAAGGGGATAATGGTCTTGCCGCTGAAATCGTATGCCTCAAGGAACGTGTTGATAATACGCGGTGCCACGTACCACCAGACGGGGAACCCGACATACACGGTAGTGTATCCGTCCAAGTTCTCTTTGGTCTTTTGGATGGCGGGGCGTGCACTCTCGTCGTTCATCTCTACCGTGCTGCGCGACTTCTTGTCCTGCCAGTTCAGGTCTGCCGATGTGTAGGGCTGCACCGGCTCAATCGCCATCAGTTCGCCGCCCGAAGCGAGCGCAATCTGTTCTGCCACCGCTTTGGTTGTTCCCGTGGCGGAGAAATATGCAACCAGCACTTTGTCGGCTGCATTCATACTCGAAATAGCCATAATTGTTACGATTGTTAGAATTAAATGTTTCATATTTATAGTTTATTAGTTGATAAGTTTATACGTTTATGCGTGGTTTAATAGGTTGTTTTTCACAGTGATACTTTTTTATGCTGCAAATTTACGAATAATTCCTGTATCTCCCAAATGCCCGCCGCAAAAAGCGTGATGCAGGTACTCCGTTCCGTAATCAGGGTAGTTGCTTTTTTATTTTTAATTTGTGTATCTGCGAATAAATTCTTACCTTTGCACCTCAATGGATGGTTACCTAATCATATCAACAAGTAATGACCTCGTGCGTATTGCCGCACGGCACATTGTTTGTATTGTTGCGGATGGCAACTATTCCACTATATTCCAGACAGGTAATGAACTACGGATGGTTACCCTGCAACTCGGTCAGTTGGAACGTTTGATTGCCGACCAACTGCCACAGATCGGGCAGACTTTTATCCGCGTAGGCAAAAGCCTGATTATCAATAGTAACGCTGTCTATTATATCAATGTTCCCAAGCAACAATTGATTTTGGTGGATATACAGCAGAACAGACATACCTTCTCGGCAGGAAAGGAAGCACTAAAAACGCTTAAAGACTGGTTTGATCATAATCAAGACAATGAAAGAAATTGAAGATAACGAGATACGCATTATCGGTGGCAATCCGAATCAGAAGGGACACCCTCGGCACAAACGGCATTGGGTCTGGTGGCTCTGCGGATTTTTGGCTGTGATTATTATCGTTGCAGGCATTGTACTTTTTGCTGTGTCAGGTGCTTCTATTGCCCCAAATCAGGATATTGTTGAAGGTGTGTTTGAGCCGGAGGAACAGCCTGCACAACCACGCCCCCTACGCAAATGGATAGCGGATGGAGATACCATTACAGTACGTGGTACACTTGTCTATGACACCATTGTCAACGATATTCCGCTGCGGCTTATGCGTCCGCTGCATACTACGCCGCATTTGGCGGTAGGATATGATTGTCTGCGTGATACTGCCGACATCGTACTGCTGTTTCAAGCCGCAGACGTCCGCAGGGATAACCACAAGATTGTGGGGGCGTTTGTCTTGCAAGGCAAACCGCTCAGTTGGGGGCTGAGCAAACGGGGGTATTGTGCCATCATTGACAGTACGGTTACCATCGGGGTGGCGGACAATTCGCCGCTCTTTGAAAAAGCCACCGAACGTAATGGGGATTTCTTCCGCCAGTACCCGTTGGTGGATAGGGGGCAACTGGTGGAGAACGAGTTGAAAACGAAGTCTGTCCGTCGTGCATTGTGCGAGGTGGAAGGCTGTGTGATTGTTGCCGAAACCATTACGCGGGAATCGATGCACGATTTCGCACAAGCATTGGTGGACATCGGAGTAGCCAATGCCATATACCTGACCGGAAGCACCTCCATAGGCTGGTATATGGATATTAATGGAACCGCTACGCATACGCAGGAAGGAGATTGGCAAACGCAAATCTACAAGAACGTCTCCTTTATTGTTTGGCAGTAAGACTTTCTCTATAGTACAAAACAGGCTGTATGAACGCATTTTCATACAGCCTGTTTGGTGTTTTGTACAACCCCTTGTATAATTGTTTTCCATATGATGCATTTGTGCTACCTTTGCAGCATAAACAAAAATCAAGGGGCAGTATGAAGGTAAAACAATACATCTCATCGTGGTGGCAGACACTGAAATCCAAAAGACATATCTTGGGCAGGCGTCCGATAGCCTATGTGTGTGCAGGTATAGTTATCATCGCATTGTTTTCGGCGGTATTCGGTACAATCCGCTCTTGTCGTAAACCTATTGCACGCCAATTATACGGGGAAGAGATAGGCTCAGAAGGCTTGCGCTATAAGCCCGGTGCGCATATCTACGACCCCGCTACGGGAAAAGTCTTGCTTGACAGCATCTCTTGGTTGTATATAGCCGGAGACGATTCTATCGCAGTAGTGGCTCGGGATAAGAAACGGGCGTACGTCAACCTCAATACGGCACGCCTGCTTACTCCTTTCGACTATGATAAAGCGTGGATATTCAGTTCCGACAGGGGAGTTATGGTGAAGAACGACAGCATCTATATATTCCGCCGCGACGGTTCTTTGCTTACACCTAAGGGACTGCCCTATCACGACCAGTATGAGTTGCTTTTCTACCGGGGAAGCCTGATTGTGGAAATGGACGACAATCTCTATGGAATGATGGATACGGCTGCCAGGTGGATATTGGAGCCGCAATATACATCTATAGAACGGGATTATCAGCATAGTTTTTATAATACCAAGCGTGAGGAACAATGTATAGTCTATTCTTTTCAGTTGGATACTATCCTTATGGGGAATTATAAATCGGTTGAGATTGACTGGTCGGAGGGTATTATCGCTACCGAGTACAATGGTATCCAGCATCTGTTTGATTATCAGGGCAAACTGGTGTATGAGATTATCTTCAAGCAGATAGAGGAACTGACCTACAATACCCATCGCAAAGATGCCGACGACCATGATATTTATGAAGAAACCAATTGTTATGTATATACGGATTATAATGGCAAATGCGGGCTTATGAGTAGAAACTATCACGTCCTGACACCCCCGCTTTTTAACAACATTGAAGCGCAAACGCAGCATATTTTCTTCGCCTCATTCGGCGATGGTTACAGCCGCTTCGGAACGCTTATTGACGACCATGGCAAACCGATTCGTTAAACTAATTTTCACCCTGATGACAGCATTCCTGCTGTCATCAGTTGGTTTGGTACTCTACTATCGTTTCTTCCCCGTCCGGCTGACTCCGCTTATGCTGATCCGGCAGTCGGAGGCACGCCGGCAGGGATATATGCTGCCTATCCAACAGCAATGGACTCCTATAGAAGACATCTCGCCGGAGTTGATAAAGGCGGTGGTGGATAGCGAAGATGCGCGTTTCTTCGAGCATTATGGTTTCGACATAGATGCCATCGCTTCGGCTTATCATATCAATCAGGCTAATGGACATATTGTGCGCGGAGGAAGTTCTATCTCGCAGCAGACTGCCAAGAATGTCTTTTGCACACCTGCACGGACGTATATCCGCAAGGCTTTCGAGGCTTATTTCACTGTTCTGGTTGAGTTTCTGTGGGGAAAAGAACGTATATTGGAGGTTTATCTGAATGTCATTGAGTTGGGAGAGGGTATCTACGGAGTGGAAGCCGCTTCACAATACTATTTCGGGCACTCTGCCGAGGTGTTTTCGTCTGCACAAATCGGTCAATTAGTGCGTATCATTCCACGCCCCTTGTGCCAACCAATCCGCTGCAGATAAAAAACAAAAAAGGCTGTCTGATTTTCGTCAGACAGCCTTTTCTGTTTTTATGCGTTAGGCATTGTTATTTCACTTCCTCGAAGTCAACATCTTCGGCACCGCCGTCGTTGTTGCCCGAGTTGGAAGAACTACCGTTGTTTTGTGCACCGCTGAAGTCTGCGTTGGTAGCACCTGCTCCTGCATTATTCTGTGCGTTGTACATCTCAGCACTTGCAGCCTGGAATGCAGTCATCAGTGCGTTGTTGGCAGCCTCGCAAGCGTCGGCATCTTTCTTCTCGTAAGCCTCTTTCAGGTTCTTGAGTGCTTCCTCGATAGGAGCCTTCTTGTCGGCAGGCAGTTTGTCGCCCAGTTCGGCAAGTTGCTTCTCGGTCTGGAAGATAGTAGCGTCGGCTTTGTTCAGTTTGTCCACACGCTCTTTCTCGCGTTTGTCTGCCTCGGCGTTAGCCTCTGCCTCAGCCTTCATACGCTTGATCTCTTCCTCGCTCAAGCCGCTCGAAGCCTCGATACGGATCTTCTGCTCTTTGCCGGTAGCCTTGTCTTTGGCGGTTACGTTCAGAATACCGTTGGCATCAATATCGAACGTTACCTCAATCTGCGGTTCGCCACGGTGTGCCGGCATAATACCGTCGAGGTGGAAGATACCGATCTGCTTGTTCTGGGCAGCCATAGGACGCTCGCCTTGCAGCACCTTGATCTCTACACTCGGTTGGTTATCCACAGCCGTGGTAAAGACTTCGGTCTTCTTTGTAGGAATGGTCGTGTTGGCATCAATCATCTTGGTCATCACACCGCCCATGGTCTCGATACCGAGGCTCAGCGGGGTAACATCAAGCAGCAGCACATCTTTTACTTCGCCCGTCAGCACACCGCCTTGGATGGCTGCACCTATGGCTACTACCTCGTCGGGGTTAACGCTCTTGTTAGGAGCCTTGCCGAAGAATTTCTGTACAGCCTCTTGGATAGCAGGGATACGGGTCGAACCACCTACCAGGATGACCTCGTCAATATCTTTCGTTGTCAGACCGGCTTTCTCCAAAGCGGTACGGCAAGGAGCAATGGTCTTTTGGATAAGGTCGTCAATCATCTGCTCAAACTTGGCACGCGTCAGCGTCTTAACCAAGTGTGCAGGTACGCCGTTTACAGGCATAATGTACGGCAGGTTGATTTCGGTAGAGGTCGTGTTGGAAAGTTCGATTTTCGCTTTCTCTGCAGCCTCTTTCAGACGTTGCATAGCCATCGGGTCTTTCGTCAAATCGGCACCGCCGTTCTCATTCTTGAACTCTTGAACGAGCCAGTCGATAATACGATGGTCGAAATCATCACCGCCCAGGTGGGTATCACCGTCGGTAGCCTTTACTTCGAAGACACCGTCGCCCAACTCCAGTACGGATACATCGTGCGTACCGCCACCGCAGTCGAAGACCACAATCTTCATATCCTTTTTCGACTTGTCCAAACCGTAAGCCAAAGCGGCTGCAGTAGGTTCGTTCACAATACGGCGTACGTTCAAGCCCGCAATCTCACCTGCCTCTTTGGTAGCCTGACGTTGGCTGTCGTTAAAGTATGCAGGTACGGTGATGACAGCATCGGTAACTTCCTGACCAAGATAATCCTCGGCGGTCTTTTTCATCTTTTGGAGGATGATAGCCGAAATCTCTTGCGGAGTGTAGAGATGTCCGTCGATGTCCACACGCGGGGTGTTGTTGTCGCCTTTTACTACTTTATAAGGTACACGTGCTATTTCATTAGCCAAGCGGTCGTAGGTCTCACCCATAAAACGCTTGATAGAATATACGGTCCGGGTCGGATTGGTAATGGCCTGACGCTTTGCAGGGTCTCCCACTTTGCGCTCGCCGCCATCTACAAAACCCACAACCGAAGGAGTCGTACGCTTACCTTCAGAGTTAGCAATTACGATAGGTTCGTTGCCTTCCATCACAGCAACGCAGGAGTTAGTTGTTCCTAAGTCAATTCCAATAATCTTAGACATAATCAAGTATGATTTTAAGTGTTAATATTCAAAGTTATCTCGCCGCGCTCATTGTGCATTATGCATTTCGCATCGTGCATTGTTGAACGCAACACCCTTATAGAAACAAATCCTGTGCCAAACCCCCGAACCCCTTTTCCTGTGTCAGTTTTTGCTGCCAATCTGTCAGCCTTCCTGTCATCGGAACCGTCTGTGGTACTATTCTCCTTACCCGGTGTTTTCTCTCTCCGGTCACCGGCGTAAAAGGTGTCTTTTGTTAAGATTTGCTTTCCGTTGATCACGACATACCATCTACGAAGGACGGACGAAGGAACTACGAACCAACTACGAGGGAACTACGAACCGCAAAACATACACGATTGTTAAGATTTTAGACCGTTTCTATTACTTGAAACCGAAAACGAAATAGACTGCGGCAATCAGGCACAGAGCCGCCACAATGTGGTTCCATTGCAGGTGGGTATGGAAAGCCACTGCACTGAAGACGACAAACACCGTAAGTGTGATAACCTCCTGTATCACTTTTAGTTGCATCAGCGAAAACGGACCTCCGTTACCCTCGAAACCGATACGGTTGGCAGGCACCTGCAGGCAGTATTCGAAGAATGCAATACCCCACGAAATGGCAATAACGGCAATCAGCGGCAGTTGCCGGAACCATGGCAGTTCGCCCAATTTCAGATGCCCGTACCATGCCAGTGTCATAAACACATTGGAGCAAATCAATAGCAAAATAGTATATAACCCGTTCATAATCAATATAATTATTTTAATTCATAATGTGTAATTCATAATTCATAATTCCTCATCGCCGCGCTCCAAACCGAGTCGCGTATATGAGGGTTGAGGCTTTCCAATTGCTTTATTAGCCGTTTGACCTCCGACCGGCTGCTCTCCTTCTCAAAAGGACAGAGACGCTT
The DNA here is from genome assembly GCA_002452095.1 of Bacteroidales bacterium UBA6828. GTDB lineage: Bacteria > Bacteroidota > Bacteroidia > Bacteroidales > Paludibacteraceae > Colicola. Next base: position 12,091 of record DKEG01000022.1, on the reverse strand, counting down.
CTGTTTCTCGTACCCCCGCAACGCAGCATAGCGCACAAGGTCTTTCTCCTCTATCATACACAGAGGGCGGATAAGCCGCAACGGCATCTTCTCCAACTGCAGACACGGCGTTATCGTACTGAACGAACCTTGGAAAAACAGGTTCATCAGTGCCGTCTCCACAATGTCATCCTTGTGGTGCCCGAAAGCAATCTTGTTGCACCCGAGTTCCTGCGCCACATCAAACAATGCCTTGCGGCGGTACCACGCGCAGAGGAAACACGGGTCTTTCTGCTTGCGGGCAATCTCCTGAGCCGTCAGTCCCTCGGGCGTGGCGATTTCGGTGTCGCATACCACCAGCGGCACCTGCCATTCCGCACAGAAACGCTCCAGATAACTTATTTCGGAAACGTACGCACGCTCGCGTACGCGCACATGCACGGCGGTTACACGGAAACGCGGCACATAGATCTGCGCCCGCCTGCCTAACAGTTCCACCAGAGCCAGGCTGTCCTTACCGCCGCTCAAGCCGATAAGGATATGGTCGCCGTCGGCAATCAGCCCGTAATCGGCACACGCCTTGTGAAAACGGCGGGTGATACGTGCCTGCAATTTCTCTAATTCTATTTGTCCGGGAGTCTTGTTCATACTTTGTTGATGTCTTTTCAGAGTACAAAGGTAACGAAAAACTCCTGTATTACCCACCCTAAAAAAGAAAAATACATTTTTTCTTACTTTTTTCCGGCAAAAATTTTGCAGTATAAAAAAAAAGCAGTAATTTTGCACCCGCTTTCGAGAGAGAAAGCAAGTGGTCTTACACACAATGCGGCAATAGCTCAGTTGGTAGAGCACGACCTTGCCAAGGTCGGGGTCGCGAGTTCGAGTCTCGTTTGCCGCTCAAAGAGCAGGACATAGTTCCTGCTTTTTTACTCTAAAAGCCCGGGTGGCGGAATTGGTAGACGCGTACGTTTCAGGTGCGTATGTCGCGAGGCGTGCAGGTTCGAGTCCTGTTCCGGGCACAACCGATTAGAGTGAACAAGTGGTCTTACACATAGCGGAAAGACGCTACATACAAATTGGGAGAACTTCGGTTCTTGCGGTTTGACTAAGGAGAGGTTGCGGGGCTGCTGAGCCGTTGAGCCCGGGAGTTACGTAACACACTCCGATGAAGCGCAGGTGGTGAAATTGGTATACACGCTACTTTGAGGGGGTAGTGGTCGCAAGATCGTGTGAGTTCGAGTCTCATCCTGCGCACAACGGAAAACGGTTGGTTGTCTCTATGGCGACCGACCGTTTTCCGTAGAGCAATCATAAAACCATACTGCTAACTAATACTGATCAACATCATGAAACAATTCTCTCTACGTGCCTTTTGTATCGCTGTGTGTACCCTCTGCCTTGCTTTTGTGCAGGCGCAGGTAACCACCATCCCCGCTATTGTCCAGAAAGGATACAAGGGCGAAATAACAGTCATCTTCAATCCCTACGAGGGCAACAAAGGTATGGCAAACGCCACCAAATGTTATGCGCATACGGGTATCACTTACGACGGCACATCGTGGCAGAAAGCCCCCACATGGCGCGGCGGCGAGGACAAATACAAGATGACCAAAAACGCCGACGGCAACTGGGAATTGAAAATCACCCCGAGTATGTACGCCTATTATGGAGTACCTGAGACGACGGAGATTACGCAACTCTGCTTTGTCTTCAACGACGGCAAAGGCGGCAAATTGGAAGGCAAGACAGTTGATGGTAAAGACATCTTTGTGAACCTTGCCGAAGCGGGACTGGCAGCGAGCATACAGACATCGATGCCCGAAATAAGTACCAAAGGCGAGAAATTTACGTTGTCCTGCTACGCGACACAGTCGGCAGCCCTGACGCTCAGTCTCAACGGCAAGACGGTACAAACCGCCAAAGGTACGGAACTGACCTACACCGCTACACTACCCGCAGAAGGCAACTATACTTTCGAGTTCGTAGCCAAGACCGACAACGAAGAAGCCACCGCCACGGCATACACCTGCGTACCGCAAGCCCCGACCAAAGCCAACCGCCCCGACGGAGTTCTGAACGGCATCTACTATGACAAAGACGATCAGACAAAGGTAACGCTCTGTACCTACGCCGCAAGCAAGACCGAGCCTGCACAGCACGTCTTTGTGATAGGCGACTTCAACGACTGGACAATCAGTAACGATTATCAACTCCGCCAAGCCACCGACAGTGCCTATTTCTGGATAACCCTTACAGGGCTGAAGCCCCGGCAGGAGTACGCTATGCAATATGTGGTAGTACGTGCAGACGGCGTGGTCAAATACATCTCCGACCTCTATTCCGAGAAACTGCTACACCCCGACGACCAATACGAGCCGCGCAAGATAGACCCCGACCTGATGCCATACCCCGAGAAAGGACACGATTATGTAACGGTGATACAAACAGGTAAGGAGCCTTTTGCATGGTCGGACGCCACGCTCAACTTCAAACGCCCCGACAAAAACAATCTGGTTATCTACGAACTATGGGTCTATGACCACACACCTATGCGCTCTATTGCGGGCTTGATGGAGCGTCTTGACTACCTCAAAAGTCTAGGCATCAACGCTGTGGAGTTGATGCCCGTAACCGAGTTCGACGGCAACCAGAACTGGGGCTATTCGCCCAACCACTATTTTGCCCTTGACAAGGCGTATGGCACGCCCGAACAACTGAAGACCTTCATTGATGAGTGCCACAAACGCGGTATCGCCGTCATTCTCGATATGGTCTTCAACCACGCCACCGGACTCAACCCGATGAACAAACTCTATCCCTACGGCACCGACCTGAAAAACAACCCGTGGTTCAACGTTACCGCTCCGCACACGGACAATGTGTATGAAGACTGGAACCACGATTTCCCTCCCGCACACGCTATGTTTACCCGCGCCATGCAATACTGGTTGCAGGAGTACAAAGTGGACGGCTACCGTCTGGACCTCAGCCATGGTATCTGCGGCGAGAAATACAACGCCGTGGAAAACCTGAAAGACTACTACGAAAAGGGTGTCAAAGCCGTCTCGGACGATGCGTATATGATCCTCGAACATTGGGGAAAGAGTATGAACAGCGACCGCCCGAAATTAGTCAATGCCGGTATGCTTTGCTGGCAAAACACCTGCAACGCATTTGAGCAGACCGCAATGGGCTGGCTCAAAAACGGGGACTCCTTCGCCGAAGCCAATCAAGACGGCTACATCTCCTACCCCGAGAGCCACGACGAGGAGCGTGTGTTCTTCAAAGCCAAACGATGGGGCGACGGAGATATGAAAACCGACGAAGCAACGCGCGTCGGACGTGTGCCGCTCAATATGGCATTCGCCACTCTGCTCAACGGCTCCCACATGTTCTACCACTTTGCCGAACTCGGCTACGACAACTCAAAGTACCAGAACGCCGCCGGCAAATGGGGTACGGACAACGACTACGGTATCAAAGCCGAGGTACAGGAAGAGGTGAAGATGCAGGTGAAGATGCGTCCCGAGAACGCCGGCTGGTTCCGCAAGGGCAGTGTACGGATGGACGCTTATCAGAAAACCGCACAAGCCATCCAACTGCGTACACGCCTGATGCCCGAAGTGTTTGAGGGCAATCCTACCGCCGTACAGATAGGCAGCGGGCAGAAAGTGCGCACTATCCAGTGGGGTAACAATGTGTTTGTGGCAGGCAACTTCTCTGCTACCACCGCCCAAACCATAACCTTGCCAAGTGGCACATGGTACGACTATTATCTCAACGGCACTATGGCATCGGGTACTATCACCTTGCAACCGGGTGAACTGAAGATCTATACCGGCACCAGAGTGTCGCTCCCGCAAGTACCGGAATACTTTGATTTTGCAATGGGAATAGATGATACTACTGTTGCTCTTTCTAACACAGGCACTGCGCAAAAAGTACTTATAGATGGTATGGTCTATATTGTCCGCGACGGCGTATGGTACGACCTGTTTGGCAGAAAAATACGATAAGGATACACACTGTAATACAATGAAAACCCGCCCGTGCTTGCATTGGCACGGGCGGGTTTTTAGTGTATATGGCAAAATGTGCTTACAGCACGTTCAGTACCTGCTCTTTGATTTGCTCAAGGATATCTTTCATCTTCACCACTATAATCTGCATCTCGCTCTGGTTGCTCTTGCTGCCGAGAGTGTTGATTTCACGCCCCATCTCCTGCGCAATAAAGCCCAGTTTCTTTCCCACTCCCGTACCGTCGTCGTTCATAGTTTCGCGGAAGTACTTGATATGGTTCGTTAGACGCACTTTTTCCTCTGTTACATCGAGTTTCTCCAAATAGTAGATCATCTCTTGTTCGAGGCGGTTCATATCAATCTTTTGCTTGGTTTCGTCGGCAAGTTTGTCCAGATTATTCAGCAAATGCAGGCGTATCTTCTCTACACGGCTCTTCTCGAAAGGCTCGATTTCAGCCAGCAATGCTGCAATACCGTCCAATTTCTCGGTGAACATACGTTCCAATGCTGCGCCTTCCTGTATGCGGAAAGCCAAGAAAGCGTCGATTGCCTGATTGAGCGTATTGCGGACAATCTCCCATTCCTGTTCGCCGGCTTCGGCGCAATCCTCCGACGGTTTCAGCACATCGGGAATACGCAATATACTATCTATCAGGTTGCAATCCTGTATATTGTATTGCTGTTGCAACTCTTTCAACTCGTTGTAGTAGTACGCAAACGCCTCTCGGTTGACAGGCGCAAAGCCCATCCCAGCCTCGGGGTTGGCGGTGTCTTGGTAATAAATACTCAGGTCTATCTTGCCGCGCTCCAGCCTCTGACTGATGATTGTGCGGATATCCAGTTCGTGAGCACGCAACTGCGGCGCAAGGCGCATACTCAGATCCAGCGACTTCGAGTTGAGACTGCGCACCTCAATAATCACTTTCTTATGTTCTTTGAGTTGGCTTTCGGCTTTGCCATAACCTGTCATCGATAAAATCATATCTTGTCTGTTTTAATGCTTGTGTATGGGGTGTTATTTGATGCGGACATTCACTTTCATCGGTTTGGCGGTAGAGTTCCATGCCTCGTGCTTGTCGTACTTCACCGGTACCTGTACCGAGTCCGACTTTTGTGTTTTCGGGTCTGTAGCCACCACGTTGATACTGTCGTTGGGCCAGCCCTCCAATTCCCCGCTGTATCTGCCCCGTGTGTCGGTCAGCAACGTATCGCCTATGGCAAAGTTCTTATAGCCTTTTACCACCACCTGCGCACCCTCTATGGGGCGGTTGTCCGCATTGCGCACTGTACCGCTCACTTGATAATGCGCCATCGGAATACCATACATCGCCATTATCTCACCCGACCGGTCAGCGGCTTTCTTGCTGCTGCCGCAGCCCGTAAGCACACCCGCGACCGTTCCCAAAATCAGGTTCAGACGCAAGATAAGCCGTGCTTTTATTGTTTTCATTTTGTATATCTGTATATTTCCGTGTGATCAATACTTACTTCGTATTCTGCGGCTCCCATACCGCACCAACAGCCCAATCCGCCCACGATGTTTGTCGCTATATTCTTGTGCGTTTCCACGAAGAACACCCCTTGTGTCAGGCTCTGTGCTCCAAAGGAATCCCAACATCGATACTCGTCCGCACCGATGTGCGCAAATTTTATGCCAATTTTAGTATTCTTCCATTTTGGGAAATACAAACTGCTCCAATAGCCGGCTCCCAAACGATTTTTAGAGCCGAAATTAAGAGGATTGCGAATATCAATCCGCATCTGTTCTTTCTGTGCCTCGAATACCCCCATTGGACAAAGCGAGTACTGGCTGTCAGCGGCTTTTTTAACCATTACAAGATAATGCTCACCGGGTATCAGATGACTGCAATAACCGCATATCTCAGTATTGAGGGAATCCTTTACTCTGACAAAGATCGAATCGAAAACTGGCACAGAGGGGATAAACGTAGTGGCGGTAGCGGAGTAGTTCTTATATGAAGCATGGAGACGATACTCTTTTCCGACCTCGCCTTTCATAAAAACGGTTGTATAGATATAGGGCGGCATATAGTTGGTGTCCACCCGCCCTGTGAGGATAACCGAGTCGGAACCATCGTACAAAACAACCCGTCCGAAAGTGATGATGTGTTCGGGTATTGCTTCTGCCAGGGTACGGAATGTATCTTTGTCGTTATTCAGCGGATAGGTGGTGTGCAATAGTACTACGGGATGTTGGTCGGCATCTATCCAACCCTCAACGACCAGTGTCGGTTGCGCTACATCCGCAGGGCGGCAGGCGTACAAGAGACACAGGCACAACAAAAACACCGTCCGTTTACATATAATATGTAATTTAGAATTTGCCATAGATACTGATAGAGGGAACGATAATGGATAATGCCGTACCTTGAATAGGTCGCAGGTTCTCACGATAGACCACAAACTGCTGATTGCGGTGGCAATAGACATTGTACAGGGATAGGTTGATACCCAGTTCGTGGTCTTGTTTCTTGATAATGTCATACGAGCAGGACAGATCCAACCGGTTGTACAACGCCATATGCGCTCCGTTGAATGTGGAATAACGGCAAATCATCTGCCCGTTGAAAAAATAGGCTTCCTTTGCCTCTGTGTGGGGTAGTCCGCTTGCCAGAACGAACTGTGCACCGATATTCCAACGTTTGGCAAAACGTGCATTGAGGACGATATTCAGGTCGTGCCTCCGCTCGTGGCTTGCCGCATAGATATATTGCTGTGAACCGTCTAAACTGGGCAATTTGCGTCTTGCCCAGCCCAATGAGTAGGATACATAACCGGTAAGGACACCACTGTTTTTCTGGAGCATCAGGTTGAGACCATAGTTGCGTCCGTCCCCACGGATGAGATAGTCTTGGTAGTTAAAGCCCTTGTTGATAAGTTGCATGATATTGCCCAGCGACTCCACGACACCATATATCTGTTTGAAATACGCTTCGGCTTGCAGCGTAATCTTGCCCGATAGGAACAAGGCGGAATAACGCAGGTTGCAGGCAACGGCTCTCTCGGGAGTAAAACACGAGTCGGCGGGCAAAAAGAAATCGGTCGGCAAACCGCCACCCGTCAGACCCGCTTTGTGGAAATACTGGGTATAAAGCCCTCCGTGGATTGACAATTCGTGGTCAGGGGCTACTTGAAAGCGGAAAGACACCCGTGGGTCGCACGCTCCGAACAAGCGAGTTCTATAGTACAGACTGCCGTGCAAACCGATGTTGTAACGGAACCAGTCGGTAACTATATGTTGCAGATCAATTCCTATCGAACCTTCCTCCGCATATTGCAACGATGATGTTTGCGGAAGGCTGATTTCCAATCCAGACTGCGCAAAAGACAGCGGGCGCAGGATGTACTGCGAATAGTCGATAGCGGTGGACAAATACAGATTGCCGGCAAGGCGGTGGTTGAGACGGTTCTTCAGATCAATACTCGACCATAACGCACTTGCGTCCACTACGACATTCATTGCGTTAACGCCCACACGGTTGCTGAAATGCGAATAACTGAGAGTGGTCTTCCATTGTCCGCCAGACAACCGGTGCAACCAATAGGCAGAACCGACAATGTTGTACCACTTTACTCCCACGTTGTACTGCGAAGTATCCGCCACGGAGATATGGTCTCTGCTGAAAAAGCCCGAAAAAACAATCTCATCTTTCTCCGTGGGGTGGATAGCATACGTCAGATTGGCATCCACAAAGTTATACCCCAATCGGGTGTCTTCTATCTTCAGCCAGCGTTTGTAGAGCAGGTTGAGATACGACCCGCGTGCCGAGAGATAGAGTGCACTCTTCCTGCCGCAAGGAATAGCCATAGTCAGGTCGGTACTGACCAACCCGAGATTGCCTTCTATGCCGAAATGAGAGGGTTGTGCATGCTTGGTCTCAAAATCCACCTTGCCGCCGATACGGTTTTCCATAGTACCGTTATGCTCCGCCTGCTCTATGGTGATTTTGTCAAAATGCGGAGCGATAAAAGCAGAATATAGTCCCAGCAGATGGTTTGGGTAATAGATTGGCGCACCATTGATGCTCACTATACTCTGATAGTCATCGCAACCCTGTATATGAATGCCCGATGTAGTCTCGTTGTTGGTCTGAATACCTGCCAGCGACTGCATATAGCGCACGGGGTCGCTTGTGCCGAGAAACTTGGGCATATTACCGATGTCCTGTACATTGACCACCAACTTGTTGTCTTTTGCCTCTACAAAAGATGAACTGCGCTGCTGCACAATCTCCACCTCGTCAATCTGCTTCGATATGGTAAGTGTATCACGAGAAATAGCCTGCCCTATACAGGACAGGCTACTCATACACAGCACTATGCTCAAAAACGCTCGGCGCATTTAGAACTTAACGTACCCGATACCGAAATCAGGGTCAAGCAAATCGATATATTTGTTTACCAAATCTTCTGCCATATAAACCAGCGAATTGAATGTCTTGCCGTCGAAATAGGTCTCAAAGGCATAGGTCGTCTGGTCTTTGGGGAAATACAGCACCGGTTCGACCTCGTAAGTAACGTAGTTGATCGGGAAGTTTACACTGAAATCAGAATAGCCGTAATTGTATCGGTTGGTATATTCCCATGGTTCATACGAATCTTTATGCTCGCACGGTTGCAGTTTCAGTTCTGCCTGTTTCTCTTCTTCGTTGTTGCCGTAGTACAGTGCGCAACTCAGATATTTATCATAGATCGAGCAGTATTCTTTTTGTGCCGTTAATTTATAGCATGCTCTGTCCCAATAGGGATAATAGTTGTCGTACCTCGTTTCGTACTTCGTCCCATATTCCGTCTCATAGGTATATTTGTAGGTATAAGTGCATGAGGATATATCATCAGCATCATACTTCTTGTCCCATGCCACAGCCGCATCGTACAAAGCAGCCCCATCGGTCATCTGTCCTACCACATGCACGCGATCCAATACATTCAGTTTTGCCTCTCCGGCACCGAGTTTGCCCAACAGATACTCGTATCTGTCTTCATATTTCTCAATCCATTTTTCGCTGTTATCCTCGGTGATATTGCTACCGTTGCTCCACTCTATCAGTTCGTACTTTGGCAGACTTACTGCACCGGACAGGAGCGTGGTCTCGCCATAGTTGACCGCAAAAGCGGCTTTGGCGGAAGCGGTGCTTACCTCGGCATCTTCCGACACGGTGATGTTCACCACTTGCAATGCCAACGACTCATTGAAATAGTTTTTCAGGTTGCTGTCCCAGTTGAAAGTAAAGGAGATGATGGTGTTGCTTCCTTGCTTAAGATACATCTTGATGGTAGCGGGAGCCTGCACCTTGATGGTTCGTTTTCCTTCATACACACGCTCATAACCGGTGTAATTGCCATTCTGATCGTATAGGTCTTTGTACGAATACTCCTCATAGGTATAGGCGATTTCGGTCTCTTTGCCTTCGCCCCACAGTTTTACCTCGCATTGCGTACCATCGGCATCTTTGAAGAGCAAGCGTGCCGTGGCGTCATTGGTGTGGGTTATTTTGATGGTTTTATTAACGTCGTCCATCTCAAATAGCCGTCCCATAGCCGCAAGAGAAAAGAGAATGGTTTTGTCGGTGGCGGTAGCCAATTGCTCGCCTGCTGCCACTTGCGCCATACGGCGCGGCATACCGAAGAATGGTTCAAACTGGCTGCGATAATCGGTTTCTATCTGATTCTCAATGTCATCCCAGTTGTAACTTTCATATTTCTTGTACAAACCGTTGCACAAGTCCACCGCCGCTTTCTGATCCGCGGTATTAAAAGTATTGAGCAACTGTTCGCCCGTCTCTACCAGATAGTCTTTCGAGTCGGTGCTGTTCAACTGTTCCACATTGGTTTTCTCTTTGCAGCCCGTAAAGACCACACTTGCTGCTACGACCATAGCCATAGCCAAAACAATGGATTTTTTCATACACATTAAAGATATTGGTTAGTATTTTAATAATCTGCTGCAAAATTACAACTTTTTCTCTGAATAACCAAACTTATTTTCTATTTTCCGATACAGAATTTTGTCTTGGACGGTTTGTCTGTTGTCTGTCAGGTTGTTATGCATTGATGTGAGTTTTGTTAGTCACAGAATTACACCAAATCTGTGTAAAATATGGGTCGAATGGTGTCAACTGCATAGTTTTTCGGCAACTCTTGGAGAGGTTGATGTTCATCATACTCCGTTCTGCCATGTTCTGAAAAACGGCACAAAATTACTAAAAATAGAGTAAATACTCAAATAATTTCCTTTTCTGATGTTTCTATGTTTTACAACATATTGTAAGTGGATTTGCTATATTGAAAATTTTAGAGTAACTTTGCAGCGAATTAAGTGAGGATATAAATCGCAAAACATATTCACAATCTCAAAACCAATATGAAACATATTCCAATCCTTTTTGCATTAGCGCGGGAGTGGCTGTCAGTTTCTAATCAACTCAAACCCATATAAACAACTGATATTATGAAAAAGATTTGCTTACTTATGTTTGCTATCGCACTTTTGGTTGGGTGCGAACAACCTCTCAATGAGCAAGAAACAAGAACTCAAATAGAGCGAAATACTCCACTTATAGGAACTACATATAAGTCGCACAATGCGGAATGGGAGTCTTTCACTTTTTATGAGCAAAAATATCGAAGAGACACACCGCTGTGGCAAGAAAGTGGAATTGAATGGTGGGGGTATTATTCGCTTCAAGATAGTATCATATACTGCTACTATGACCAATTGCCCTATAAGGTAGAATTTACGCTTAAATACAAAGGAGATTCTATCATAGACGACGATGACGACATACGATATAGAACAGTTTTTTATAAGCAATAAAGAGGGCGTGCAAACACGCCCTCTTTATTGAATGTTATGAATTTGCTATGATACTTGTTGCGTCCAACATATTCTTAACAGCAGTTACTTTTTTTACACATTCAAGGGCATTTGTTTCATTGCCTCCTACGGTTCTTACTTTGGGGAAGAATTGGTTAAGTGCATCGCATAATGCCTTGAACGCATCAATAAAACCTTGGCTTACATACAATTCTCCGCTGCCTGCTGTACCTTTTGCCGTTGCAAGCCCTTTAGCATAGATCTTCTGCCCTGTTGAGGTGTTTTGAACCATAAAATACTTGCTGCTGTCATATGCGGTTATCAAGCCATCTGTTCCGATAATCGTCTTTGCGGCATAACTGGATACGTGCGTATAGGTATATTTGATAGCCATTGCGGCTTTCAGCACGCCCAAACAAGCACCGAAATTCGTGCTTGTACCAGTTATTTTCAAAATAAGACGGAATTTTCTCGCATTAGCATTTTTATAAGTAAGAATGAAACGGCTGCCTGTATATTCGGAATAGTAGTAACCATCGCTACCTAAATACGGTGTTTCGACTGTAAAACTTTTGCTGGCGCAACTACTCCAAGAAGTTCCACTATTTGTACTACTCTGCAATGCAAACAGAAATGTCACCTTTCCGGTGGGTGTTTTGCCTGTAAAATTATTGAGGTACTGCGTAAGCACAAAACTATTATCAATCATCACTTCTACAGTATTGCTCTGTCCTGTCTCTGTGGTTAGCATATCATCCCATAGGACTGCCAATAGGTTAGTGGTGCATGTGCCACTGCTACCCTGAGCAAGAACTTCATTCTTAGTTATGTTCTTGGTCTTCGATACGACCTTATCATCGCTGGGTTTATGACTACCGATTTTATTATTAACAATAGCCACACGAGTGATATCGGAAGTATCTTTTATATACATACCCCCATTATTATTACTTGCGTCGATGACGACCTTGCCTTGGTTGGGTACATCAATAACAGCCTGTGTGTCACTTATTTTGAAGATGCCTATCTTCCCTGTTCCGTCTTTTTTGAGGAGGGTGGTGATAGGTGTACCGCTGGCGGATTTCTTGTAGTCGGCATCACGTGAGGCATTGAAAGCGTCTTGGTACGTGCCACCGCCCCACAAGAGGACATTTTCGGGATTGCTGCTTGAGCCGCATAGTCCGCTCATACCTGCGGTAACTTTGCCTTTCTCATCTTTGAGCATCAGCGCATTGGTCATCACCAAACCGCCTGC
>DKEG01000057.1:33082-72304 GCA_002452095.1 Bacteroidales bacterium UBA6828 | reverse complement strand
ACGGTTCTTTGGGGCGCCCCCCTGTCAGCCCCTGTTTCGGTACCCTCAACAGGGGCTGACAGGGGGCAAAAGTGTACCCCAAAATTGCGTTTCTAAATGGACACTATACTTTTTGTCGTTCTGCGGCAACTCTTATAATTCAAAAAGTGCTTTTGCATTGGCGGTGGTAATGCGGTCGATGTCGGCGGGCGACACCTTATATATATCCGCCAGCCTCTCTGCTACAAACCGCATCCAGCGGCTCTCGTTGCGTTCCCCGCGGTGCGGCACGGGAGCCATATAGGGGGCATCGGTCTCAAGCAGCAGCCGATCGAGCGGGGCAACCGATAAATGCTCCGTCAATCTGCAGTTCTTGAACGTCAGTACCCCGCCGATACCGAGGTAATACCCCATACCCAATATCTGTTTCGCCACCTCCCTACTGCCGCTGAAGCAATGAAACACCCCACGCACATCGGGGTACTCCCGCAGGATAGAGAGTGTGTCCTCGGTGGCATCACGGCTGTGAATCATTACCGGCAAATGCAGTTCCTGCGCCCATTGCATTTGCGTGCGCAGGACAATGTGTTGCTGCTCTTTGTAGGTGGTGTCCCAATGGTAATCCAGTCCGATTTCCCCGATGGCTATATAGCGGCGGTGCGGATGAAAAAGTTCAGTGTATATCTGCTCCATTTGCGCCTGCCAATCTTCGCCGATATTCTCGGGGTGCAGCCCCAAAGCGGGGTAAAGGTAGTCGGGATATGCATCTGCTAACTGCCCGATACTCGCTATCGACGAGGCGTCCACACCCGGCACGAGCATACACTCCACGCCCCCTGCTTTCTGTTCGGCAAGAAAAACGTCAATATCCCCCGCATACTGCGGGTCGTCTATATGGCAATGGGTATCAATCATGTTTGTTCGCTTGCGCTCACGTATTATTAGGTGATAAAATCAGTCCCTGCGAAATAGAATAGACGAGTCGCCGTAACTCAGAAAACGGAAATCGTGGCTCAGGGCGTAGTCGTATATCGTGTGCCAGTCGCCGCTCACAAATGCACTTACCAGTAGCAGCAGCGTCGATTTGGGCTGGTGAAAATTGGTAATCAACTGATTGACTATATGGAACGTGTAGCCCGGTTCTATCATTATCTGTGTCTCGGCATGCAGCGTATCCTGCCCCGTAGCGTCCAAATAGTCCAATATACCTTGCAACGCTTCCGCCGCGGAATAGGTGTAATGCTCCGTATAGGGTACAAACTGCCCCACGTGCAATTCATAATTCTTAATTCCTAATTCATCATTATCAAGTAGCATACAGCCGATAAAGTACAGGCTTTCGAGGGTACGCATACTGGTGGTGCCTACGGCGACAATATGCCCGATGTTCGCCTGAATATCTGCAACCGACTGCCTCGGCACGGCGATAATCTCGGTATGCATCGTATGCTCGTTGGCGTCCTCGGTCTTTACGGGCTGGAACGTACCTGCACCTACATGGAGCGTAACCTCCGTGGTCTTGATTCCGCGTCGGCGCAAGTCGTCCAATACAGCATTGGTAAAATGCAAACCTGCCGTAGGAGCCGCCACCGAACCTTTGATACGCGAATAAACGGTCTGGTAGGTGGTCTTGTCGCTTTCCTCGGTTTTGCGGTTGAGATAGGGCGGAATGGGCAGTTCGCCCACAGCGTCCAAAATCTCTGCAAACGAGACATCGGCGGCGTTCCAACTGAAATGCACCGCAAACGTGTTGCCCGTCTGTGCGCCTTTGGTGGCACGCAGGGTGATGGTTTCGCCCGTCTTGGGTAGTAGCACCTGCATTTCCACGTACTCGTCGCGGAATTTCTTGGCGTTGCCAATCATACATTTCCACGTACAACCTTCGGTGCTGCCGAGCGACAACTGGTAGTCGTGCGGGGCAATCGGTTCGAGACAAAACACCTCGATCCGTGCGCCACTCACTTTGTGGAATACCAACCGTGCCTGTATCACGCGCGTATTATTATATACGAGTAGCGAACCCGCAGGGATATAGTCGCCCACGTGGTAAAACACATCTTCCGACACCTGTCCGTCCTTGTAAATCAGCAACTTTGAGTGGTCGCGCTCCGCCAGCGGATACTTGGCAATGCGCTCGTCGGGCAGGGGGTAGTTATAGTCTGCTATCAGTATAGGATTCATTGTTTCTCGGGCGTTTGTAGTTGCTCTTGGGCTTAAAATCGCGTTTCTCTCTGCGGGGTGCAAAATCCTTTTTCTCCCGCGGTTTGAACCCTCGTTGGTCGTCGTCTCTGCGCGGACGGAACTCACGTTTTTTATCACCAAAGCGTTTCGTTCTTTGTTCTTTGTCCTTTGTTCTTTGTTCTGACCGCGGATGCGTCTTTTTCCAGTCCTTATGCTCGCCTTGGAACAATTCGTATTTGTTGAACAGGCAGTCCAACTCCCCGTTGAGCAGGTGCATCTTTTCGGCGGGTTTCAGCCCGATACATTTCATTGCCTCTTCGTTGGACGAGATAATCCACGCCGTGGCACCCGTGAACCGGAACTTCAGTGTTTTACCCATATCCTCGTACAGGCGCAGCACATCTTTGTCTTGCGCCAGACGCTCTCCATACGGCGGGTTCATCATTACGAAAGCCCCTTCGGTCTTCGGCGCACCTTCCACGCCCGCAAAGCGTATCTCCTCCAAGCGTATCTGCTTCACGTCTATAAAACGTTGCATCCCGGCACTCTTGATGTTCTTCTGCGCCACCTGTACGGCATAGAAACTCGCGTCCGAACCGTAGATATGGTGGGTAAACTCCCGCTCGCGGGAGTCGTCGTTATAGACCATCTCAAACAGGTCTTTGTCAAAGTCAAGCCATTTCTCGAAGCCGAACCCCTTGCGGAAGATGCCCGGTGCGATGTTCTGCGCAATCAGTGCCGCCTCTATCAACAATGTACCCGAACCGCACATCGGGTCGAAGAAGTTCGCCTGCCCGTGCCAGCCTGCCAGCAGGAGCATACCCGCCGCCAGTGCCTCGTTGATAGGGGCTTCGGTGTTGGCTGTGCGGTAGCCGCGTTTGTGCAGGCTCTCGCCTGAACTGTCTAACGAGATAGTTACCGTCTCGGCGGCAATATGTACGTTCAGGCTCAGGTCGGGGTCGGTCAGTTTCACATTCGGGCGCTTCTGCTCCCGCTCCGTCCACCAGTCGGCTATGGCATCTTTCACGCGGTAGGTGACGTATTTCGAGTGGCGGAATGTCTCTGAATAGACGGTGGCGTCAATCGAGAAACCCGTCTGCACCGTCATATATTGTGCCCAGTCAATCTCCTTGGCGTGGGCATAGACCTCATCGGCGTCTTTGGCGCGGAAAGTGGCAATCGGCACCAGTACGCGCGAGGCGGTACGCAGGCAGAAATTGGCGCTGTAGAGCATCTCTTTGTTGCCCGTAAACGATACGGCACGGCGTTCTTTCTGTACGTTGTTCGCCCCGAGTTCGGTCAGTTCTTGTGCCAGGACATCTTCAAGCCCTTTGAAAGTCTTGGCAACCATCTGAAATTCTTCGTTGTTGTTCATATCTTCTAAAAATCTCGCAAAGGTACTGCTTTTTTCTGATAGTAGCAATATCCGTTCTTATTTTGCAGTAGGGCAGACAGCCGCTTTCTTTGTTTTTATCACTCTATTTATCGGTTTGGTTTAGTATCGGGTAAACACTGCGATAAGGGTATAATAAGAGTATTATAAGAGTTGCTGAATGAACCGATTATCTACCGTGTATCTACCGTATATCTACCGTATATCTACCGTATATCTACCGTAAAAATACCGTAGTTGCCGGCGTGAGGACAGCGTGAGGACAGCGTGAGGGTTGAGACTTCCCGCTGTCCTCTGATTGTGGAGTGCTGATTTTTCTTCGCTTTCAAAGAGGGGCTCTGCAGCCCCTATAAAATGTGCAGTATGTGCAAAGTTTTGCGTTTTGTCAATTTTTACACAACAAAAGACAATAAATAACACTCTCCATTCAATAAAAAGCCGTACTTTTGCACCGTCCTAAAAAGGACAGGCGTTTTTCGCCAATGATTGGTTATGGCTAATTCAATTAAACTCAATTTATTTACTTAATAATTAAAACAAAATTATCATGAAAAAAATCAAACTCTTTACCCTCGCCCTCGCTGCCCTCTTTGTGGGAAATGCTATGGCAAAAGATTATACGCCGACAAAGGTGTTTACTGTTGGAGATGAGGCTTCTTTAGGTGCTAAATGGGCAGATAAAGGACAACCTGCTAACTATTTTGTTTCTGGTGATACAATAATTTTTACTCCATTTCTGTGTTATCAATCTCAAGGCGAAGGCAAACAAGAATGGACAGGAAATAAGGGAATGGGAACTGCTGAGGCGACTTGGAACGGAATGCAATGTTTCAAGGGCAATACGGCTTGGGGAACCGGAGATGCAGGTGCGAAAACCGCCACAATACGCAGTAGTAGGGTCGCCTATTATAATGTAACAAATTGTTCGAGCGTCCTGGCTTTGGCAGATTTGAGGGGGGAAAACCGTGAGATGTATATCCGTGCTTTCGAAATGACCGATGGCGTTGTTTCTACAGAACCAGCCCTAACGGCTACGCGCTCAGAAGATGGTATTGGTGTTTTGGAATTGACGGGTTTGGATGCAGCAAAAGTTTATCAAATTCAGGTGCTAACCAATACAGGAAGCAATTCTAATTTTTATGAGGTCGCTTTTGTTACAGCACCCGCAGCAAAGGATGATGCTACTTTGAAATCCATTACGGTTAATGGCAAAGCATTGGAGGGTTTTGACCCTGCAACGGAAACTTATAATGTAGAGTTGCCTTTTGGTACAACGGCAGTGCCTGCTGTTGAGGCGGTTGCTACATCGAAAAATGCCAATGCTGTTGTTACGCCCGCTGCTGCTATCCCCGGTGCAACCACGATTGTTGTAACCGCTGAGGATGGTACTACGATTAAGACTTACACTATTAACTTTACCGCTGCGCAAACCGCTTCGAGCGAGAAAGAGTTGCTGAATGTAACTATCGACGGTAAGGCTGTGGCTATCAGTGAGAACGCAGGTAGTCTGTTGGTCTCCAAAAACGCAGACTTGACGGCTTTGGTGGTTAATTTCGAGGTGTCGGAGAGCGCAACGGCAAGCATTGAGTCGGGTAGCACACAAGACTTTACCAATCCTCTTTCTATTGTAGTTACTGCACAAGATAAATCAACTGCCACCTATACTCTGACGGTTACCAAAGCCGAGAAAGATGTACTCTATCTTACCACCGCAAGCGTTGAGGGAGACAAAATGTATGGTGTGGTTGCTGCCAAAGGTTTCTATATCGAAGTACGTGGTGAGAAAAACGACAACACCGATTTCAGCGGATACGATTTGGTGGTTTTGCACGAGTCTTTGAGTGGCAGAGATGCAGCAGACGGTGAATTGAATGAGTTGGCTACTGCTAATGTACCTGTTTTGAATACCAAGTCTTATTTCTATCCCGAAGGACGTTGGGGCTGGGGTGCATGCTCGAATGGTAACGACCAACAGGGGGTAAAAATCAATACAGCAAAGTACACCAACATCGCTTCGCACCCGCTGTTTGCCGGTTTGAATGACAGTATTACTATCTACTCTACCGCAAAGGATAAAAATATCCAACCTGTAACATCTTTTGCAAAAGGCAAGGAAGGGTATGTATTGGCAAATGTAGCCGGTGGTGCGGCTATTCACGAACTGCCTGCTGCTGCACGTGTAGGTGCTGAGGGAACAGCAAAATATCTGCTGATCAGTTTGCTTAATGGTCAGTATGCAGATTTGACCGCAGAAGCAGAAACTTTGTTGGGCAATGCTGTGGATTACCTGTTGAGTGCAGAGGCTTGGGTTCCACAGTCAGGTCCTCAAACCGCTCTTGACAACGCAGTTGTAGCCGAGAAAGCACAGAAGATGATTGTCAACGGTCAGTTGGTAATTGTAAAAGACGGCGTAATGTACAACGCACAAGGAGCAAAACTATAATGCGTAATGCATAATTAGTGTAATGCAATAGGTCTCCCGCTTGAAAGTTCAGGCGGGAGATTTTTTTTGTCGGTTTGGTTAAATTTGGTTGTATTTTCCGGTAATAAGAAATTAATGGTTAAATTATACGGATAATTATATGTTCCGGTTTCGGCTAATGTTGTGCAAATGAGTGATTAACGTCGGATTAATGGAATTTAACGCAGAATTATTGTGCCGTTTGGGTTGTATAATTCGAAAAAAAGCAGTACCTTTGCACTTGATTTCTGATACTGCTCCGGCAACGGAGTATTAACGTTACTAATCATTCATGAGTCTGTTAGGTACTATTCGTATTCCCGCTTTGGTGGATATGCATGTGCATTTCCGAGAGCCGGGCTACCCCCAGAAAGAGACCATCCGTAGTGGCAGCAATGCCGCTATGTGCGCCGGCTACTCCGATGTCTTCACGATGCCTAACCTGAACCCTGCTCCTGACTGCGTAGAAAATCTGCAAATACAACAAGGGATTATTGCCCGCGACAGCCTCATCGGCGTGCACCCCTATGCCAGTATCACCCTCGGCCGTAAAGGCGAGGGTGAACTCGTTAATATAGAACAACTTGCCCCGTTGGTGGCGGGTTTCTCCGATGACGGGTGCGGTGTACAGAGCGAGGACTTGATGCGCGAGGCTATGGGGCGTTGCGCAAGGGTGGGGAGTATGATTGTGGAGCATTGCGAGGTGAACAGCCTCTTGCACAACGGATATGTACACGCAGGGGCATACGCACGTGCGCACGGACATCGGGGTATCTGTTCCGAGAGCGAGTGGCGCGAGGTGGAACGGAATATCCGCCTGAGCGAGGAGACCGGATGCCGCCTGCATATCTGCCATATCTCCACCAAAGAGAGTGTGCAACTCATTCGTGAGGCGAAAGCCCGCGGGGCGAAAGTAACCTGCGAGACGGCACCGCATTATCTGCTTTTGGACGAGCGTTGTATGGGTGAGGACGGCTGTTGGAAGATGAACCCGCCGCTGCGGGGTGTGGACGACAGGATGGCACTCCTGGCGGGCATACAGGACGGCACGATAGATGTGATTGCCACCGACCATGCGCCGCATACCGCCGAGGAGAAAAGCCGCGGTCTGGAGAATAGTGCGTTTGGCATTGTGGGGATAGAGTGCGCTTTCCCGCTGATGTACACCTACTTGGTGCGCACGGGTTTTATCACGTTGGAGCGGCTGGTGGAACTGATGTCCACCCGCGCACGGGAGATAACGGGGCTGCCACAAGGCACCTCGTGGGCAACGTTTGAGGTGGAGACACCCTACGAGATAGACCCCGAGAAGTTTCTGTCGAAGGGACACTCCACACCCTTTGCGGGCTGGACGGTCTATGGACGCTGCGTGGAGACCGTGTATAACGGAGTAGTGGTGTATTCAATTATGAATTAAGAATTATGAATTAAGAATTTATGCAAACTGCTGTATTTGTCCTTTTGTCCAACGAAATGATAGCGAGCCGTGTGTATAAGATGCGGCTTCGCGGGGCAACCGGCGGTATTCGGGCAGGGCAGTTTGTGGATATAGCCGTACCCGGGCAGTTCCTGCGCCGACCTATCTCGGTATGCGATGTGGAGGGTGATATGCTGACCCTTATATATAAGGTGGTAGGCGACGGAACACGCACGATGTCGCAGTTGCAGGCAGGCGCAACGCTGAATGTGCTGACGGGGTTAGGAAATGGCTATAACCTCGACAAAGCAGGCGAGAGACCGCTGCTGGTCGGGGGCGGGGTAGGCGTACCGCCGCTCTACTATCAGGCAAAACAACTGCGGGCAAGGGGAAAGCAAGTGCAGGTGGTATTGGGTTTCAATACCCGCGAGGAAGTGTTCTTTGAGGACGAGTTCCGCTGCTTGGGCTGCGAGGTAAAAGTAACCACAGCAGACGGCTCCTACGGCATAAAAGGATTTGTAACTAATGCCCTCCCCTCTGAAGGGGAGCAGGAGGGGGCTTGTTGGTCTTACTACTACGCCTGCGGACCTCTGCCTATGCTCCGTGCGCTGATACAGGCGGCGGGAACGACCGGCGAGGTGAGTATGGAGGAACGAATGGGTTGCGGTTTCGGGATATGCGTGGGGTGCAGTATTCAAACGAAGAATGGCATCAAACGGGTGTGCAAAGAAGGACCGGTGTTTGAGGCGGGGGAGGTAAGTTTATGAGTTTATAAGTTTATGGGTTTATGCGTGGTTTAGTAGGTTTAATTAGTTGATACGTTCAACCATTTCAACCTGTCAACGTTTTTAACCACCCATCAACTTATCAACCAATAAACCAATCAACTAAAAGAATGGACAACAGACTGAACATATCGCTTTCGGGGGTGGAGATGAAGAACTCGATTATACCGGCGTCGGGGACGTGCGGTTTCGGGCAGGAGTTGGCAGAGTGCTACGACCTGAACATACTCGGGGCGATCTCCTGCAAGGGAACCACCCGCGAGGCACGCTACGGCAATCCGCTGCCGCGTATCGCCGAGTGCGGCAACTACGGTATGATTAACGCTGTGGGGTTGCAGAACCCCGGTGTGGACGAGGTAATAGCGCACGAGTTGCCCGCGCTGCGAAAGATATACAGCGGTCCGGTTATAGCGAACATCAGCGGTTTCTCGGTTGATGACTACGCCTACACGTGCGAGCGCATAGACAAGGAGACCGATGCGGCGATACTGGAGGTGAATATCAGTTGCCCCAACGTACACAGCGGCGGTATGGCGTTTGGTACGAGTGCAGAGGCAGCGGCGGAGGTTACGCGTGCCGTAAAAGCCGTTACGACGAAGCCCGTATATATGAAACTCAGTCCGAATGTAACGGACATTGTCTCGATAGCACGGGCGTGCGAAGAGGCGGGGGCGGACGGGCTGTGCCTGATAAATACAATGCTCGGCATGCGGATAGACATACGCCGTCGCCGCCCCGTACTGGCAAACCGCTACGGCGGGTATTCGGGGAACGGTATATTCCCCGTGGCACTGCGGATGGTGAACCAAGTGGCACAGGCGTGCCGGGTACCGATTATCGGTTGCGGCGGCGTGAGCAGGGCGGAGGATGTGATAGAGATGATGATGGCAGGTGCTACGGCAGTGGAGATCGGGGCAGCCAATCTGGTTAACCCGACGGTATGCAAAGAGATGATCGGGGAGTTGCCGAGGCTGATGGACGAACTGGGGATAGAACGGTTAGAGGAGATTATAGGAATAGCGACTCCCCCCCAACCCCCTCAGAGAGGGGGAGACCGGAACGGGTGAAAAGGAATAATGGAAAAAAGAATATGAAAAGAGATGTAATCATAGCGTGTGATTTTGCGAGTGCGGAGGCGACGTATGCTTTCCTGGACAAGTTCACGGAGGAGAAGCCGTTTGTGAAAATCGGTATGGAACTCTACTACGCTGAGGGACCGGCTATTGTACGCGAACTGAAAGCACGCGGGCATAAGATATTCCTCGACCTCAAACTGCACGATATACCCAACACCGTGAAGAAAGCGATGGCAGTGCTCTCGCGCTTGGACGTGGATATGGTGAACCTGCATGCCGCTGGGACGAAAGAGATGATGCGTGCCGCATTGGAGGGCTTGACCCGCGAAGACGGCACCCGTCCTGTCCTGCTGGCAGTAACGCAACTGACCTCCACCAGCGAGGAGCGTATGCACGAGGACTTGTTGATACCGGGCAAGATAGGCGATGTGGTGGTGCACTATGCGCAATGTGCCAAAGAGGCGGGATTAGACGGGGTGGTCTGCTCGCCGCTCGAGGCAGGAATGGTGAAAGCCGCTTGCGGACAGGACTTTCTGACCGTAACGCCGGGTATCCGCTTTGCCGACGGGCAGACGGGCGACCAGGTGCGTATCACCACCCCCGCACGCGCCAAAGAAATAGGCAGCGACTATATCGTGGTGGGGCGACCCATCACGGCGGCGGAAGACCCCGTGGCAGCATACCGCCGCTGCTGCCGAGAATTTCTCGGCTAATTATGAATGAAGAATGAAGAATTAGGAATGATATGAATTTGAGTGAACAAATAGCCAAAGATTTGCTGAAGATACGGGCGGTGTTTTTGCGCCCCGAAGAGCCGTTTACGTGGGCAAGCGGCATAAAGAGTCCTATCTATTGCGACAACCGTCTGACCCTCTCCGACTGTGCGGCGCGCGAGGACGTGGAGAACGGACTGGCAGAGACGATACGCACGTACTACCCTGATGCAGAGGTGCTGATGGGTACCTCGACGGCGGGTATTGCGCATGCGGCTATCACTGCCACCAAACTCAACCTCCCGATGGGCTATGTGCGCTCGGGGGCGAAAGACCACGGTCGCCAGAACCAGATTGAGGGGCGATTGGAGAAAGGGCAGAAAGTGGTGGTGGTAGAAGACCTGATTTCCACGGCGGGCAGTTGCATCGAGGTGGTGAACGTGCTGCGAGAGGCAGGGGCGGAGGTGCTCGGCGTGGTATCTATCTTCACCTACGGCATGCAGAAAGGGCTTGACCGTCTGGCAGAGGCACACGTGGAGAACCATAGTCTCTCCTGTCTCGACACCTTGGTGGAGGTCGCCGCCCGAGAGGGCTATATCAAGGACGAGGACAAAGCCCGCCTGATTCAATTCCGCAACAACCCGAGTGATGAGAGTTGGATGGGAAAGTAACCGACTCCCCCAACCCCCTCAAAGAGGGGGCTCACAGAATGAGTATGTTAAATAGTGTTATAGTTTTGCAGGCTTAATAACCTGCTATCCACCTGACATCCTCCTGACATCCACCTTACTTTTCTACGGAAAAGAGATACATTGGATTTTAATCGTTTATAACAATATGCGTCATCTTTTAGACCCGACCGATTTGACAACAGCGGAGATTGAGAATATCATCAATCGTGCGTTGGACATCATTGCCCACCCCGCCCAATACGCTGACGCTTGCCGCGGCAAGAAGTTGGCAACGCTTTTCTATGAGCCGAGTACCCGTACCCGACTGAGTTTTACAGCCGCTATGATGGAACTCGGCGGCAACGTGCTGGGTTTCTCCGATGCCAAGTCGAGTTCGGTGAGCAAGGGCGAGACGGTAGCGGATACGGTGCGCGTTATCTCGTCGTTTGCCGACATCATCGCCATGCGCCACTACAAAGAGGGTGCCCCCCGTGTGGCAAGCGAGTACAGCCGCATTCCCGTCATCAATGCGGGCGACGGCGGACACAGCCACCCTACGCAGACGATGACCGACCTGCTGACGATACGCCGCGAACTCGGACGCTTCGACCACCTAACCATAGGTCTCTGCGGCGACCTGAAATACGGACGCACCGTCCATTCGCTCATCAAGGCAATGCGCCGCTACGAGGGTACGCATTTTGTACTGATTTCGCCCGCCGAACTACGCCTGCCCGACTATATGAAGCAGGAACTCGGCGACAACTACACCGAAGTGCAGACCCTGGAGGAGGCGATGCCGATGGTGGACGTACTCTATATGACGCGCGTGCAGCAGGAGCGTTTTGCCGACCGGGACGAGTATGAACGGCTCAAAGATGCCTTTATCCTCGATACGGAGAAGATGGCATTGGCGAAACCGGATATGATTGTGCTGCACCCGCTGCCCCGCGTGAACGAGATAACCGTGGACGTGGACAACGACCCGCGTGCCGCCTATTTCCGTCAGGTGGAGAACGGCAAGTATGTGCGTATGGCATTGATTTATACGCTGCTGCAATGGAAGAACGAGCAGCAGGCGCAGCCCGAGACGCACCTGACGGACACGCTCTGCCACAACGACCGCTGTATCGTAACCACCGAACCCGTGCCGCACAAAGTGTATGTGGACAGCGAAGGCAACACGAGGTGTTTCTATTGCGATCATTTGATTTAAGGAAACTAGAATATCTAGAATATCTAGAAAATCTAGAATATCTAGAAAAACTAGTATAACTAGAAAATCTAGAGTATCTGGAAAACATAACCCCATAAACTCACAACAATATGTCTCAACTGACCGAACGTGTACAGATGGAGGGATTGACCTTCGATGATGTACTGCTTATCCCCGCTTACTCGGAGGTGTTGCCTCGCGAGGTGTCCCTGCAAGGGCAATTCTCCCGTCATATAACGCTGAATATCCCCGTGGTGTCAGCGGCGATGGATACTGTAACCGAAGCCCCGATGGCGATTGCGGTAGCCCGCGAAGGCGGTATAGGCGTGATACACAAGAATATGTCGATTGCGCAACAGGCGGCTCAGGTGCGCCGTGTGAAACGGGCGGAAAACGGACTGATTGCCGACCCCATCACCATCACGGCGGAGCGCACCGTGGGCGATGCGTTGCAGATGATGGCGGAGAACCACATCGGCGGCATCCCCGTAGTGGACGCGGAGAACAACCTCGTCGGTATCGTTACAAACCGCGACCTGCGTTTTGAGACACACATGGATCGTGCTATCCGCGAAGTGATGACCAGCGAAAACCTAATCACGATACAATCGACCGACCACGATGTGATTATGGAGGCGTTTGAGACGCACAAGGTGGAGAAACTGCCCGTCGTAACCCCCGACGGCAAACTGCGCGGGCTGGTAACCTATCGCGACATCACCAAACTGAAAGATTATCCGAATGCGTGCAAGGACGAGTTGGGACGCCTGCGCTGTGCGGCGGGGGTAGGTATCACGCCCGATTTTATGGACAGAGTGGACGCCCTGGTGGCGGAGAGCGTGGATGCCGTAGTGCTGGATTCGGCGCACGGACACAGCAAAAACATCGTGAATGCGCTGCGCACGATTAAAACCAAGTACCCGGATTTGGACGTGGTAGTGGGCAATATCGCTACGGCTGAGGCTGCCAAATACTTGGTGGAGAACGGGGCGGACGGCGTGAAAGTGGGTATCGGTCCCGGTTCTATCTGCACAACGCGTATCATTGCGGGGGTGGGCGTGCCGCAACTGACGGCTATCTTCAATGTGGCGGAAGTGCTGCGCGGCACGGGTGTGCCGATGATTGCCGACGGCGGTTTGCGCTACTCGGGCGATGTGGTCAAGGCGCTGGCTGCGGGCGGCAACTGCGTGATGTGCGGATCGATGTTCGCCGGTACGGACGAGGCACCCGGAGAGACGATCATCTACAACGGACGTAAGTTCAAGACCTACCGCGGTATGGGTTCGATAGACGCGATGAAAGCCGGTTCGGCAGACCGTTATTTCCAGAGCGGGGAAAACAATATATCCAAACTGGTGCCGGAAGGTATCGTGGGACGCGTGCCGTACAAAGGGACGGTGTCGGAGACGATATACCAACTGCTCGGCGGCTTGCGCTCAGGTATGGGCTATGTGGGAGCGCACAATCTGGCGGAACTGCAGACGGCGAAATTCGTGAAGATCACCGCTGCCGGTATGAGCGAGAGCCACCCGCACGATATTACGATTACCTCCGAAGCCCCCAACTACAGCACCAAGTAATATGCAGAAAATTATTATACTGGATTTTGGCAGTCAGACAACGCAACTCATCGGGCGGCGGGTGCGCGAACTCGATACATTCTGCGAGATTCTGCCTTACAACAAATATCCCGAGGACGACTCCGATGTGATAGGCGTTATCCTTTCGGGGTCGCCGCTGAGTGTGTATGCCGAGGACGCTTTCCACGTGGATTTGTCGCATATCCGCGGACGGCTGCCTATACTGGGTATCTGCTACGGCGCACAGTATATGAGCCATATCTACGGCGGCAAGGTGGAGAGTGCCGGTACGCGCGAGTACGGGCGGCAGAACCTGACCTATATCAATACGAATTGTCCGATATTCAAGGGTTTTGAAGACGGGTCGCAAGTATGGATGTCGCACGGCGACAGTATCACCCGTGTACCCGATGGGGCGGAGGTGGTAGCCTCTACCGAGACGGTACGCAATGCGGCATACTATATTGCCGCCCCCGAGGGCAATGCGAAGGCACCGATCTTCGGTACACAGTTCCACCCCGAGGTGGCACACACGCTGCAAGGCACGCTGTTGCTGCGTAACTTTGTGGTGGACGTATGCGGCAGCAAGCAGGAATGGAGTGCGGACGCGTTTGTAGAGAGCACGGTGCGCGAACTGAAAGCGCAGATCGGCAGCGACCGCGTCATTCTCGGTTTGTCGGGCGGCGTGGACTCGTCGGTGGTGGCAGTGCTGCTCAACAAAGCGATTGGCGACCAACTGACCTGTATCTTTGTGGACCATGGCATGCTCCGCAAGAACGAGTTCCGTGATGTAATGCGCGACTACGAGTGTCTCGGGCTCAATGTAATAGGTGTGGATGCGAGCGAGAAATTCCTTACGGATCTGGCGGGTGTGAAAGAGCCCGAGCGCAAGCGCAAGATTATCGGTCGGGACTTTGTGGAGGTCTTCAACGAGGAAGCCCGCAAGATACAGGACGCCAAATGGCTGGCGCAGGGTACTATCTACCCCGACCGTATCGAGAGCCTGAATATCACGGGCAAGGTGATCAAGAGCCATCATAACGTGGGCGGACTGCCCGAAGAGATGCACCTGCAACTCTGCGAACCGCTGAAATGGCTGTTCAAAGACGAGGTGCGCCGCGTGGGGCGGTCAATGGGTATGCCCGAACACCTGATTACCCGCCACCCGTTCCCCGGACCGGGATTGGCAGTGCGTATCTTGGGCGACATCACGCGCGAGAAGATACGTATCCTGCAAGACGCGGACGACATCTTTATCCGCAACCTGCGTGAGGCGGGGCTGTATGACGAGATATGGCAGGCGGGGGCAATCCTGCTGAGCGAGGTAAGGAGTGTGGGCGTGATGGGCGATGAGCGTACGTACGAGAACCCCGTGGCATTGCGGGCGGTAACCTCTTCGGACGCGATGACTGCCGACTGGGCGCATATCCCATACGAGGTGCTGGCAAAAGTGAGCAACGAGATTATCAACAAGGTGCAGGGCGTGAACCGCGTCTGCTACGACATCTCCTCCAAACCGCCCGCAACGATTGAATGGGAGTAAGGGGAAATTATGAATTATGAATGAAGAATTATGAATGAGATGGGGAGTTGGACGTATCAACTTATGAACCGGTTCAACTACGCATAAACTCATCAACTTCTAAACCAATAAACAACAATGAAAGTAGGAGTAATTATGGGCAGTACGTCGGATTTGGACGTGATGATGCCCGCTATCAAGACATTGGAAGAGTTCGGCATAGAGGTGGACAAACGCGTTATCAGTGCCCACCGTGCTCCGCATGCCCTGATGGAGTGGGCAGAGAGTGCACGCGGGCGGGGACTGAGCGTTATCATCGCCGGTGCCGGCGGTGCGGCGCATCTGGCAGGCGTGATTGCCGGTCTGACCACGTTGCCCGTTATCGGCGTACCCGTGCGTTCGAAGACCCTCGACGGCTTGGATAGTCTGCTCAGTATGGTGCAGATGCCGAGCGGTATCCCCGTGGCATGCGTGGCGATTGACGGGGCGAAGAATGCGGCGTTGCTGGCGGTGCAGATGTTGGCACTCAATAATGCCGACCTGCTTGCGCAATTGGAGGATTTCCGCCGCAAGCAGACCGAGAAAGTGCTGAGTGCAACCATCTGACGGATGTTCCATATTTCCAATCGCGTCAAACGTAAACCGTTCAGCAAGGGATAAGCAAGGGATAAGCAACCCATAACGAACCCTTAACAAATACACGGGCAGGAATAATGTTCCAAATGGCGCATATTCGCCCCAATGAAAAAAGATAAAACCCACAACATGGCAAATTATCGCATATATGTAGAGAAGCGCGATGCGTTTCGCGTAGAGGCAGAGAGCCTGCGGCAGGAGTTGAACGAGAACTTACAACTCCATATTGCACAACTGCGCTACCTGAATATCTATGACCTCTTCGGATTTACCCCCGACCTCTTGGAAAAGAGCCGCTACAGTGTCTTCGGCGAGGTGGTGACGGACGTGGTGTCCGATAGGTGCGACCTCACGGGTAAACGCTACCTGGCGGTGGAGTATATCCCCGGTCAGTTCGACCAGCGTGCTTCATCGGCAGTGGATTGTGTGCACCTGATTGACCCGCAGGCGGACATCGAGATACGCAGCGCACGTCTGCTCATCTTCGACGACACTGTGAGCGACGCGGATATGGCGCGTATCCGCCACTACTACATCAATGCGGTGGAGTCGCGCGAGAAAGACCTCTCGCAGTTGGAGCAGATACAGCACGCGGACGTGAAACCGCTGGCAAAATTAGACGGGTTCCTCGATATGAAAGAGGAGGACCTGGCACCGTTCTGCAAGCAATGGGGGCTGGCAATGAACGCCGACGACCTGCGCGAGGTGCTGCGTTATTTTACCAAAGAGCAGCGCAATCCGACCGAGACCGAACTGCGCATATTGGATACCTATTGGTCTGACCATTGCCGCCACACTACGTTTACAACGGTATTGGAGACCATCAAGATAGACGAGTCGTTTGTCCGCAATGAGATAGAACACACGCTCGGTATGTTCCACGACATCCGCCGGCAACTCGGGCGCACGGAGAAACCGCTCTGCTTGATGGAACTGGCGACGATCGGCGCACGCTACCTGCGCAGCAAGGGGCTGCTTGACGATATGGAGCAGAGCGAGGAGAACAACGCCTGCTCGATCTTCATTGATGTGGACGTGGACGGCAAGACGGAGAAATGGCTGTTGCAGTTCAAGAACGAGACCCATAACCACCCGACGGAGATAGAGCCTTTCGGTGGGGCGAGTACGTGTCTCGGCGGGGCGATACGCGACCCGTTGTCGGGGCGTGCGTACGTCTATCAGGCGATGCGCGTAACGGGTGCGGGCGACATCTACAAGCCCGTGTCGGAGACCTTGCCGGGCAAACTGCCGCAGCAGATCATCTCCCGCAAGGCAGCGGCGGGCTACTCGTCGTACGGCAACCAGATTGGGCTTGCTACCACGCATGTGCGGGAGATTTATCACCCCTCGTATGTAGCCAAACGCCTGGAGGTGGGGGCTGTGGTAGGTGCGGTGCGTGCAGACGCTGTGCGCCGCGAGTCGCCCATGGCAGGCGATGTGATACTGCTGCTCGGCGGTCGCACCGGTCGCGACGGTATAGGCGGTGCTACGGGCAGCAGCAAGGAGCATACCGAGGCTTCGCTCGAATCGTGCGGGTCGGAGGTGCAGAAAGGTAACGCCCCCGAGGAGCGCAAACTGCAGCGGCTGATGCGCCGCCCGGAGGCTACACGGCTAATCAAGAAAGCGAATGACTTCGGTGCCGGCGGCGTGAGCGTGGCTATCGGCGAGTTGGCGGACGGGTTGGATATCTACCTCGACCGTGTGCCGACCAAGTATGCGGGCTTGAACCCGACCGAACTGGCTATCTCCGAGAGCCAGGAGCGTATGGCGGTGGTGGTGGAAGCCAAAGACCGCGAGGCGATGGAACGCCTCTGCCGGCAGGACAATATAGAGGTTACCTACGTGGCGGACGTAACGGACACGGGACGTATGCGCCAGTTCTACAAGGGCGAGATAGTGGCAGACCTGACGCGCGAGTTTATCGACAGTGCAGGTGCCAAACACTATGCCAATGCCACTATCGGCAAGGTAGAGGAGCGCAATCCGTTCCGCCGCATAGTAGGGGGCAAGACTTTGGCGGAACGTATGGAGAACGCCTTGGCAGACCCCAACGTAACCTCACAGAAAGGATTGATAGAGGAGTTTGACGCCACTATCGGGCGCAGCACGGTGCTGATGCCTTTCGGCGGCAAGTACCAGCAGACCGAGACACAAGTGTCGGTGCAGAAACTGCCGACCGACGGCTATACGAACACCGCATCGATAATGGCTTTCGGTTACAACCCGTTCATCTCGGAGTGGAGTCCGTACCACGGGGCGGCGTATGCCGTGGTGGAGGCTTGCACCAAGGCGGTGGCAGCGGGGGCGGACTACAGCCGTATGCGCTTCTCGTATCAGGAGTATTTTGAGCGTATGACCCACGACCCGCACACATGGGGCAAGCCGCTGTCGGCGTTGCTCGGGGCGTTGAAGATGCAGGTGCTGCTCGGACTGCCGTCTATCGGCGGAAAGGACTCGATGTCGGGTACGTTTGAGCATATATCCGTGCCGCCGACGCTCATTGCGTTCGGTATCACCACGATGGGCGCAGACCAAGTCATCTCGCCCGAACTGAAACAGGCAGGACACGCGCTGTACCTCATCAAGCACACCTCCGAAAGCAACTATATGCCGTCGGTGGACTGCCTGAAGAGTAATTGGAAAGCCACCACGGAGGCGATACGCAAGGGTATCATCTGCTCGGCGTATGCCATAGGCTTCGGCGGTGTGGCGGAAGCCATAGCGAAGATGTCCTTCGGCAACGCCCTCGGCGTGGATATTCATATAGACGAGGACACCCTTTTTGACTATCAATACGGCTCAATCCTGGTGGAGACCACCGCTCCGCTGGAGATGGAGAACGCCGTGCTGCTCGGACACGTGACAGAGGGCGACAGCCTGGTTATCAACGGCGAACCCCTTTCGCGTGCGGCATTGCACGAGGCATGCTGCGCACCTTATACCAAGGTCTATCCCGCAGCAGTACCTGCCAAACACCAAACCCTTATGCCCGCAGGCGCAGGGACTGCGGCAGAGAAAAAAGCACCGCGGGTTTACCCGGGCGAGGCGGTAGAGCACCCGTTGGTCTATATCCCGGTTTTCCCGGGAACAAACTGCGACTACGACAGCGCGAAAGCATGGCGCACGGCGGGTGCGGAGGTGGAGACCACTATATTCCGCAACCTGACAGGCGCGGATGTGTTGGCGTCTATTGACGAGATGGTGGAGCATATCCGCCGCGCACATATACTGATGTTTGCGGGCGGTTTCTCGGCGGGCGACGAACCCGACGGAAGCGGTAAGTTCATCGCGTCGGTTATCAACAACAGGAAAGTGGCTGCGGCTATCGAGTCGCTTATCGCCCGCGGCGGACTGATACTGGGTATCTGCAACGGTTTCCAGGCACTGGTCAAGAGCGGACTGCTGCCCTACGGCAAGACGGGCAGCGTAACCGCCGAGTCGCCGACGCTCTTCCGCAACGACATCAACCGCCACGTATCGCAGATGGTAACCACTGTGGTGGCAACGACCAATAGTCCGTGGCTGAGCAATATGCAGATAGGCGATGCGCACACGGTGGCTGTGAGCCACGGCGAGGGCAAGTTCGTGGTGTCGGAGGCATTGGCAGCCGAGTTGTTCCGCAACGGACAGGTGGCGTTCCGCTATGCCGACCCCGTAACGCTCGCGCCGACAATGCAGTCGCCCGCCAACCCAAACGGTTCGTACTACGCCATCGAGGGTATCATCTCACCCGACGGACAGATACTGGGCAAGATGGCGCACTCGGAGCGGTACGAGGACAATGTATTCAAGAATATCAGCGGACAGAAACGCCAGACATTGTTCGACAATGCCGTGCGCTATTTCCGAAAGAACTGACAGGTAACTTCACCGTAGTAGGAGTAGGTGATTAGTAGGTGATTGTCGGGAGCATAAACTACTAAACTCATTCAACTAAACTCAACAACGTATAAACGTATAAACGAATAAACTTATAAACGTATAAACCAAAATAATGGCACAGCATTATGAAGCAGCAGGCGTGAACCTCGAAGCAGGATACGAGGTGGTAAGCCGCATCAAATCGCACGTTAAATCCACGGCACGCAAGGGCTCTATGGGCGGTATCGGTTCCTTCGGCGGAATGTTCGACCTGAGTGCACTCAATATCAAAGAGCCCGTTCTCGTGTCGGGTACCGACGGTGTGGGTACGAAACTGAAACTCGCTTTCGAGTTGGACAAGCACGACACCATCGGTATCGATGCTGTGGCGATGTGCGTCAACGATGTGCTCGCACAGGGTGCCGAACCACTTATATTCCTTGATTATGTGGCTATAGGGCATAATATCCCCGCCAAGGTAGAGGCTATCGTTGCGGGTGTGGCAGAGGGCTGCCGCCAAGCGGGGTGCGCTCTGGTAGGCGGCGAGACCGCCGAGATGCCGGGTATGTACGGCAACGGCGAGTACGACATCGCCGGTTACACCACGGGCGTGGTGGAGAAAGCCAAACTCATCGACGGCAGCAAGGTGAAAGCGGGTGATGTGCTGGTCGGTATTCCCTCCACGGGTGTACACTCCAATGGCTTCAGTCTGGTGCGTAAGATTGTGGCAGACGCAGGGCTTGACTTGCGCCGTGTCTATCCGGAGTTGGACACCGAGAAGACGCTCGGCGAGGTATTGCTCACCCCGACGCAGATATACGTAAAACAGGTGCTGGACGTGATACACCAATTGGACGTGCACGGCGTGGCACATATCACGGGCGGCGGTTTCGATGAGAATATCCCGCGTATCCTCGGTGAGGGACAGGGCATCGTCATCAACGAAGGCAGTTGGACTGTCCTGCCGGTGTTCCGCTGCCTGGAGCAATGGGGCAATATCCCCCACCGCGAGATGTTCAACATCTTCAATATGGGCATTGGTATGGTGCTGGCTATGGACGGCAGCGACGCACAAGCGGCTATTGACATCCTTGCCAAGCATGGTCTCCACGCTACCGTTATCGGCAGTATTGTAGAGGGAAAGGGCGTAACCATTCAATAAGAGTGTGCAAGTGAAGCGTTTGGCGGTGTTTGCGAGCGGACGGGGTACCAACTTCGAAGCGATAGTGTCGGCATGCGAGAGCGGTCGTCTCTGTGCGGAGGTGGTGCTGTTGGTTTGCGACCGACCCGATGCGGAGGTGGTCGCACGCGCAGAGGCGCACCGCGTGCCGTGCTTTGCATTCTGTCCGAAAGACTATGCCGCCAAAGCCGACTACGAGCGCGAGATAGTGTCGCGTCTGCAGCAGAGTGGGGTGGAACTCATCTGTCTGGCGGGCTATATGCGGCTGCTGTCGGAGGTGCTGCTCAATGCCTACGAGGGGCGTATCATCAATATCCATCCATCGTTGCTGCCCGCTTTTAAGGGCGCACATGCCATTGAGCAAGCGTTGGCGTACGGCGTGAAAGTGTACGGCATAACCGTTCACTATGTGGACGCTTCGATGGACGGCGGGCGGATCATTGCGCAGCAGGCTATCCCCTACGAGGGCAGCGACATCACCGAGTTGGAAACACGGCTTCACGCCATAGAACACGAATTATATATTCAAACAATAAACAAACTGATATGAGAGCATTAGTAAGCGTAAGCGACAAGACAGGATTGGTAGAGTTCGTACAGGGCTTGCAGCAGCATGGTTGGGAGATTATCGCCACGGGCGGTACGCAACGGCTGCTGGAGGACGCGGGCATACACACTATCGGTATTTCGGAGGTAACAGGCTTCCCCGAGATATGCGACGGACGTGTCAAGACCCTCCACCCCAAAGTGCATGGTGCGCTGTTGGCACGCCGCGACGAACCGTCTCACTTGCAGGCACTCCGTGAGAACGGTATCGAGTTCATTGATATGGTATGCGTGAACCTCTATCCGTTCCGCGAGACGATTGCCAAAGAGGGTACCACTATG
This sequence comes from Bacteroidales bacterium UBA6828, assembly GCA_002452095.1. Classification (GTDB taxonomy): domain Bacteria; phylum Bacteroidota; class Bacteroidia; order Bacteroidales; family Paludibacteraceae; genus Colicola. The sequence continues at coordinate 50,745 of DKEG01000057.1, read as the reverse complement.
GCTGAGGCTGTCGAGAAAATCGACATAGGCGGTCCGTCAATGCTGCGCTCGGCTGCCAAGAACTGGAACGATGTAACGGTCGTTTGCGACCCCGCGGATTATCAGCGTGTCTTGGCGGAAATAGATGCCACGGGCAATACTACCCGTGAGACCCGTTTGCAGTTGTCCGCCAAAGCCTACACCCACACCGCCGAGTACGATATGTGTATCGCTACCTATATGCGCAAGGCGGCAGGGCTCAACGAGAAACTGTTCCTCGAGTACGACCTCAAGCAGAGTCTGCGCTATGGCGAGAACCCGCACCAGGACGCAAAGTTCTATGCGTCGTTGGAACCCGTGCCTTTCTCGCTGGCTACTGCCAGACAACTCAACGGCAAGGAACTCTCATACAACAACATACAGGATGCCAATGCTGCCCTCAACATCGTGCGCGAGTTCGGCAATACGCCTTTCTGCGTAGGGCTCAAGCACATGAACCCCTGCGGTGCGGCTATCGGCAAAGACGTGGTGGAAGCGTGGACAAAAGCCTACGAGGCGGACAAGGTGTCTATCTTCGGCGGTATCGTGGCTACCAACTGCTGCCTTACCCGCGAGGCGGCGGAACTGATGAAACCTATATTCCTCGAGATTATTATGGCTCCCAAGTTCTCAGAGGGGGCATTGGAGATACTCTGCACCAAGAAGAATCTGCGCCTCCTCGAAGTGAATATGGACGCCGACAACAAGACGCACATGCAATATGTGTCGGTCAACGGCGGTCTGCTGGCACAGCAGCAGGACACTGCCACCGTTACGCTCACCCGTGATATGTGCGTTACGGAGTCCAAACCGACCGACGAGCAGATGACCGACCTGCAGTTTGCATGGCGTATTGTGAAGCACGTGAAGTCGAATGCCATCGTGGTGGTGAAGAATGGTCGCACCTACGGCGTGGGTGCCGGTCAGATGAACCGTGTCGGTTCGGCAGGTATCGCACTCCGTCAGGCGGAAGAAGCACTACGGGCAGAGGGCAAGGATATTCGCAAAGAGGGGCTCGTGATGGGGTCGGACGGTTTCTTCCCCTTCGGCGACAGCGTAGAGAGCGCAGCCGAGTACGGTATTGCGGCTATTGTCCAACCGGGTGGCAGCGTCCGCGACGAGGAAAGCATCACCGCAGCCGACAAGCACGGCATACCCATGCTCTTCACTGGAATGCGCCATTTCAAACACTGATAGGGCAATTTGTAAATTTGTAAGTGTGTAAATTTTGCAGGGGACGCGGGCGCCTCGCCCGCGGTTCTCTAAACACTCAACTCTAAACACTCAACTAAATGAAGTCTGTTTTAGTAATCGGCGGTGGTGGTCGCGAGCACGCTATCGTGTATGCGTTGAGCCGCAGTCCGCAGGTGGAGAAGATCTATTGTGCCCCCGGTAATGCGGGTATCGCCGCGCAGGCGGAGTGTGTCGCTCTCAAGGACACCGATGTGGAGGGACTGTTGGCATTTGCCAGAGACCACCGTATTGACCTCACCGTGGTGGGACCAGAAGCCGCTTTGGCGGCAGGCGTGGTGGACGCTTTCCGTGCAGCGGGACTTCCTGTATTCGGACACACCAAGGCGGCAACGCAGATTGAGTCGTCGAAGGAGTTTGCCAAACGGATTATGACCCGTTATGGCATTCCTACTGCGGGATACCGGTCGTTCTCCGACTATGAGGAAGCGCGTGCGTATATAGCCAATGGGACTTTCCCCGTGGTACTCAAATACGACGGACTTGCAGCAGGCAAAGGCGTGGTGATTGCTCAAGACTATGAAGAAGCAGATCGCACTCTGCGTGATATGCTGGTCGGCGAGGAGTTCGGCAAAGGCAAGGTGGTGATAGAGGACTACCTGACGGGACCTGAGTTCTCGTTTATGTGTTTTGTGTCGGGCGAGCGGGTGTATCCCATGCCGCTGGCGCAAGACCACAAGCGGGCATACGACGGCGACAAAGGACCTAACACGGGCGGTATGGGTGCTTATACACCGCTGCCGTTCATCACTCGGGAGGACGAGGCGTTTGCCCTCCGCCATATATTGCAGGCGACTGCCACGGGTATGGCTAAAGAAGGGTTGCCCCTGTCGGGCGTGCTGTACGGCGGACTGATGAAGACCCCGCAGGGAATCAAGGTGATAGAGTTTAATGCCCGTTTCGGCGACCCCGAGACTGAGGTGGTGCTGCCGCTATTGGACAGCGATGCGTATGATGTGTTCTATGCCATTGCTACGGGCGGCGAACTCGCCGACGTGCATTGGCACGAGAAAGCCACTGTGGGCGTGGTGTTGGCATCCAAAGGCTATCCCTCGCACTACGACAAGGGCTATCCCATTACCGGTACGGAGAATTTTGACGGACTGATTTTCCACATGGGTACCAAGTCGGAGAATGGTCAACTGCTCACCAACGGCGGACGCGTGATGATGTGTATCGCCACAGGCAAGGACATCGCCGAAGCGCAGCATAAAGTCTATCAGGAGATAGAAAAGATACATTGTGATAACTTGTTTTACAGAAAAGATATAGCCTATCAAGCATTATGATAATTGACGGAAAACAGATTGCTCAGTCGCTCAAAGACGAAATGCGTGAAGAAGTACTCCAACTGCGTGCAGATTATGGTCGTGCGCCCCGCTTGGAGGTCATCATAGTGGGGAATAACCCCGCTTCGCGGTCGTATGTACGCGGGAAAATCAAAGCCACCGAGTATTGCGGTTTCGACGGCGAACTAGTCGAACTGCCCGAAGACGTGCAGGAGAGCGTGTTGCTTCAAGAGATAGACCGCCTCAACCGCGACAATGGTGTGGACGGTATCCTCGTGCAACTGCCCTTGCCCAAGCATATCGACGAGCAGAAAGTGATAGACGCAATCTCGCCCGAGAAGGATGTGGATGGTTTTCATCCCGAAAACGTGGCACGCTTGTGGCTCAATCAGGACTGTATTCTGCCTTGTACGCCGAAGGGTATTATCGTGCTACTGGAGAAAGCGGGTGTAGAGTTTGCCGGCAAGCGGGCGGTGGTAGTAGGGCGAAGCAACATTGTGGGCAAGCCTGTAGCCAAACTGCTGCTTGACAAGAACTGCACCGTTACCATAGCACATTCGCGCACGCAGGACCTGCCCGCCGTGTGCCGTGAGGCGGATATTCTCGTAGCGGCGGTGGGGCGTGCCAAGATGATTACCGCCGACTATGTCAAACCCGGTGCGGCGGTCATCGATGTGGGTATCAACCGCACCGAGGACGGACACCTCGTAGGTGATGTGGACTTTGATGCCGTCAAGAACATCGCAGGCTGTATCACGCCTGTCCCCGGTGGTGTCGGACCTATGACCATCACCATGCTGATGCAAAACACGATTGAGTGTTTCAAGAAAAGAATGACAAGAAACCAGATAAACTAGAAGAACTAGAAATTCTAGAAAATCTAGAAATTCTAGAAAAACCAGATAGAAATGAAGATAGGAACTCCATTAACTCCCATTGCTACGCGGGCATTGCTGCTCGGAAGTGGCGAACTCGGGAAAGAAATAACCATTGAACTGCAACGCTACGGCGTGGAAGTGATTGCGTGCGACAAGTACGCCAATGCCCCCGCTATGCAGGTGGCACACCGAAGTCATGTCTTCAATATGCTGGACGGCGAGGCACTCCGCCGTGTGGTGGAGCAGGAGCAACCTGCGCTTATCATCCCTGAGGTGGAAGCGATAGCCACGCCCACTTTGGTGGAACTCGAGAAAGAGGGCTATCGTGTTATCCCGACCGCCTATGCCGCTTTTCTGACTATGAACCGTGAGGCGATACGCCGTTTGGCAGCCGAGGAACTGCATATCCCTACTGCTCGGTACGAGTTTGCCGACAACTATGAGCAGTTCCTCGCAGCCGTGGAGCATATCGGTTTGCCGTGCGTGGTGAAGCCTATTATGTCCTCGTCCGGACACGGGCAGTCCACTATCAAAACAGAGGCTGACATTGAGCCTGCGTGGTATGTGAGTCAGGAGGGCGGTCGTGCAGGAGCAGGGCGTGTCATTGTCGAGGGGTTTGTCCGTTTCGACTACGAGATAACGCTCCTTACCGTGCGCCATTCGGGCGGGACGCTATTTCTACAACCGATAGGGCACCATCAGGTGGACGGCGACTATCGCGAGTCGTGGCAGCCGCAGGCTATGTCCGCAGAGGCACTGGCACAAGCGCAGGACATCGCCCGCAAGATAACCGGTGCACTCGGCGGGTATGGTATCTTTGGTGTGGAGATGTTTGTCTGTGGCGACGAGGTGATATTCTCCGAGGTCAGTCCGCGTCCGCACGATACGGGTATGGTTACGATGATTAGTCAGGATCTGTCGGAGTTCGCTCTTCATGCGCGTGCGGTGCTCGGTCTGCCGATACCCGAGGTGCGTTTCTTGGGTGCGTCGGCTTCACGGGCTATTGTGATAGAGGGCGACACCAACCGTGTGTCGTTTGAAGGATTGGAGAAAGCATTGGCAGTACCGGGGGTACAAGTGCGTTTGTTCGGCAAACCGGAAGTGTGCGGACACCGCCGTTTCGGCGTGGTGCTGGCTACGGGTGAGAGCATAGAGGAAGCATTGGAACGCTCGGGCAAGGCATTGGAGGCAATAAAAGTGAATATCCAGCCAAGAGAGGGGAGGGTATGAGCAGGGTAAAGTCTCGGTATCCTCTCGGGAATCACCTACTAATCACCTACTCTTAGTACTATGAAGATAGTACATTACACTAAGAATATAACAAAGCAAAAATAATGATAGATCGTTATTCGCGCCCACAGATGCGCAAAATCTGGACAGAAGAGAATAAGTTCAACGCTTATCTCGAAGTGGAAATACTGGCAGCCGAAGCATGGAGTACGCTGGGGGTAGTGCCCAAGGAGGACGTGGCTCTGCTGCGGGAGAAAGCCAAGTTTGACGTGAACCGTATCCGCGAGATAGAGGAGGTTACGCGCCATGATGTGGTGGCATTCACGCGTGCGGTGAGTGAGTCGCTGGGCGAGGAGCGCAAATGGGTGCATTACGGACTGACCTCGACTGATGTGGTGGATACCGCCAACGGCTATCTGCTCAAGCAGGCGAACACGATACTGCGTGCCGACCTGCAGTCGTTTATGGAGGTACTCCGCCGCCGTGCCAACGAATTCAAATACACACCGGTGATAGGTCGTACCCACGGTATGCACGCCGATGTAACGAGTTTCGGTTTGAAATGGGCATTGTGGTACGAGGAGATGAAACGTAATATCGCCCGTTTCGAGATGGCAGCCCGTGGTGTAGAGGCGGGTAAGTTGTCGGGTGCGGTGGGTAACTATGCCAATATCCCGCCCGAGATACAGGAGTATGTGTGCGAGCACCTCGGTATTGAGTCGGCGGCTATTGCTACGCAGGTATTAGGTCGCGACCGCCACGCTTTCTATATCGCCACGCTGGCGGTGATTGCGGGTACGCTGGAGCAGATGGCTCTCGAGGTGCGCAATATGCAGCGGCAGGAGGTGCGCGAGGTGGAAGAGGCGTTCCGCAAAGGGCAGAAAGGTTCGTCCGCTATGCCCCACAAGCGCAATCCTATCTCGAGTGAGAATATATGCGGTTGCGCCCGTGTGATGCGCGGATATATGTGTACAGCCAGCGAGAATATCGCCCTATGGCACGAGCGCGACATCTCGCACAGTTCCACCGAGCGTATTGTATTGCCCGATGCGACGATGCTTCTCGACTATATGCTTTCGCGTTTCGAGGGCGTGCTGGCTAATCTGGTAGTTTACCCCGAGAATATGCTCCGCAATATCGGTCTGACCCACGGGGCAATCTTTGCGCAGCGTGTGATGAATGCACTGATAGAGAAAGGTTTTGTGCGCGAGCAGGCATACGACTTGGTGCAGCCGGTGGCTATGCGCACCCTGATGGAGGGCGGCGAGATGCAGGACAACCTGAAGAAAACGCCCGAAGTGATGGCGCACCTGAGTGAGGCGGAAATAGACAACTGCTTCACGCTGGACTATTATATGAAGAATGTGGATTATATATTCAACAAAGTAGGCATTTAATTTTTCGATATGAAAAAAGCAGATATTCTTTTAGGTCTCCAATGGGGGGACGAGGGCAAAGGCAAGGTGGTGGATGTACTGACGCCGCGTTATGATGTGGTAGCCCGTTTTCAGGGCGGACCGAATGCGGGGCATACCCTCGAGTTCGACGGACAGAAGTACGTGCTTCGCAGTATCCCGTCGGGTATCTTCCAGGGGGGCAAGGTGAACATCATCGGCAATGGCGTGGTGCTTGACCCGCTGCTGTTTATGAAGGAGGCAGAGGAACTGGCGCAGTCGGGACACCCGCTGACGGAGCGTCTCTATATCTCCAAGAAAGCGCACCTTATTCTGCCGACCCACCGCCTTTTGGACAAAGCCAATGAGGCGGCAAAAGGCAAAGCCAAGATTGGCACGACGGGAAAGGGTATAGGTCCCGCTTACACCGACAAGGTTAGCCGTAACGGGCTGCGTGTGGGCGATATTTTGGATAACTTCGATGAGAAATATGCCGTAGCGCGTCAGCGTCATATCGAGATGATTGAGGCACTCAACCATACCGCTATGGAGAAAGGCAGCGAACCGGTTTCTATAGAAGGACTGGAAGCCCTTGAGGCGGAATGGATGCAGGGCGTGGAATACCTCCGCCGTTTCCGCTTTATCGACAGCGAGCATTTTGTGAACCGCTGCCTTGATGAGGACAAATCCATTCTTTGCGAGGGCGCACAGGGTTCGCTCTTGGATGTGGACTTCGGTTCGTATCCGTTTGTAACCTCGTCGAATACTATCTGTGCGGGGGCTTGTACGGGTCTCGGACTGGCTCCGAGCCGTATCGGCGAGGTGTATGGCATATTCAAAGCCTATTGTACCCGTGTGGGGTCAGGACCGTTCCCTACCGAACTATTTGACGAGACCGGTGCGAAGATACGCGACCTCGGACACGAATACGGAGCCGTTACGGGGCGTGAACGCCGCTGCGGTTGGATTGACTTAGTCGCTCTTCGCTACACGATAATGCTCAACGGCGTTACGCAACTCATTATGATGAAATCGGATGTCCTTGACTCGTTCGAGACTATCAAGGCTTGTACGGCATATAAGATTGACGGTGTGGAGACCGGTGAGTTTCCGTTCTCGATAGAGAGTGGGGTGGAACCCGTCTATGTGGAACTGCCCGGTTGGAAACAAGACCTGACCGCCTGCCGCCACGAAGACGAACTGCCTGAGGCGTTCCGCAACTATGTGGCTTTCCTCGAGCGCGAACTAAAAACGCCCATCAAGATTATCTCTGTCGGTCCCGACCGCGAAGCAACTATTATCCGATAAGCATATATGGAACCACTGAAACATGAGTGCGGTGTGGCGATGATACGCCTTTTGAAGCCGCTCTCTTTCTATCAGCAGAAATACGGTACATGGCAGTACGGACTCAACAAGTTGTATCTGCTTATGGAGAAACAGCACAACCGCGGTCAGGAGGGTGCCGGTTTGGCGTGCGTGAAGATGCAGGCTGAGGCTGGCGAGGAGTTTATCTACCGCGAGCGTGCGTTGGGCAGCGGGGCTATCACCGAGATATTTGCCAATGTGCAGAAACAGATGGCGGAGTTCGACCCCGCTATGCTGCGTGATGCCGACTATGCCGCACGCTACGTGCCGTATGCCGGCGAGATGTATATGGGGCATCTGCGCTATTCCACCACAGGCAAAAGCGGTATCTCGTATGTCCACCCGTTCCTGCGCCGTAACAACTGGCGGGCACGTAACCTTGTGATGTGCGGCAACTTCAATATGACCAATGCCGACGAGGTCTTTGCGCATCTGAAATCGCTGGGGCAGCACCCGCGCATCAACTCCGATACCTACGTGCTGCTGGAACAACTCGGGCATCGTCTCGACCGTGAGTCGGAGCGCGTCTATGCCGAGGCGAAGCAAGAGGGCTTGACGGGTATGGCAATAACGCAGTACATCGAGCAGCATATCAATGTGGCTAATATCCTCTCCGACTGCAGTCCGCTATGGGACGGCGGTTATGTGATGTGCTGTATGACAGGCAGCGGCGAGTGTTTCGCTATGCGCGATCCGTGGGGCATACGTCCCGCGTTCTATTTCCGCAACGACGAAGTGATGGTGCTTGCCAGCGAGCGTCCCGTCTTGCAGACGGCTTTCAACGTGCCTATCGACGAGGTGCACGAACTTCTGCCCGGGCAGGCAATCATCGTCTCCAAGTCGGGCGAGATACGCTTGCAGCAGATACTCGAGCCGCGCCGTTTGCAGGCATGCTCTTTCGAGCGTATCTATTTCTCCCGCGGGTCGGACAGAGACATCTATCTCGAGCGCAAGCAACTCGGTGCCAGCCTGGTGCCGCGTGTCTTGGAGAGTATCAACCACGATGTGGAGAATACCGTTTTCTCCTTTATCCCCAATACGGCGGAGGTGGCTTACTATGGTATGACCGACGAGGTGCAACGCCTCACGGGTCAGCCTGTCCGCCGCGAGAAAGTGGTATGGAAAGACATCAAACTGCGCACCTTCATCACCGAGTCCAACTCCCGCAACGACCTTGCCGCACACGTCTATGACATCACTTACGGTACCGTCCGTCCGCATATTGACAACCTAGTGGTTATTGACGACTCTATCGTCCGCGGTACTACTTTGCGTGAGTCCATCATTCGTATTCTCGACCGTTTGCAGCCTAAGAAAATAGTTTTTGTCTCCTCGTCGCCGCAGATTCGTTACCCCGACTATTACGGTATCGATATGGCACGTTTCTCGGAGTTCATCGCCTTCAAGGCGGCTATCGCCCTGTTGCGCGACCGCGGTATGCAGAGCCGTATCGACGAGGTCTATCAACTTTGTCTCCGTCAGCGTGAGGCGATGGACAACGGACTGCCAAAGGAGCAGTACCAAAACTATGTCCGCATGATTTACGAACCGTTCACCGATGTGGAGGTGGCAGCCAAGATGGCGGAGTTGTTGCGCAGCCCCGAGGTTACCAGCCCCGTGGAGATAGTCTTCCAGACCATCGACGGCTTGCACGAGGCTTGCCCCACCCACCCCGGCGACTGGTATTTCTCGGGCGATTATCCCACCCCCGGTGGTCTGCGCCGCTTGAACCAGGCATTTATTGACTATGTCGAAGAAACCGTATCGCAGTTTTAAGAACCAACTTATAATACAATATAAATGAGTAAAGCAATCTTGCGTCTCTCCGACGGCTCCGAGTTTATCGGCACCTCGTTTGGCTACGAGGGTTCGGTTTCGGGCGAAGTGGTGTTCAACACCGCTATGTCGGGCTATCCCGAGTCGCTCACCGACCCCTCTTATGCGGGGCAGTTGATGGTGCTCACCTATCCGCTTGTCGGCAACTATGGTGTACCGCCTTTCACGATGGAAAACAACGGTCTCGCTACGTTTATGGAGTCCGACCGTATCTATGCCTCCGCCATCATCGTCTCGGAGTATAGCGGTGCATACTCTCATTGGAATGCCTGCGAATCACTGGGCGACTGGCTCCGCCGCGAGCATATCCCCGGTATCACGGGTATTGACACCCGCGCCCTGACCAAACTGCTGCGCGAGCATGGCGTGATGATGGGTACTATCTCTATCGAGGGCTGTGAGGACGCACCCGAGGCGCAATACGAGGGCATCAACTTCGTGGACAAGGTTTCTACCAAAGAAGTCATTCGCTATGCCCCCGCTGTGCCGGTTGAGGGGACACCCAAACGGGTCGTCTTGGTGGATTGCGGCGTGAAACACAATATCATCCGTTGCCTTATCCGCCGTGGTGTGGAGGTAATCCGCGTGCCGTGGAACTATGATTTTAACACGCTCGATTTCGATGCACTATTCCTGTCCAATGGTCCCGGCGACCCCGATACCTGTTCCGCTGCCGTGGAGAATATCCGCCGTTTTATGGATGTCGAATTGGCAAAAGCCGACTCCGCCGATGTGCGCCCGCTGATGGGTATCTGTATGGGTAACCAACTGCTCGGCAAGGCGGCCGGGGCTACGATCTACAAACTCAAGTATGGTCATCGCTCCCACAACCAGCCCGTGCGCCAAGTGGATACCGACCGCTGTTTCATCACCTCGCAGAACCACGGCTATGCCGTCGATACCACCACGCTTTCGCCCGACTGGGAACCGCTCTTTGTCAATATGAACGACGGCTCCAACGAGGGTATCCGCCATCGCTCGCTCCCGTGGTTCTCCGCGCAGTTCCACCCCGAAGCCTGCTCCGGTCCCGTAGATACCGAGTTCCTCTTTGATGAGTTTATAAAACTACTCCATTAAAAATCCTAGATATTCTAGATATTCTAGATATTCTAGTTTTTCTAGAACTTATAGAAACCCCCAAAATTGCTAGTATGAAATTAGACAACATAAAAAAGGTTCTTGTTCTCGGTTCGGGTGCACTCAAGATCGGTGAGGCGGGCGAGTTCGACTATTCGGGGTCGCAAGCACTCAAAGCCCTGCGCGAGGAGGGGGTAAGCACTGTGCTTATCAACCCCAATATCGCTACCGTCCAGACCTCCGAAGGCGTGGCGGACAAAATATATTTCGAACCCGTTTCGCCCTATTTTGTCGAGAAAATTATTGCCAAGGAGCGTCCCGACGGTATCCTGCTCTCTTTCGGCGGGCAGACCGCCCTCAACTGCGGTGTGGAACTCTATCGCACAGGCGTTTTGGAGAAATACGGCGTGCAGGTGCTCGGTACACCCGTGCAGGCGATTATCGACACAGAAGACCGCGAACTCTTTGTGGAGCGGCTCAACGAGATTGGGGTCAAGACCATCAAATCGGAGGCGTGCGAGTCAATCGAGGCGGCACGCAAGGCGGCTTCCGACCTTGGTTATCCTGTCATTATCCGTGCGGCGTACGCCCTCGGCGGACTCGGATCGGGTTTCTGCGACAACGAGGACGAACTCAACACCCTTGCCGAAAAAGCCTTCTCTTTCTCGCCCCAGGTGTTGGTCGAGAAATCACTCAAGGGTTGGAAAGAAATCGAGTATGAGGTGGTGCGCGACCGCTACGACAACTGTATCACCGTCTGCAATATGGAGAATTTCGACCCGCTCGGCATCCATACGGGCGAGTCTATTGTCATCGCCCCCTCACAGACGCTCACCAACGCCGAGTACCACAAACTCCGTGCGCTGGCTATCCGTATCATCCGCCATATCGGTATCGTGGGCGAGTGCAACGTCCAGTATGCTTTCGACCCCGAGAGCGAAGACTATCGCGTCATCGAGGTCAATGCCCGCCTCTCGCGCTCCTCGGCACTGGCGTCCAAGGCTACGGGCTATCCGCTCGCTTTCGTGGCTGCCAAACTCGGTATGGGCTATGGGCTGTTCGAACTCAACAACAGCGTCACCAAGACCACGCCCGCGTTCTTCGAACCTGCGCTCGACTATGTGGTCTGCAAGATTCCCCGTTGGGACTTGTCCAAGTTCCGCGGTGTCAACCGCGAACTCGGTTCGTCTATGAAATCCGTCGGCGAGGTGATGGCTATCGGGCGCACCTTCGAGGACGCTATTCAGAAAGGTCTCCGTATGATAGGGCAGGGTATGCATGGTTTCACCGAGAACAAAGCCCTCCACGTGGACGACCTCGATGCCGCCCTCTCTGCGCCTACCGACAAGCGTATTTTCGCTATCGCACAGGCTATGTACGAGGGCTATTCCATCGATAGTATACACGCCCTCACGCGTATCGACCGCTGGTTCCTCCAGCGTCTCGACAATATCATTCAGACCGATGCCCGTTTGCGCCGTGTCGAATCGCTCGACCATCTGAGTGCCGACCTTCTCCGCCGTGCCAAGCAGCAGGGATTCTCTGATTTCCAGATTGCCCGCGCTATCGGTCTCGGTCAGAAGATGGATATGGACTCTGCCGTCCTCATGCTCCGTACCTACCGTAAGTCTATCGGTGTCCTGCCCGTTGTCAAGCAGATAGATACCCTCGCTGCCGAATATCCGGCGCAGACCAACTACCTCTATCTCACCTATTCGGGTACACAGTCCGATGTGCAGTACACAGGCGACCACCGCTCTATCATCGTCCTCGGTTCGGGGGCATATCGTATCGGCTCTTCGGTCGAGTTCGACTGGTGCGGCGTGCAGGCGTTGCAGACTATCCGCAACAACGGCTACCGCTCGGTGATGATTAACTACAACCCCGAGACCGTCTCTACCGACTACGATATGTGCGACCGTCTCTATTTCGACGAACTCACTTTCGAGCGTGTGATGGACATCATCGAACTCGAGAACCCCTTTGGCGTCATCGTCTCTACGGGCGGGCAGATACCCAATAACCTCGCCCTCAAACTCGATGCCCAGCGTGTGCCTATCCTCGGTACCTCGGCGCAGTCTATCGACAATGCCGAAGACCGCGACAAGTTCTCCGCCATGCTCGACCGTATCGGCGTCGACCAGCCCGAATGGAGTGCTCTCACTTCGATGGACGACGTGCAGCGTTTCATTGACAAGGTCGGCTTCCCCGTCCTCGTACGCCCCTCATACGTCCTTTCCGGTGCCGCTATGAATGTCTGCTCCAATCAGGAGCAATTGACCAAGTTCCTCCAACTGGCGGCTAACGTCTCCAAACAGCACCCTGTGGTCATCTCCAAGTTTATGCTCAATACCAAAGAGGTGGAGATGGATGCTGTGGCGCGTGACGGCGAGATTATTGCCTATGCTATCTCGGAGCATGTCGAGTTTGCAGGCGTCCACTCGGGCGATGCCACTATTATGTTCCCCGCACAGAAACTCTATGTCGAGACCGTCCGCCGTATCAAGAAAATCTCGGGGAATATCGCCCGCGAACTCCATATCTCCGGACCATTCAATATCCAGTTCCTCGCCCGCGACAACGAGATTAAGGTCATCGAGTGCAACCTCCGTGCTTCGCGCTCTTTCCCCTTTGTCTCCAAGGTACTGAAAATCAACCTTATAGACATCGCTACGCGCATCATGCTCCATCTGCCGGTCGAGAAACCCGCCAAGTCGCTCTTCGACTTCGACTATGTGGGTGTCAAAGCCTCGCAGTTCTCCTTCAACCGTCTCCAGAATGCCGACCCCGTCCTCGGTGTCGATATGGCTTCTACGGGTGAGGTCGGTTGCCTCGGCGAGGACGCCAACCATGCCCTGTTGCAGTCTATGCTTTCTGTCGGACAACGTATTCCGAAGCAGTCGGTGCTGTTCACTATCGGCGGGGCGAAGAACAAGGTCGCTCTCCAGGAGGCGGCACGCCAACTCGTGGAAAAAGGCTACACGCTCTATGCCACACCGGGCACCAAGCGTTTCTTCGACGAGATAGGCGTACCCGTTACGCTCGTCTATCACCCCCACGACAAGGATATGCAGCCGCAGGCGCTCGACCTCATGCACGCCCACAAGATTGATATGGTTGTCTCTATCCCCAAGGACATCGTCTCCGACCCCTCGCAGGACAAGTCGTACCCCGTCCGCCGTGCCGCAGTCGATTTGAACATCCCCTTGCTCACCAACCCGCGTCTGGCTGCTGCGTTCATCAACGCTTTCTGCACCATTCGCCTCGACGACCTCGACATCCGCTCATGGGATGAATATAAATAAAAAACAGCAAGACCTCCCCTAACCCCTCCTTCAGAGGAGGGGAATTCAGAGCATCTGAACTCTCCCCCTTTGAAGGGGGAGTTGGAGGGGGTCTTAAAAATCAATAAAAATAATGAACGCATTAACTCAAACCTCTTTCTCGTTTCTTGGTCAGACGGGAGTGTACCATGGTAAGGTACGTGATGTCTATTTCCTCGGTCAGAACCTGCTCTGTATGGTGGCTACCGACCGTATCTCGGCTTTCGATGTTATCCTGCCCGAGGGTATCCCCTACAAAGGGCAGATACTCAACCAGATAGCCGCCAAGTTCCTCCGCGACACGGCGGACATAGTGCCCAACTGGCTCCTCGCTACCCCCGACCCGATGGCGTCGGTCGGTCTCCGTTGTGAGGGCTATCCTGTCGAGATGATTGTTCGCGGCTACCTCTGCGGCAGCGCATGGCGTGCCTACAAGTCGGGTGTCCGTGAGATTTGCGGTGTCCGCCTGCCCGATGGTATGCGCGAGAACGAAGCCTTCCCTGCGCCTATCATCACCCCCACCACCAAAGCCGAAATCGGAACCCACGACGAGGACATCTCGCGCGAGGAGATTATCGCCCGCGGACTGGTGCCTGCCGACGAGTACGCACAAATCGAGCAGTACGCTATGGTGCTCTTCCGCCGCGGTCAGGAGATTGCCGCCAAACACGGCTTGATTCTGGTCGATACCAAGTACGAGTTCGGTAAGTACAACGGCAAGATTCTGCTTATGGACGAGGTGCATACGCCCGACTCCAGCCGCTATTTCTACGCCGACGGCTACGAGGAGCGTTTCCGCAACGGCTTGCCGCAACGCCAACTCTCCAAGGAGTTTGTCCGTGAGTGGCTGATGTCCGAGGGCTTTCAAGGCAAAGAGGGGCAGCAAGTCCCCGAGATGACCCCCGCCATCGTTGCCGGCATCACCGACCGTTATATCGAACTCTACGAGCACATCACCGGCGAGAAATTCGTCAAATCGGAGTCCCTTACCCCCGCCGCCCTCGCTGCCCGCATTGAAAGTAATGTCTCCGCCTACCTCAAAACCATCTAAAGAGGTAGTACAGATATTCTATACCGCTCCCCTGCTTTGGTAACAGAGCAGGGGAGCGGTATTTTATGTAGGGTTTACAAATGGGTTTTTGCGCTATTTGCCAAAAGCAAAAATCAGAAAATCACCGATGTATGTTCGCCATACTTTCCAGTTGTGGTGTCCGCTTGTCTGCTCGAAATCGTGTTCCACTCCGTTGCGGTTGAGGTAACGGTTGGCTTTCCGTGCACGGGGATAGAACAGATCGCTCCTGCCGCTGCGAATCCAATACACGCAGTCGGCCTTCTCGTAAGGAAGTTGGTGCTTCCCCAATACGGGCGAGAACAGCCCTACTACCGCAAAATGGTCGGTTTGACTGATGATGGCGGCTTGCCGTGCGCCGGAGGACAAACCGGCAATGGCATTTCTGCTTGTCCGGACGGGATAATGATTGGCGATATAAGTCTTTATCTCGGGGAAATATACTTCGAACTCGCCCTTTTTGATATGGTGCAGGTAGTCGTGCATACAGCGGATATAGTCTGGAATACGGGTGGCGTAGGTCGAGTCGTGTACGATGCACAGCGGCATTACGATTATGACGGGGCAAATACTGTCATTTGTAATCAGGCTGTCGGCAAGCGAACTGATATGCCCTTTCTCTTCCCACGAATACTGATTGCCATGTATCCCATGCAACAGATACAGCACAGGATATACCGAGTCGGGTGAATAGCAGGGTGGGGTATAAACGGTCATATAGAGCGGCACAGAGTCGTGCGCCGCTATGCGGATGGTATCCATTCGTGCATATGCGTTGAGGCTTACAAGGAGGCTTATTACCACCAGTCCTATTTTCTTATACCCACTCATACCCAAAGTTGCACTACAAAAATTGCACCAACTCGAAATGCGTAGTTGTGTGCATTGACAGTTGTAGAAAAGCGTTTTGTTTTTCGCAGGTTATGCCCAAATATACGCAAACATAATACATTGGCATATTTATTGCGGCGTTGCATTTCGGAATGTCAACAAGATAGAAAAATAGAATATAAGATTATATCCAATGGAAAAGAATTCTTGTCCTTTTGTCCCGAATTTCCTGCTCGGTTGCGCAGGTGGGATACAGTATCTGATTCTCAAACATGCCAGTCGTAACCCGCGCAAGTCGCAAGAAAAGACACTCCGTGCCATTCTTACCTACGCACGCGATACCGAGTATGGCAAGGAGCACCATTTCGCCGAGATACTCAAAGCCCCGACCGACACCGAACTCTACGCACGCTATCAGAAATACGTGCACCTGAATGATTATGAGGACCTTCGTCCATACGTAGAGAAGCACAAGAACGGCGGCGAGAATATCCTTTTCCCCGGCAAACCGATTATGTACGCCACTACTTCGGGTACGACCAAAGAGCCGAAATGGGTGCCTATTACCAAAGAATACCTCAACAACATCTACGGCAAGATGACCAAGGTATGGCTGTTCAATTTCATCAAGAACCGCCCGAAGGTCTTCACTGGCAAGATTGTGTCTATCGTGGGCAAAGTGAAAGAAGGCGAAGCCCCCGACGGCACGATGTACGGCTCCGTGAGCGGCGTTACCCAGCGCGACTGCCCCAAGTTTGTCAAGAAACTGTATGCCTCGCCCGCCTCCGTATTCTCCATTGAGGACTACACCGCCCGCTACTACACCATTATGCGTATGGGTATCGAGCGCAATGTAACGCTTATCGTTACCGCCAACCCGTCCACCATCGTGGAGATGCAGAACAATGTCAATGAGTACTTTGAGGACTATTGCAACGACATCGAAAAGGGTACGCTCAAAGCCTCGCTCAATATCCCGCAATGGATACGCGATGACATTCAACCATACCTCAAACCCAACCCCGAACGTGCCGACGAACTGCGTGCGCTCAAGGCAAAGTACGGCACCGTACTGCCCAAACACTACTGGCCTAATCTCCAGATACTCAATACATGGAAGTGCGGCAATACCAAAGTGTATGTCGAGAAATTCAAAGACTCCTTCCCCAAGGGTATGCTCCATCAGGAGTTCGGTTATTTTGCTTCCGAGTGCCGTTTCGGATTGGTGTTGGACGACACGCTCAATACCGTCCTCTTCCCACATTTCCACTACTACGAGTTCATCGCCGAGGACGAACTCGACAGCGACAACAAGCATTTCCTGCAACTCTGGGAACTCGAAAAGGGCAAGCGTTACTGCCCGTATGTAACCACTTTTGCCGGTCTCTACCGCTACAATATGAACGACCTTGTCGAGGTGGGCGACCCGTTCTGCAACACGCCTACCGTCCACATGATTCAGAAGGTGAACGGCATTGTAACCATGACGGGCGAGAAACTGCACGAGCGTCAGTTCATTGAGGCTGTCCACGAGGCGGAGAAGCAGACGGGCTTGCAGACCCGCTTCTTCGTCGGCTTTGCCGATATGGAGTTGTCGGCATACCATTTCTACTACGAGTTCGCCGACCAACAGACCACGCAGGCGCAGGCGGAGGAGTTTACCAAAGTGGTGGACAAGGTACTGAAAGACATCAATATAGAGTACGCTGCCAAGCGTGCGTCGTTCCGCGTGAAAGACCCGCTGACGCACCGCCTTGTAGAGCAGTCGTTTGAGAAGTTCAAAGCGGAGTGCATCGCCGAGGGTGCCCGCGACGGACAGTTCAAGATGAACCTGCTGCTCCAGGACGAGAAACGCCACGCCAAGTTCAAGAAACTGGTGGTAGAGTAACAGAATGTCTTCAGTGCGCCTACGCAGTGCATCGTTGCGAGGGAAACGAAAGAAATAAAAGAAAATGTAGAGCGAGGTGTTTTGCACCTCGCTCTTTTTTGTGTCAGAAGGGGAAAATGATATGCAATTATGCACTATTTTTCTGCATAAAATGTATAAAAGAGCGGTTCGAAAGCCTTATAAACACCAATCCTTTCTACGTCCTTTCTAC
>DKEG01000057.1:32213-33073 GCA_002452095.1 Bacteroidales bacterium UBA6828 | reverse complement strand
TTCTACGTAATCGGTATTATGCAGTATGTTTTTGCATAAAGTGTATAAAATTGGGCGGATAGGGCGAATGGGACTAATTGGGCGAATTCGGACAGCGCAGATAAAATTCCGTACTGTGCAGATTTTGCAGTATCATTTTTTTGTTGTACCTTTGCAGTCGAAAGGTTGCGTTTGTAGACAGACGACCTTTCAAACTTATTTATTAACAGCGTTTATTGACGCTTTGTTCTGACAACTTGAAATGTCGCAGTTTCACTAATCCAGTCAGACTTAGCAACGATGAACGTCTGCGTGGTATGAGTTATCTATATACTTGTATTACACCCAATTGTACGTTGGGTGCGATGTGTGTATATACACTTATATCGTTGCGGACTTCGCGTTGCCAGTTCTGTTGGATTAAGGCAATGCGACAGCCCCAGGTTGCGGAATTGGCAAAACGTCAAGCCCGCATTTTTTATGTAGTGGTATCAACCTGCATAAAAACCAACCAACCCCGCCCCCATGGCACGAAGTATAGAAGAACAAGTGGAAGACTGGTGCAAACGCCAACTGCAAGGCAACTACTACACCAAGACACAGGCTATTAACCCCGAAATAGAGAAGGCACTGCGCGAAGCCCCGAGCAAACAAGGTGGCACAGGAGCCAACTACCCCGACATCAAATGTCTGATAGAGACACCCTACCTGCGCCATATCCCCGTAATGATTGAGGTGAAAGGCGCACATGGGGCATTGGAACGGCGGGACGCACAAGGCAATATCGAGAATACCAAGAAAGACAACACCGCCCACTACCAGAACATTGCCAAATATGCGGTCAATGGTGCCGTGCATTATGCGGATGCCATTCTCCGCAA
>DKEG01000057.1:0-32148 GCA_002452095.1 Bacteroidales bacterium UBA6828 | reverse complement strand
GAGGTAGGCGTTTACTATGTATCGAAAGATAACCTGTTTGTGCCGAAACGGGTGGGAGACTTCAGCGATTTATCGTTCCTGCAAGCCGAACACCAGTCCGCTTTTATCCGGCAGATAGACGCACTCTCTTTGTCCGCCACCGAGATAGAACAGCAAAAACAACAGTTGGAGGACGATATTGAGCGCAAACTGAAAGCCCTGAACCAGAAGATGCACGACGAAATGAAGATTGTTGTCGGGCAGCGTGTACAACTGGTTGCGGGACTGATTATGGCAGGACTGGGCGTGGCGGGTTCCGTATCGCCGCTGCGCATAGAAGACCTGCGCGGTGAAAACAACACCGAGGACAACGACGGGCAGATTATCATGCGCAAGATAAAGAACTACCTGCAAACCAAGCACCTGCCGCAAGAGAAAATACAGATGATTGTCAGTGTGCTGAGTGTGGTATTCTTGCACGCCAAACTGAACGAACCGCACAACGGGGAAACCGACCTGCACACGCTCTATGCGGACATCAAACGCGACATCATCCCCTTTGTGTCCGGCGAATTGCACAATATCGACTTTACGGGGCGGCTCTTCAATGTGCTGAACGAATGGGTGGACGTACCCGACGGCGCAAAGAATGATGTGGTGCTGACGCCGCGCTATGTAACCGAACTGATGGCACGACTCTGCCGAGTAAACAAAGACAGTTATGTATGGGACTTTGCCACCGGTTCGGCGGGCTTCCTCATCTCGGCTATGCATCAAATGATTGATGATGCCAAAGCCACGATACAGAGTGCCAGCGAACTGCAGGAGAAAATCAACCACATCAAGATGGAGCAGTTGTTGGGTATAGAGAAACTGCCCGATGTGTATATGCTGGCGGTGCTGAATATGATATTGATGAAAGACGGCAGTGCCAACATCATTCACGGCAACTCTCTGACCGAGTTTGACGGCAAATACGAGCAGGGTGAGCATCGCGGTGAGCCTTTCCCCGCCAATGTGTTCCTGCTCAACCCGCCCTATTCGGCGGACGGCAAAGGGTTTGTGTTCGTGGAGCGGGCATTAGGAATGATGAACCACGGCGGCTATGCGGCGATACTGATACAGGAGAATGCAGGTAGCGGCAACGGACTGCCGTACACGGCACGTATCCTCGAGCGCAACACCCTGCTGGCATCCGTCAAGATGAGCGACATCTTCTGCGGGAAAGCCAGTGTGCAAACGGCCGTTTATGTGTTCCGTGTGGGTGTTCCGCACGACACCAAGAGCGTGGTGCGGTTTATCGATTTCAGCGAGGACGGTTACACTCGGCAGAACCGCAAGAAATCGAGCCAGTCGGTAAACCTGCGCGACACCGACCACGCCAAGGAACGCTATGAGGAGATAGCCAACCTCGTGCGCTACGGGCGCGGGGTGAACGACGAGTACCTGTACTATTACAAAGATGCGTATGTAGAGGACATCATCACACTCAAAGGCAACGACTGGACGTACGGGCAGCACCGCAAAGTGAACACCGTACCCACGTATAAGGACTTTTCCAATACCGTCAAAGACTATTTGGCTTGGCGTGTGAGCGAAATCATCAAGCAGGAGGACGGCTTGGGAAAATAGACAGCCCTCGCACGATGTCAACCTGCGAGGGCGGATACAAACCCTTCAAAATAGGCGAATTGTTTGATGCTGCAAATGGCAATACGGATATACAGAAAAATCATATTGACGGTGTCGGGGAATACGTAATTTCGTCAGGAACAACCAACAATGGCATTATTGGGAAAAGTAGTGTGGATGCGAAGATATTTAATGCCAATACGGTTACTGTTGATATGTTCGGCAACGTATATTTCCACCCCTATTGCTATAAAATGGTTACGCACGCACGTGTATTTTCATTATCGGCAAAGGATTTTGAATTAAACGAAACCATAGGTTTATATTTTGTTTCCACACTATCTTACTTGAAAAATCTGTTTTCTTATAACAATATGTGTAGTTGGGAAAAGGTTAAGGACTTATCCGTTTTTCTTCCCACTACAGCCACAGGCGACATAGATTTTGCCTTTATCGAGGAGCGTGTGCGCGAACTCGAAGAAGAACGTGTGCGCGAACTTGAAGCCTATCTCAAAGCGGCAGGCTTCGAAGATTGCACATCGACTGCCGCAGAACGCGAAGCATTGTCTAATCTTTCGGGGGGGGGTAATTCGCAGCAAAGAATACAGAATACAAGAATTGTTTGAAAAACCGGTATTGGGTATCAGAAAGAAATTCAACAAAAAAGAAGATGTTTCTACCACCCGAACTGCTGTTTACAATTTGCCATTGGTGAATGCCAAACACGGAAATAACGGCATAATGTATTATGGTAAAGAGTGCGACTTCGATTCCGTCTCAATGAGTATTGATATTGTCGGAGATGGTGCCATATCCACAGGCGATGTATATCCGCAACCCGACAAAACGGGTGTTTTATACAACGCTTATTTGATACGTCCTAAACAAGAACCTGTAAACGAACCACTCATAGTTTATTTTGCAGTAGCCATTCAAAAAGCCATAAAGCACAAATATGGTTATGACAACAAAGCCACTTGGGAGAAAGTACAGCGTGAATCCATTTCTCTTCCTATTACCGCAGACGGAGCCATAGACTATGCTTTTATGGAAACGGCTATTCGGGCAATGGAGAAGCAATGTGTTGCCCGCCTCAAAGCCGCCTTTGCCCGCGAACACGAGGCATATATGCAAGTGATTTCCTGACATAGTGTTCTCTATTTTGCTTGCCGCTTGCGGCATAGGACACTTCGCCCCAAAACAAAAGTGCCGCTTTATTTGCAGGTTTGCGCAAATTGTCGTATCTTTGCGCACAAAATGAATGTACTATGGACGAAACACAAATCAGAGAGGAACTGACGGCTCCGATAGCCGCTATATCACGCCACCGCATCCTGTTGGGCGGCGACGGCGTACGCACGTTGGTCATCTTTCAGGGCTGTCCGTTGCGCTGCGAGTTTTGCGTCAATCTCTTTGCCATTGATACCAAGCGTCCGCGCAAACGCTATACGGCAGAGCAGTTGGTGGAAAAAACAATGGAGGACAATCTTGATTTCCTTGCCACGCACGGGGGGATCACTTTCGGCGGCGGCGAACCGCTGCTGCAAAGCCGTTTTATTGCCCGTTTTCACGAAGTATGCCCGCCCGAATGGACGATACAGATAGAGACCTCGCTCAATGTGCCGCAAGAGGATCTTGCTCGTGTGGAGCCGTTTGCGCAGCATTTCATAGTGGACGTAAAGGATATGAATCCTGCTATCTATCAACGCTATACCCGTTGTGGCAATGAGCGCGTGTTGGCAAATCTGCGGTGGCTGATAGAAAAGGGCAGGGCGGACGATATCTTTGTGCGCGTACCGCTCATACCAGAATATAACACCGCCGACGAGGTGGAGAAAAGCATTGCCGACTTGCAGGCGATGGGGCTGACGCATTTCGACCGGCTGACCTACAAGATACGCAACCGGGAACAAAACGGCAAATAGTTATAAAAACAAAACTTGCAAAACCTGTCTTGCGGCGCAATATGTGCCGCGCTTGGAAAACAAATATATGAAAAATGAAACCAAATATATTCAAATATATAAGAGGTTGACAACCAAGTCATAAAGACCACAGGAAAAACAAGCAAGTCTGACGACTTGACCGCGGACAAGGCGTCCGCGTCCCCGACTATATAGTATTTTTACAGAGAAACGATATACAGAAAGAGACTGTCTAACAAATGAAGGCAGTCTCTTTTTATGTTCTGTTTTTTGTACATATTAGGTGTGTGTTAGAATTTCAGAGCCAGACCGAAGCCGTCGGTGTTGGCTTGCAGATGGAGCGAGACGGGTGCTGCGGTTTCCTTTTTCTCACTGATGGGGTGCTGCAGATAGTAGCAGTTGTTGTACACCTCATACGATTTGCGGCGTTTGTTGCTGCCCACGGAGAGAAGCGGTATAGACGCCACCTCGCATACGCCGCCGCCCGCCATCATAATAACACCCGCCAGCGACATACCCATTCCGTAGTTGCTGTTCGGGTCGTCGCCCTGACCTTTGTTCTGCAATTTAAGTCCGACAAAAAACACGGGGATACCCACTGCTTCAAGGCACCATCCGGCACCGAAGAAACGCCAACCGAGCGACCAGCAACGCTCACCGCGCCGGTAACTTTGCCACGCCTCAGGACAGTTGTTTTCAATAAATTTCAGATAGGCTTCCTCGCTCATCTTTGTTACCTGTGTGTCCTCGGTGAGGAAATAGGTTTTCTTCTGCTTGGTAATCACACCCGGCAACAGCGGCTGGCGCACTACCTTGTCGTACAGCGCAGGGTTCTTGAGGTCGTTGTTGAAGACCGAGACCCGCCCATCCTCAAAGAGGATGGATACGATGTTGGAGAGCGGAAGGCGTGTGGTAGGACCGTCGAGGTCGGAGGCTTGTTTGTATAAGATGTCATAGGAAGAGATCTCCACGATCTTGGCATTGATACGCTCGGCATCGGTGGTAACGATGATGTCTTGCGCCATAGCACCGAGTGCCAGGACGGCACAGAGTATAGTCAGGGTGAAACGTTTCATATAGCAGTTGATTTTATGCGGCAAAGGTAGTGTTTTATTTTGAGATATGCAACAAAAGCCGTCCTGATAAAAACAAGCGGACGATTATTCTTAACAAAAGTACTTTTTGAGGGCAAAGGCCAAAGAACTATTTGGCTTTGCCGATATAGCGGACTTTGTCGGTGAATAGGAGCCAGAGGAGAAACATCATACCATAGAACAGCCACTTGAAGATGTAGGTATGGAGCAACTCGAACCACTCGGGGTGGAACTCGGTCAGCAGCGAAATGGCAAAGATACGCAGGAGATTGAATATATAGATACACACCCATCCGAGCGGAATATACCATATCTTATGTTTCCATCCGCCGCGGGTGGTGAGCAATAGACAAAGCCAGATAAACGACTGCTTGAGCGGGGTGCAACTCCAAACGATATTGGTGCCGACACCCGAATCGAAATAGTAGGAGGTGGGGCTTGCCAGGGTGCAGGTGTCGCGGAAAAGACCGATGAGCCAATAGACTTCGCGGGTGATGTGGCGTGCGAGAAAATCAAAGGGCGCAGTGATGTTCAGTCCGAACCACGTAACCAGCGTATCGCCCTCGTCGCCATAGACGGTGAACTTCCAGAAATAGTTCGCCACCAGTAGGGTAACGACAAAAATGATAATGTCAAGATAGGGTGCGAGGGCGGAACGTATTTGCTGGCGGGTGGGCATATTTTTAGAACGTTAATAGTTGTGTAATTATTTTATTTCAGGAACATATAATCAGCCGTGAATTAACCATTAATTCCTCATTCTTTCTATGGGCTATCCACCAGACATCCACCAGACATCCACCAGACTTTTTCATTACGCATTAAATTTGCGTTTTGGCGTAGGGGACAAGGTCGAGAGGGCAGAAATCGCGGTCAAGGTACTTGAAATAGCCTGCCTGGCAGACCATAGCGGCATTGTCGGTCGTAAACGAGAAAGGCGGAATAAACACCTGCCAGCCGTATTTCTTGCCATAGTCCACGAAGGCTTGGCGCAGACCGCTGTTGGCACTTACGCCGCCGGCAACCGCCACTTGGCGCACGCCGAGGTCGAAAGCCGCTTTCTTGAGTTTTTTCATCAGAATATCGATAACGGTCTGTTGCAGGGCGGCGCAGAGGTTCTCCCGCAACATCGGCACACGCTCTGCCAGTGCGTCCACCGAATCCACCTGCTCGGCACGCATCATATCGCGCAGCGTATAGAGGAAAGAGGTCTTCAGTCCGGAGAATGAATAGTCGTAGCCGGAGATGTTTGGCTTGGCAAAATGATAGACCGACGGATCGCCCTGCTTGGCAAGTTTGTCTATCCACGGACCGCCCGGATAGGGCAAGCCCAGCACCTTGGCGCACTTGTCGAAGGCTTCGCCCGCTGCGTCGTCGATGGTCTGCCCGATGATCTGCATATCGTTGTAGGCTTTGACGAGTATAATCTGGCTGTTGCCGCCGCTGACGAGCAGACACAGGAACGGGAAAGAGGGGTGCTTGATCTCCACGCCCGCCATACTCGGGGTGGCGGCTTTGAGTGCCTCCGACGGTTCGACGAAATGCGCCAGCACATGCCCCTGCAGGTGGTTGACATCAATGAGCGGAATACCCAGCGAGAGAGCAAGCCCTTTGGCAAAAGAGGTGCCGACCAGCAGGCTGCCGAGCAGCCCCGGACCGCGCGTAAACGCGATAGCCGACAACTCCGACTTGTCCACCCCCGCACGCTTCAACGCCGTATCCACCACGGGTACTATATTGAGTTGGTGCGCACGGCTTGCCAATTCGGGTACCACACCGCCGTACTCCTCGTGTACTTTCTGCGAGGCGATGACGTTGCTCAGCAGGATACCGTCTTTGATCACTGCCGACGAGGTATCGTCGCAACTTGATTCTATTGCCAGAATGACTGTACTTTTCTCCATAATCCGTTCTTAATTTTTCTTTTCTCCATTAATGACCATTAAAGAACTATTAAAAATATTATTCTAAGAATCTGTTAATCGTTAATCCGTTGTCAATATCATTGATAAACAAACAACTATTAACCTTTTTTGAAAACTTTATTTTCGCTATTTTTCCCATATTGTAATGCTCTTACGCAAAGCAATACGACCATATTTTTTCATTTGTTGACTGCTATTTCCTTTTTGTTGCCTTAGTGTATATACCTTCAAAGGTTTAAATCCAATTTGTTCGGCCAAATAGGTTGTTAAAAAATCCACTGGTATAACCTCTCCTGCATAGCGTACATTATCATTCACAAAAGCCACTTTCGCTCCTGCTTTACAAGTTCGATATAGTTCGGCAAACAGGAAAGTAAGTTCCGTAAAATATCCATCCACCATCTTCAATACACCATTATTATTTATTTCGCCCCATTTGCTCCGCTGCATAAGTGCTGTATTTATTTCTTGTAGTACCGGATTATTACGAGCAATATTCAATATGCGGTGAAAATCTTCGGAACGTTTTATAGTTTCGTAGTGGCTCTGTATTGCTTCAATTTTAGGTTTATTCTCAACTGTACATGACAATAAATCTTGCCGCAATCGGTTAAAACGATCTTTATCTACTCCTAAATACGCTAACTCAAGAGCATATGTGCGTGTATAATCATATCTGTTGCAGTAGGGTGGAGAAGAGATACATGCGGATAATATATTGCTTGGCAGTTGTGTCATTTCAAACAAAGAACTTCCCTCTATAAAGGTGGTCGTTGCCATCTCAGACGCACCGTTTTTTGCTTGTATGTCCTCTATATCTGTTATCACTTTACAGAGTTCTTCAATCATTGCTGTCTTGAAATCAGGTAGAATCCCTTTGTTTAATTCAACAACAATTGGACGTTTCCCTTTTGCCGCTCTTTCTTTATTTGCTTCTACCATCTTAGGGCTACGAATATCCCACCGAAGGTATTGCCCATCTTTTGCACAATAACTAATACGTTCTAATGTATTGAGACAACATAATTTGATTAAAATCTTTGCCTCTTCTGAAAAATGGGAATTTTCAAACCACTCTGTATAATAGGCAAGTTGCTTGTCTGTCTCTAGGGGATACGCACCTTCTGTGATACTTAAGGCTGGGCTTTTGCCACTATAATTTTTCGGCAATTCTTCGCTCTCAAACAATTTAAGAATACTTTTCAATTCCTGAATACTATACTTATATATGTTTGATTTGGCTGTAATTGAGATTTTAGACATTGGTAAAATGTCATAACCGATGCTATTAATGCCTGCGAGTGTAGAAACAAGTGCAGTAGTTCCAGAACCCATAAAAGGATCAATCACTAAATCGCCTTTTGATATACCAAAATTGGTTAGCAATTGCCGAACCAAAGCCGCAGAAAATCCCTCCTTGTATTTTAGCCATCCATGTATGCAGTCTTTTTTGCTTAACTGATAACTCACAGATTGACGATTAAATTTGTCAGTAACTTCTGTGATGCCCCAATAACGATTCTCCAATGCTAATCGTTCTTCTTGTCGGCACTTGTTTTCAGCAGAAAATTCTGCTACCTTCCAAGCATCAATATCTTGCGTTATGTCATCAAATAACAATAAATCCATAATGCTTACAGGGCAATAAGCCATTGGCAGTATTCTGTCAATTGTTCATCAACGGTTATATTGGCAGCCTTTGCAAGTGTTTTCTCTTTTAATTGTGCATATATTTCCGTTGCCATTTTTGTTTCGATACTTGCTGCAATAAATGAGGTTTTTATGTTATAGGCAGCAAAGGCATTACGTATTCTTTCCAATGCCGTATTCCCGGTTTTCCAATGCTCATCAGCACCAGCTGGATCAATGCCTCCTTTTAACTCTCCAAACATAATCGCCTTCTTACTATCACTAACAATACCTCCATTATCATAAGTTATTTCATCACCTCTGTAGAGACTTATATCCACGTTGTTACGTACTAATGGGATTGTAGTATTAAAGAAAAGAACCTTTGATTTTCCTCTAACATTCCAAGTGATTGCTTTAATGTCATCAGCAATTTCAAATGCATCTTCATATGACATTTGCTGCCATTGGGTTTCTTTTCGTTTAAGAATCTTATGTCTAATCTTTTGAATAGAGAAAATACTTAAAATCTTGCGAATTAACTTCATTTGGGCTATTGCACCAACATAATTACGCATAGACCCTCCTAAGGAATCGCCTTTAATCAACAAAAATCTATAGACAAGTTCATCAACAAAGCCCTCTCCTGCTGGAGCAAGAAATTTGTCAATCAACTCCTGTATGGCAACTTTTTTTGTCTTCGTCTGTAAAATAATTGCACGCCTTATCTGATAGTCCAGCAGCAGTAAGTAATGCAGAATATATTTCTGTTTTTTCAATAAGTTTGTCAGGCGTTTTGACAGCAGATGCTATACTTTTTAGAGTTTTCGCTTGCTCAATATAGGGCTTTGCTTTGATATTTTTAGCCATCGCTGCCTCAATAAATCCTGCACGAGTTTGTTCATGAGAAGTAATGAGGTCTTTTGCGGAATGAATACAAGTTGCCATAATTTTATATCATAATTTCTATATTATACCTTTTCTCCTATTAATTGAATTGAGACTGCAAAGTTACAAAAAAAAACTGAATAAGGCACAAATACAGACAAATAAGGGCAAATAATTATGATATTTCAAAAAAAAGCAGTAATTTTGTGCGATTTATACTTTTGGCATATTATGGGTATTTACTTTCTCCTGTTGCGCATTGCGGCTTTGTTCGGACATCGGAAAGCAAAGTTGTTGGTGCGCGGGCAAAAAGAAGCATTACAACAAATAAAAGCATATAAACAGAGCCGGTCGCTTGATAATGTGGTGTGGTTTCACGCCGCATCGGTGGGAGAGTTTGAGCAGGCACGCCCAATCATAGAGCGTCTGCGCAAAGAGCAACCGAAAACGCATATCCTGCTTACGTTCTTTTCGCCGTCGGGCTACGAACTGCGCAAAAACTACAACGAGGTGGATTTGGTTACCTATCTGCCGTTTGCCACCAAGCGCAACGCCTGTGCGTTTATAGAGGAAGTGCAGCCCGCAATGGCGGTATTCGTGAAGTACGAGTTCTGGCCGGCATATCTGAAAGAGTTGCACAAACGCGGTATAAAAACCTACAGCATATCGGCTATTTTCCGCCCGAAGCAGTTGTTTTTCCTGCCGTGGGGCAAGCCCTACCTGAAACTGCTGCGTTGTTTCACGCATATCTACGTGCAAGACCGGGCGTCGATGGATCTGCTGCAGGCGCACGGGGTGGAGCATACATCGGTGGCGGGCGATACGCGGTTCGACCGTGTGAACGAGATAGCGGGACACGCCAAACAACTGCCTGTGGTAGAGCGCTTTACATTTAATGCACCCCGGGTGATTATCGCGGGCAGCACATGGCCGCAGGACGAGGAATTGCTGGCACGCTATATAGAGGAACACTCCGACACCAAACTGGTGCTGGTTCCGCACGAGATACACGCCAAGCACCTGCACGAGATATTCCAGATATTTCACGGCAGGTATGTGCGTTTTACCGAGGCGACACCGCTCAATATCACGCATTGCCGGACGCTGCTGATTGATACGATAGGTATGCTGTCGTCGATCTATCAGTACGGGCAAGTGGCGTATATAGGCGGCGGGTTCGGCGTAGGAATTCACAACACGATAGAGGCTGCCGTCTATGGCATACCGGTGCTGTTCGGTCCGAACTACCGGCATTTCCGCGAAGCCAAAGGGTTGATACAGGCAGGGGCGGGTTTCTCGGTAAAGAACTACCGCGAGTTTGAGGCACAGATGGATAACGCCCTTGCCAACCATAAGGCACTCGGGCGCAAAGCACGCAAGTATGTGGAAAGCGAACTTGGCGCAACGGAAAAAATCTACAGCGAACTGTTTGCAGAGAATTTGTAAATTTGTAAGTGTGTAAATTTGTAAATTAACGTCAGTTCAGTATAAGCAAATTGTCTTACTTTGCCGCCGTAGGCGAATAAGATTTATGGCAATTTATGGATGTAAAGCCAAAGATTTTCTTAGATTTCTTGCCGCTATGCGGCAAAGGAGTTTTTATATCGAACTCACGTTAAATTAACATTAAATTCTTGACACTGATATTTACAATACAAACAGCATAGGATGCGCTTAGGATGCGCATAGGATAGGCGACCTTAAAACAGATCATTATTTAACATAAAACAATAAATATAGCGGCAGATCCGCAACAAAAATATGGCACAGAAACCAAGTATTCCAAAGGGTACGCGCGACTTCTCGCCGATAGAGATGGCGCGTCGTAACTACATCTTCGATACAATAAAATCGGTATTTGCTTTGTATGGCTTTCAGCAGATTGAGACCCCCGCAATGGAGAACCTCAGCACGCTGATGGGCAAATACGGCGAGGAGGGCGACAAACTGCTCTTCAAGATACTCAATTCGGGCGACTGGATGACCCCGCTGCGCGAACAACTCGCAGGGGCAGACTTGAGTATCGGCAAAGCCACGAGCATCGTGAGTGAAAAAGGGCTGCGCTACGACTTGACCGTACCTTTTGCGCGCTTTGTGGTGCAACACCGCGACGAGATACAGTTTCCCTTCAAGCGTTTCCAGATACAGCCCGTCTGGCGTGCCGACCGACCGCAGAAAGGGCGTTACCGCGAGTTCTACCAGTGTGATGTGGACGTGATCGGCACCAACTCGCTCGTCAGCGAAGTGGAACTGATACAGATAGTGGAGGAGGTGTATCGCCGCTTGGGTATCCGTGTATGCCTGCATATCAACAACCGCAAGATTCTGGCGGGTATTGCCGAGGTGATCGGA
This sequence comes from Bacteroidales bacterium UBA6828, assembly GCA_002452095.1. Classification (GTDB taxonomy): domain Bacteria; phylum Bacteroidota; class Bacteroidia; order Bacteroidales; family Paludibacteraceae; genus Colicola. The sequence goes on along the minus strand of DKEG01000057.1, from coordinate 20,724 downwards.
CAACCCGACAAGATTATCGACATCACGGTGGCAATCGACAAACTGGACAAGATCGGTATCGAGAATGTGAATAAGGAACTGCTCGATAAAGGACTGCCCGCCGAGGCGGTGGAGGCGCTGCAACCGATACTGAACCTCAGCGGCAGCAATACCGACAAACTCAACCGGTTGGAGGAAATCCTCGCTACGTCCGAGGTCGGCAAAAAGGGCATTGAGGAACTAAGAACGATCCTCTACTTATATGAATCCCAAGTTGAAAGCAACGAAGAATCCCCCTCCTCTGAAGGCGGGGTTAGGGGAGGTCTTGATATTGCTCTTGATCTCTGCCTGGCGCGCGGACTGAACTACTACACGGGGGCAATCTTCGAGGTGAAAGCCCTTGATGTACAGATGGGCAGTATCACCGGCGGCGGACGCTACGACAACCTGACGGGTATATTCGGTATGCCCGATGTGAGCGGCGTGGGTATATCCTTCGGGGCGGATCGGATCTATGACGTGCTGACCGAACTCAATCTGTATCCCGCAGATTTGCAAAGTACTACCCAACTGCTTTTTGCCACTTTCGGGCAGGACGAACTGCGTTATGCCCTCTCGCTGGCAAGCCGCCTGCGTGCTGCGGGCTTGCGTGTGGAGGTATATCCTGAACCCGCCAAAATGAAGAAACAGATGGGATATGCCGACGCAAAACATATCCCGTATGTAGCCATTATAGGCGGCGACGAGATGGCGGCACAGAAGATGATGCTCAAGAACATGGCCACCGGCGAACAGCAGTTGGTCAGTGTGGAAGAGTGCATACAGGCATTAGCGTGAATTTGTGCCTCCTATGCACAGGCTGACGCCGCGCGAGAGAAATAAAAGAAACGAAGAGACTCACTCTCTTTCAATTTTCCCGTGAGCGGAGCGAGCAGGACACAATATTATATATATTAACCATCCAATCATTAAGTCTTATGAAGAGACATCTACTTACTTTGGCAGGCTGCTTGCTATGGACACTCGTGTCTGTGGCGGCATCCCGTACTGCCGAGGAGGCGGCAGAGATTGCCGGGCGATTCGCTGCAAATCAAGATCGTCCCGTTGCACAACGTATGCAATGTGCAAAAATGTCTTCTTCTGCGGTACAACCTATGCGCCTGGTTTATACACAGGCGCAGTTGGATAATGCCCCCGCACTATATGTCTTCAATAACGAGACGGCAGACGGCGGTTTTGTGGTAGTATCCGCAGAGGATAATGCGCGTACTATCCTCGGCTATGCCGATAGCGGGCATTTTACGGAAACAGAAATGCCCGCCAATATGCGTTTCTGGTTGCAGATGTATGCCGATGAGATTGCACGTGCGGCACTTGAGCCTGCTTCCGCAGTGCAAACCGGAGACGATACCGCTTACCCTGCAGTGTCGCCGCTGCTGGGAACGATAGCATGGGGACAGGATGAACCCTATAACAATCTTTGCCCCTCCATAGACGGTGTGCGTTGCGTTACGGGTTGTGTGGCTACAGCGGCAAGTCAGGTAATGTATTATCACCGTTACCCTGCAAAAGGCAATGGGGCACATTCCTATACGTGGAATAATCAGACGCTGTCTGCCAATTTCGGCAATACTACATACGACTGGGCGAACATGCTGCCTGTTTATAGCGGGACAAACTATAGTACCACGCAAGCCAATGCAGTAGCAACGCTGATGTCGCACGTGGGCATTGCGTGCAATATGGGATATAACACCAATGCCAATGGCGGCAGCGGGGCGATCAGCAACTCGACATTGCAGGCTCTGATACATTATTTCGGCTACGATGCGGCTATCCGTGTGCTGCCCAAGGACTATATGGATGAGAGCGAGATGCTTGGTGCCATTGCAAGCGATCTGCAAGCGGGACACCCGATTTTTATGAGCGGGCGCACCACACAGAACGAGGGGCATGCGTTTGTGTTGGACGGTATGCAGAGCAATGGTTATGTGCATATCAACTGGGGATGGGACGGCTACTACCACGGATATTTTGCCCTTTCGGCAATGAACCCTTACGGACAGGGAACAGGCGGTGCCGCCAGCGGCAAGGGATTTACGGAGAGTGTATGTGCATTCACGGGTATCCAACCCGACCAAGGTGGCGACTCCATTCCCTGCATTATTGCCGATACGGTGCGCTGTATCTCGCAGCGTCGTGTGGGCATCAATGACGATTTGGCATTCAGCATCAATCCATTCCAAAATGCAGGGGTTACGGCTTCAAAAGGCAAAGTTACCTATATTATATATAAGGACGGGCAGTATTATGCGAAAATGCCTATCAACGCAACCTACAACTTGAGCCCCGGATATTATTATATTAATCCGTACACCGTCTATCGCGGTGTGTCGGGCTTGCCCGCAGGCGAGTACGAGTTGGTGTTGGGCGTGCTGCCCGACAACAGCACTACCGCTTATCCGATCCTGACAAAAATGGCTCGCGGAGAACGCCGTTTCCCGCTGACCGTAACCGCTGATTCTGTGTTTCTCGGCGAGGGAAATATAAATCAAGATGATAAAGCGGACTTGAACTTTGCCGATGCTTACATTTTTGATTATACAGACGGCTATGGCGTGAATTTCCTGCAGGTGGAACTGCATACTGCCGACTATAAGACGCAAGACAATGCAGTGGCAGCGGGGACAGCGTTGCAGTTGGGGCTTATCCCCGCCGACCGCAGTTCGATTGTCGGCACGTATATTTGGGGCAACGGCATTGATGCCGGTACACTTTATTCCGACAACGGACTGACAAGTATCAACTATGCCTGCAATGGTGTTGCCTATTCCGACATCCTCAATTCCGGCGTGGTAACCGTAACGATTGACTCCCTGGGCAATTATGTCTTTGCCATAGAATTGGCGGGCAATAAGACCACTTATACTACCACGTGTTCGCTCTCGGAAGACAACCTGTTGATTGGCAGGTACAATGCTGCGGATGGCGGTTTGTACTATTCTTCATTGGAGAACAAAACGATTACTTCGCTATCGGTAGCGGAAGCAAAGAACCGGATAACAGCCTTGCCTAACGGCAATGCCACCTCAGTGCCATATCTGGTGCGTGGCATAGTATCGCAGATGGTAAACACCCCCGCGGAGATTGCGCAGTATGGTTCTGCGCGTTTTTACATTTCCGACGACGGCACCACCACAGGGCAGTTGTATTGTTACAACCAGTGGTGGCTCGGCAACCGGCGTTTCGCAACCGGCGAAGAGTTGGCTGTGGGCGATACGGTGGTTATGTCTTCTCCGTTGCTGTACTATAACGCCTATTTGCCCGAGTTGTCAAAAGGCTATATCTATTATCACGCTGCCAAACCGGAAGAACATGAGTTTGCTATCCGTGTGCATATACCGGAGACCAGCGGATTGGACACGTCCAAAGGGCTGTATCTGCACTATCTGGTAGGCAGCAATCTGTATTCCGTTGTCCCGCAATCGGAAGGAAACGGCTGGTGGAGAGCGAACCTGACACTCGCCGCCGACTCTATCGTGTGTGTGTTGAACAATACCGATGGCTCGCAACAGACCTACTACTCCCCTAAGTTCTCGTATGGCAGTACGTGTCTGCTGATGGGCGAGACATCAAATGCAGATGATGGAACCAACAACTACTGGAACCTATATATCGGCGAGTGTGATGCATTTACATCGGCTTATTTGCCATCTAACCTGCAAGTGTCTGTATCGTTGGCTGGAGCGGATTTTACATGGGATTCGCCTTCGGAAACCAACTATGAGTTGCGCCTGCAGCAGGTAGGCAGCGACCGTTACACTACCTACTACAGCGAAAACAAGAACTTAGGGCTTATCTTTACCGGCGCATACACTTTCGGCTGGCAGGTGCGGGCGGTGAACGATGAGCTGGTACCGATTTCCGACTTTGTACAAGGCGAGAATTTCACCACTTTGGAGAACCCCTATATCCCGGACAATCTGTCTGCCACGACGCACGATAGTACGACCTACTATTTCTCGTGGGATGCTACCGTAGCAGCACCGCAATATCGTATTCGTATTGTCTTGGGCGGAAAAGTATATTACTATGCCGATGTGGAGGCGGTACCTGTATCGCTGACATTTGACATTGAGGGATATTATAGTTGGCAGGTATATGCATTGGATGCCGAGGGCAACACAATGGGCTTTGCCAACGGTGGTTCGTTCAAAGTGGCAGGTACGCCCGACTATACTGTCAGCAACCTCAAAGTGGCTTGCAACGGTGCAACGGCGGTTGCCAGTTGGGAGAGTCGTGCACCCAAGTTCTATGTATCGTGCAACGGAAAAGATACGATTATCGACACCCGTTACTATCACATCAACGACCTCGCAGACGGCGAATACACGCTGGAGGTCTCTCCTGTGGACAGACAGGAACGCTACCTGCTCGGCGATGGGCAGACCGTTTCATTTACGGTTAATACGGCTGCACAACCCGAAGAATATCAACTGACTATAGCGGGACTATCCGGAGGAAATGTCAATGCGGAGGTGAATGGCAAATACCCCGCAGGCACAAGCGTTCAATTGGTTGCCACACCGGCCCCTGGCTATCGTTTCAGACGCTGGAGCGATGATAACACCGATGCGGTACGTACTATTGTTCTTACCGAGAATATCACTCTCATTGCCTCTTTTGAGGAAGTAACAACCCACCAAATAACGATAATGGAAACCGATGGCGGAACCACTATGCCTGCTGCCGGTATTTATTCCCATAACAATGGGCACTTGTTGACCGTTTCCGCCCATCCCGATGAGAACCACACATTCAGCCATTGGCTGATAGACGGTGTGCAAACCACAGGCAACCCGCTCCTGCACAAAGTAACATCGGCTGTACGTATATCTCCCGTCTTTTCGGAGATAGATACCCCGCAACTCTATTACACATTGTCCCTCTCTGCAGGCGAAGGCGGCAGTGTCTCGGTACGCCCGTGGCTGGACAGATACCTGGCGGGAACAACCGTCAGCATAGAGGCTACGCCCGACGCCGGCTACCTGTTTGAGCGTTGGAGCGACGGTGATACCAATAGCAAACGTACAGTGGTCATCTCCTCCGATACTACGCTCACCGCCTCATTCTACACACCGCCTGCGGCTATGCATAATGCACTAAATAGCAATACGATACGCATCATAGAACATACCGTGGAAGTACAGACAACCGACTACACCACCATATATATCACTGACCTTGCGGGACGTATCATAGCCTGTGTACACAACACCCGCTATGCACGTTTTGCCGTTCCTGCAGCGGGAGTGTATATAGTCCGTTGTGGCGGGGAAGCAACCAAAATACTGATACAATAAAATGACTACAGCAGAACAATACGACGAAGTGATTGCACGATGCCGGCGCATCTACGTGCTGAAGATGAAAGACTATGGTCCGAGTTGGCGTATTATGCGCCCGCAGACCGTCAACGACCAACTCTTTATCAAAGCCAAGCGCGTGCGCGAGATAGAGACCACGGGCATAAACCTTGTGGGCGAGTCTATCGAGGGCGAGATGATGGCTATCGTCAACTACTCCGTTATGGGGCTTATCCAGTTGCGCGAGGGCTATGCCGACTCGGTGGATATGTCTGCCGAACAGGCTACTGAACTGTATGATCACTATACCGCCGAGGCAAAAGCGCTGATGCTTCGCAAGAACCACGACTACGGCGAAGCCTGGCGCGATATGTTTCCCTCCAGTCTTACCGACATCATTCTTACCAAGATCAACCGCAATAAATCGATTGCCGCCAACGATAACCATACCCTCATCTCCGAGGGCGCAGACGGCAACTATTTCGATATGCTCAACTATGCTGTGTTTTACCTGATCAAACTTTCTGACCAAAATGAAAAAAAGTAATTTGCTCCACATCGTCGGCTCTATTGCCCGTACGCTGTTAGCCCTCACGTTCCTCTTTTCGGGGTTCGTCAAGGCTGTCGATCCGCTGGGTACCACCTACAAGATCGAAGACTACCTCAAAGCCTTCGGCGGTTTCTTTACCGACCTGATGCCCCTTGCGGGAGCCGCTGCCGTGTGCCTCATCGCTATCGAGTTCACGCTGGGCTTCTGTATGCTGTTCAATGTCCGCACCTCGTGGACAAGTTGGCTCTCGCTGGCTTTCTATGTTGTTATGCTGCCGCTTACATTGTATATCGCTATTGCGAACCCTGTGAGCGACTGTGGCTGTTTCGGTGATGCGCTCGTTATCAGCAATTGGGCTACCTTCTGGAAGAATGTTGTTTTGATGGCACTCGTCATCATTTTGCTTTGTACCAAACGCTATATCCCGCAGACCTTTGTCTGGGGCGTTGAGTTAGGCATCGCAATTGTAGGTGTGGCTATCGTGTCGGGGTTGATGCTCTACACGCATACCCATCTGCCGTTATTGGATTTCCGTCCGTACAAAATCGGCAACAACATCCCGGAACTGATGGAGATACCCGACGATGCCGAGCCTGACCAATATGCTACTACTTTTGTCTATGAGAAAGACGGTGTGCAGCAGGAATTCACCCTCGACAACTATCCAAAGGGCGACAGTACGTGGACGTTTGTTGACCAGAAATCTGTATTGGTGAAGAAAGGATACGAACCGAAAATTCACGACTTTGAAATTATCACGCTCAATTACGACGACATCACCTACGATGTCCTCGATTCGGAAGTGCCTGTTACATTGGTTATTATGTACGACCTGGCCAAGACCGACTTGAAGCAGATTGACCGCGTAACCGCTCTCTACCACCGCTGTCTCAACCGCAACGAACCGTTCTATATCCTTACCGGCTCAGGCGAACAGGACATCGACCTCTTCTGTTTCGGCATCAATGGCGATGAGATAAGCAATATGGTTACGCCGTTCAATCATCCCGAGGAGGTCTTCTGTACGTGCGACCCCGTAACACTCAAGACCATCGTCCGTGCTAACCCGGGCGTCATCGTTATCCAAAACGGCACAATTATTGATAAATACAATATCCGAAACCGGATAGAGTAGTTTTGATAAAAGCGCGGCACATGTTGTGCCGCAAGATAAGGTTTTGTCGGTTTTGTTTTTTTATCAACAAATTTACAAACTTCCAAATTTTATATCATAATTATGAGAACAAAAATGGTTGCAGGCAACTGGAAAATGAACAAGACCCTGCAAGAAGGTGTAGCCCTGGCTACCGAACTGAAAGAAGCAGTAAAGAACCCCTCGTGCGCTGTCGTTATCGGCACGCCGTTTATCCACTTGGCTACCGTTGCCGAACTGCTCAAAGGCACGCCTATCAAGGTGGCTGCCGAGAACTGCGCTGACCACGAGAAGGGTGCTTACACCGGCGAGGTAAGTGCAGAGATGGTCAAATCGACTGGTGCTGAATACTGCATCCTTGGGCACTCGGAGCGTCGTGCTTACTATCACGAGGACTATGCTATCCTCCGTGAGAAAGTGCGTCTCGCACTCGCTAACGGTCTGAAGGTCATCTTCTGCATCGGCGAGGTGAAAGAGGAGCGCGAGGCAGGTAAGCAGAACGAGGTGGTTAAGGCACAACTCGAGGGTTCTGTATTCAACCTCACCACCGAGGAGTGGAAGAACATCACCCTTGCCTACGAACCCGTTTGGGCTATCGGTACCGGTCTCACCGCTACCCCCGCACAGGCACAGGAGATGCACGCTTATCTCCGTTCGCTCGTGGCAGCGCAGTATGGTCAGGCTGTGGCTGACGACACCACTATCCTCTATGGCGGCAGTTGCAACGACAAGAATGCTGCCGAACTGTTCGCCAACCCCGATGTGGACGGCGGTCTGATTGGCGGTGCTGCCCTCGTAGCCGAGAAATTCCTCGCTATCATCAACGCCCGCTAATAATTCATAATTCTTAATTCTTAATTCATAATTAGGAGTATGTTCCTTCTTCCCGTTCGTGGTTTCACACCGCAGATTGGTAAGGATTGCTTTATAGCCCCCAATGCAACCATCGTCGGTGACACCGTCATCGGCGACGGTTGTTCCATTTGGTTCAATGCAGTCCTGCGCGGCGATGTCAATTCCATTCGCCTGGGCAACCACGTAAATATACAGGACGGCTCCGTCCTCCACACCCTATATCAGAAATCCACTATCGAGATTGGCGACTATGTCTCTGTCGGACACAATGTAACCATCCACGGTGCCCATATCCGCGACTATGCCCTTATCGGTATGGGTTCCACGCTGCTCGACGATGTTGAGGTCGGCGAAGGGGCTATCGTGGCTGCGGGGGCTTTGGTACTCAAAGGCACCAAGATCGGAGCATACGAGGTGTGGGGCGGTGTGCCGGCTAAGTTTATCAAGAAAGCCGAAACCGCGCAGACCAACGAAATCAACCGTAAGATTGCCCACAACTATGCTATGTATGCGTCGTGGTACCAACAGCCCGCACCTGCCGAAGTCGCTCCGCTGGCAGACCCGACCGAGAACATTACCCCCAAACAAACTATGTACAAACGTATTCTCCTCAAACTCTCGGGCGAGAGCCTGATGGGGCAGAAAGGCTACGGCATTGATGAGCAACGTCTTGCCGCCTATGCCCGCCAGATCAAACAGATTGCCGACCTCGGCGTACAGATAGGTATCGTCATCGGAGGCGGAAATATCTTCCGCGGATTGAGCGGAAGCCAAAAAGGCTTCGACCGTGTCAAAGGCGACCAGATGGGTATGCTCGCTACGGTCATCAACTCGCTTGCACTCCAGTCCGCTCTCGAATCGATCGGGCAGAAAGTGCGTGTCCTCACCTCCGTCCGTATGGAACCCGTAGGCGAGTACTACAGCAAGGCGAAAGCCCTCCGTCTCCTCGATAAGGGCAATATCGTTATCGTTGCCGGCGGTACGGGTAACCCCTATTTTACCACCGACACCGCTTCTGCACTGCGTGCTATCGAACTCGAAGCCGATATTATGTTCAAGGGTACCCGCGTGGACGGTATCTACACTGCCGACCCCGAGAAAGACCCGACAGCCACCAAGTATGACGAAATCACCTACGATGATATTCTGGCTAAAGGACTGAAGATTATGGACTTGACGGCAATCACTATGTGCCGCGAGAACCAAATGCATATCTACGTCTTCGATATGGATACCGAGGGCAATCTCCTCAAAGTCATCGCCGGTCAACCCATCGGAACATTAGTAAAACCCTAGAAATTATAGAACCCTAGATCTTCTAGTTTTTCTAGATTTTCTATCCCCCTAAAAAAACAGTACAACAATGATTGAACCTTCAAAAATCCAGGCAGACGCAGAGGAACTGATGCAGTCCGCCATTCTGTTCTTAGACGATGCTTTGGCACATATCCGTGCCGGTAAAGCCAGTGCGCGTATCCTCGACCCTGTCCGTGTGGACTACTACGGCTCGATGTCGCCGCTCGCCAACGTGGCTACCATCACCACGCCCGATGCGCGTACCATCCAGATTCAACCATGGGAGAAAAAGATGCTCGGCGAGATTGAGCGTGCTATCATCAACTCCAATATCGGTCTTGCACCCAACAACAACGGCGAATGTATCCGTCTCATTCTCCCGCCGCTCACCGAGGAACGACGCCAGCAACTCGCCAAACAGTGCAAAGGCGAAGCCGAGAACGCCAAAGTATCGGTACGCAATGCCCGCCGTGATGCCTTCGAGACACTCAAAAAGCAGATAAAAGAAGGTCTCCCTGAGGACGCGGAGAAAGACGCAGAGGACAAAGTACAGAAATTGCACGACAAGTACATCCGTCAGATCGATGACCTCTACGCCAAAAAGGAAAAAGACATTATGACCGTCTGATCTCTGTCCTCTCATCTCCCTTACAACTCCTTTGCAAGAGTAGGTGATTAGTAGGTGATTCCCGTTAGGATAGCGTACTTTTGCCTTATATTTCGTGCTACCGGCAGTAGGAGATTGATAGGTGATTAATAGGTGATTAATAGGTGATTCTCCATAGGATATTGAATCTGTGGCATATTCGACAATGTATAAAGTTCTTTGTTCTTTGTCCATTGTTCATTGTTCATAGCGGGCAGACCTACGGCATCAACGCCGTAGATCTGCCCGCTATGGGTGTCCCTGTTATCAATTACTCCCCTGAGACCAACTGGCTGTTCGGGGCGGCTGCACAAGCCTATTTCCGCCTGCCTGACCAACAGCGCACATCTATCGTGCAGTTGGACGGTGCCTATTCGCTCCGCCGGCAGTGGTATGTCAATGCGCAGGGAACCCTCTATTTCGGTGGCAAGACACCATGGCAACTCTCTTTTCGCGGGGGCTATCGCGATTATCCCGACACCTACTACCCCCTCGGCAACTGCAACACCGTATGGAACGACCTCCCGCGGCAAGGCACTGCCTACAACTCCCGCCGCACTTATATCTACCTGCAACCCCTTGTTGCTCTGCCTCATCATTGGTCCCTCGGACCGCTGTTTGACTACCGGCAGGAGCATACCGACATCACCCCCGATATGCTGATGTGGGGACTCGGACTTGCCTTGCAATACGACACACGCGACATCACCTACTATCCCCATAGCGGTATCTTTTTCAAGTTCACCGCCACCCACTACGACCGCCTGCTCGCTTCTACCGCACGCCTCACCTACCTGCAAGCCGATTTCCGTCAGTTTGTACCTGTCTGGAAAGATCTCCTTTTTGCATGGCAGTTCCGTACCGACTGGGCATTGGCACCCCGTGGTGCAGAGAACCTCCCTTTTCAGATGCTTCCCACACTCGGCGGACAAGACCTGCTTCGCGGCATACCGCGCAATATGTTTCGCGACAATGCTATGATTGCGCTCCAAGGCGAACTGCGCATCCCTGTTTGGCGTTTCATTCACGCCACTGCTTTTGCTGGGATAGGCGATGTGTACAATACCGCCCATTGGCGGTGGGCGATGCCCAAAGTAGGGTATGGTCTCGGTCTGCGTCTCGGTATCAACCGTGCCAAAGTGAATATCCGTTTCGACCTCGCACGCAACAATATATACAAGGAGTGGAATACATGGCGCAGTTACTCTTTCTACCTCACCGCCACCGAAGCCTTTTAGCGAATTATGAATGAAGAATTATGAATTATGAATGATGCATTGAAGATACTTATTGTTGCGGCGGATAAAGGCAATCATTTTACGCCTTTTATTGAGGAACAGATAGAGGCGTTGCAGCAAAAAGGCATTGTGGTGGAGCGTTTCGGTGTACGGCGCAAAGGGGCTGTCGGCTACATCCGTGAGATACCGCGCCTCTACCGTACAATACGCAGGGTACAGCCGGATCTAATCCACGCCCATTATGGATTGAGCGGACTCTTGGCAGGACTCACGAGGCAAATTTACAAATTTACAAATTTACAAATTCGCACAATGCCTGTGGTTACTACCTACCATGGTAGCGACATCAACGAACCCAAAGTGCTGCGGCTTTCGGGCTTGGCAATGCGCCTTTCCACGTGGAATATCTTTGTCTCCCGACGCAATGTGGATATTGCTGACAAGGCATTCCATATTGCGAACTATTCACTCATTCCGTGCGGAGTCAACCTGACGGACGACCAGTTGCTCTCGCGCGAAGAAGCACGCCGGCAATGCACAATGCCGGATGCACCATGTGTGTTGTTTGCAGGGGCGTTCGATAATGCAGTGAAAGATGCCGATTTGGCGAAAAAAGCAGTCTCTGTGCTCAATACAGAAATCACCCTCTCTGAGGGAAAAAGCGAAAGTCATGTATCTTTGATGGAGTTGCGCGGCTATTCGCGTTCCGAAGTCAATCGACTGATGTGTGCTGCCGATTGCCTGCTGCTCACCAGCCTTCGCGAGGGCAGTCCGCAGGTAGTCAAAGAAGCGATGGCGTGCGGGTGTCCGATAGTGTCGGTCGATGTGGGTGATGTACGGGAACGGATACAGGATATAGACGGCTGCTATGTGGCGGACACACGATCACCGTATGAGTTAGCCGGTTTGCTGGCGAAAGCCTTGCAATACAAAGGCAAAACCACAGGCAGACAATACATAGTCTCCTACGGATTGGACAATGCGCATATCGCCGACCGGTTGATAGAGATATATCAACGTATCCTTAACAGAAGAAACTAGTTTCCTTGTTTGTCAATCAGCATTTGGCAGTTTTTGCAATCAAATGTGAGTGCCACTATCGTGCTGTTGCGCAGGCGCAGGTAGCGCGGTTCGTTGTGTATGGGCGATTGCTTGCGGCAATGCCCCATTTCATACAGCAGACAGTAGCGGCAAGTCATCAACGGATAAGAGGTGTCGCGCTGTGCGGCTTGCATAGTGCGCAGTATTTCCTCTGTTTCTGTATCTCGTGCCGCACGATGATCCGGGGCGGGGCGATGTCTGTGTTGCAAGTGTTCTGTCAAATGCTGTACTGCCTCCCGCCGCCATTCGTTGAGTTGCCCTATCGGAATAAAATAGGGAGCGGATTGTATCTCTATACTCTGTGCTACAAAGGGCGTATCGCCCAATTTGCCAAGTTGGGTACGGATAGTCTCCAACGCCCGCTCTGCGTTTCTGGCAGGCTCGTGCGGATAATCGAATGTACATTCCGTACCGCCCAAACGGATAGCAAATCCATTGTCTGTTTCTGCAAAAACAATGTCTATCGGTATATGCCGTTCTGTATGCAAAGAGCGGACAAACTCGGTGTCAAGATTGCGGTAAAGGGCTGTTCTTTTGCCTTTCAACAACAGCAAGACGGCATTCGTATTCGGGAAAACAAGGTCGCCCTCTATGCGGTTTACGGCAAAGCCTTGGTCTCCGAAGCAGAGTCCGTCCCCGTTGTGCAACGTGATTCCCTCTGCCGGTCGTACCCGCAGTGCATTGCCCGTTGTTGATACTGCCTCGCCTATATATTCGCCTGTCGATTTTGGGGTCTGCCAATTTGCCATACGGGGTGTGCGTCCGTGCAGAAAATAATCAATCCCTCCCCTGTGGAAAGTCTTTGTGGGAGATGGAACGAAAGGGAATTTGTAAGTGTGTAAATTTGTAATTTTGTAAATGCTGTCTATCTTTTGGCGGTAATAGGCGGTCAGGTTGGTTACATAGTCTGCATCTTTCAGCCGCCCCTCTATCTTAAAGGTGGTAACGCCTGCGTCTGTCAGTTCTTTGAGATATGCAGAGCGATCCATATCCTGCAGCGAGAGCAGATACCGCTGGTGAACGGGCTGCCCGTGGTCGTCCCGTATTTCTTGCATATCGGCGTCCAGCAGGTCATACTGCATACGGCACATCTGGGAGCAGCAACCGCGGTTTGCGCTGCGTCCCGTGAGCACCTCGCTCATATAGCATTTGCCCGAATAAGAGACACACAATGCCCCGTGTACAAATGCCTCCAACTCAATAGGCGTCTCATTATGCTCCGCCGAATAATGTATTACGGCATCGTGTATGATGCGAATCTCCTCTAATCCGAGTTCGCGTGCCAATACCACACGGCGGAAACCCAACTGCTGCAGGCGGATCACCTGTTCAGCGGTTCGGTTGTCGCACTGGGTGGAAGCGTGCAGACGGATAGGCGGCAGATCAAAGTCCAACAGATGCAGATCTTGTACAATCAGTGCGTCCACACCTATCCGGTATAGTTCGTGTGCCAGTGCCACCGCATCGGCGTATTCGTCTTTGTGGAGTAGGGTGTTGAGTGTAACCAATACCTTTACGCCATAGATATGGGCGTAATCCACTATCGCCTGCAAATCCTGTATCGAGTTGCCTGCTGCCTGTCGCGCACCGAACTTCGGCGCACCGATATATATGGCGTCCGCCCCCGCCTGAATGGCGGCCTTGGCAACGGCAATATCCCGCGCAGGGGAGAGTAGGGTGATATGAGGTGTATTGCTCGGATTCATTTTGTTTGAGCCTGTTAGGGGATAATATAACTTTGCAAAGTTACATAAAATATGTTGATTATGCAATATCTTCCACAATCTACATTTGTCCAAGAGTATAATTTTCTTGTCTTTCGTGGATAAATATAGAGTGTGCTTATTTGTTCGTAAGTATATATTTTTCAGGACAACCGCATCAAAAATTACATATCATTCAGGGGACGCGGACGCTACGGGTTCCCTGCAAGCCATCACCGGGGACGCGGACACTACGGCTTCCCAACAAGCCATCACCGGGGACGCGGGTGCTACGGCTTCCAAGCAAGTCATCACAGGGGACGCGGGCGCCTCGCCCGCGGTCGGTTTGGCACAAAACCGTATGAATCTGCAATGTTTATGGAGACGACGCGTCTCGCGTCGTTATGCGCCACAGGCGCACTGGGTGCCGAAGCGCCACGAAGCCCTGTGGCTTGAGCAGAACTCCTTATCGTCTCGCGTCGTTATCGGCTTCGCCAAACTATATATACGTTTCATTATGTCTTTTTGATGGCACTTAAATGCTGTTTTTTTAGGACTTTTATATTATTTTTCCATAGTTTCATTACTATTTTGATGCGGTTGCCCTGTGTTAAAAACTATTTTTTGCCAACGTTAGCAGAGTTTTATGATATATATATATCCAAAAAATATGTCTATAACAAATTTGTAATAAGCATATTATACATATTACATCTCTTTCACGACCATTGTATAACTACCCATTTATCGCAGGTATAATTCGCAACCTCAACATAGTCATTACGAACAAATGAGACGAGGCTGCCATATGGCAGCCTCGGGAAAATTATAATATTGAAATACTCTACTATTCCACAGGTACAGCATCTACTTTTTCGGTGCCATTGCCCGTGATTGTATAGGTAGCAGATTTAGAGAAGTCCATATCGTTTGTTTGACCTTTGCCCCATGCAGGACCATTAACCATGCAACCGCCCGGAGTTGGGTATGCTGTAGCGTCCAAGCGATAAACAAACTTCCAAGAACCATCCTCTTGCTTTGCACAAGGCAAGAATTGGTCTGCCAATGCAGGGTCGTTGTTCCAAGTCCATACATATACAGGATTCTCCCAACCGGTTACTTTGGCTACAATTTCAATCACTTGTGTGCCTGCAGGTGCTGCTGTAATTTTATCACTCTTGGTATCAGTTGCGGCATCAATGGTGAAGATAATGTCGTATTTTCCATTAGCCTCTACAGTAATGTTGTTGCCGTCATGACCATAATCAAAGCCTGCAATACCACCATTTGCTTCTGCATTGATGGTACGGATTTTGAAGTCTTCACCGCCTTTGAGTTCTACATCGTAAGCACGCCATGTATATACTTTGTTCGTTGTAGGAATTGCAGGTTTCCCGATAGAAAGGACATTACCCCACCCCCAAGAAGAAGGATCTGCTTTACCACCAGCGACAGCGGAACCTACTAATTCAAGTTCGCAGTTGCTATAGTCTTTTGCCTCACTCTCTTTGACAAATTGAACAGAGTATGAGTAACTATCACCCACATTTCCTTTGGCGAGGTTGTAAGTAAGCGTAATATTATAGAAACCTGATTTCTCCACATTGGGCAAGTTACCTGTACCATTGATTAGTTTGGTAGGATCGTCATCACGTGCGCCCATATTGGTATGTGCTTTGACCATGTTAGCATCGTCCAAAACAATTTTCCAACCGGTAACATAGTCTTTGAATTTGAACCAGTCCGCTGCGCTGATTTCTATATTTTCCCAAGTCCAAACAATCTCGGTGGCAGATTTTACCTCACATTTTGCTTCTTTGTCGTTGTTGTTTACGCAAAGTCCCCAATTAACAGGAGCAACGATAATCTGCTCCTTGCCCGTAAGGTCGAGTTTGCCGTCTTTGTTGAGGTCAAGCACGATGTGATAAAGACCGGACTCCTGCACTTTCATTTTTTGACCGATAATCAAACTACCCTTGTAGCCCTCTACCAATCCTTTGTCTGTGTTCAAAGAATCCTTTTTGAGGTCAGCACCATAGATTGTGGCTTTGTCACCTTCCTTAAGAATCAATTCAAAATCCTTGTTGGCTTCCAACCAAATGAATTTCTCATACATACCATCACGCTTTGCCTCTTCCCACGACAATTTGTCTTGGTCCATCAGCACCTCGTTGATACCTTGAGCCATTTGGGCTTTGACAGCATCCGCGTCATTTACAGACTTGATAGGAGAAGCCTCACCTACAGCATAGAAACCATCTTCTACAAGGTTGTCAATGTCGGGTTTGTTGCCTTTGTTAGGATCATCGCAGGACGTAAATACAAAGCCTGCCAGTGCAAGACTGCACATAAATACTCCAAACTTTTTCATAATTGAATAATTTAATTGGTTAATATATTGTTTGTAATTAGTTTGTTTTAATATCCTTCATTCTGAGTCCAAATCGGGTTGCCGTTTTCATCACGTTTAGCCTTCTCTATTACGGAGAACGGTATCGGGAACCAACGGCGGTATGTGTCTTTGGCTGTTACATACTCCACTTTCTCAAACTCGCCAAAGCGTATCAAGTCGCGACGGCGGATGCACTCCCATGCAAATTCACGTCCGCGCTCCTTGAATATACCATCCAGCGTAAGTGCATCGGGATATGCTGCGTTGTAAGCCGCCAAACCGTCTGGCTCGTATGCAAACGAGCGTTTCTTCAGGGTCTGGAAATCGGCATCATTAAAATGAGAAGTACCTGTACCACCGCGGAGAATAGCCTCCTCGTTCATCCAAAGCACATCGGCATAACGTAACAGCACAAAGTCGTTTTCCGCCCAATCGTATTTCTTGCCCTTATCCACTTCGTATTTCCAGAAACGGGCACCTTCACCCCAGTTCGTCCAAGTCTTGTTTTTACCCTTTTCTGCCACATCAGTCAAAGGCGTCATCTCGCGAGTTACTATCGCAGAGTTCTTGTTCTCATCTTTCAGCAGATTGCCTTTGGTATCTTTCACCGGACCTACAAACCAACCGAACTGGTGCGGATTGAGCGTACCCAATGTATCGCTGCCATAGCCTTTACCATCGCCACGCACATCCTTGTCGTTGTACAAATCCATAAACGACGGACGGGCGCAGAAACCGTTCCATGGTTTTTCAATCATATTATATGATGTCTGATGGCAGTAGTGCAATGAGAGATGTATCATACGCAACTTGTTGGACATCGAGCCGCTGGAGCGCGAGTCGAAATTCACGTTTCCGTTCTCCACAATAACAAAAATGTTCTCGCGACTGTTTTCGTTGTTAATCAGGAAATTGTCAAAGAAATTCGACTCTATACTGTACGAACCCGAAGTGATAACGGCTTCGCAGCAACGCGCACAGTTGGTGTAGAAATCATTGGTATTCCCAATCTTCACATCGCACCCCTCCGGGAACTTGACATTCTCCGGTGTGCAGCCATACGATTCGGCGTTCAAGTACAGACGTGCCAACAGTGCATAAGCCATACCCTGTGTTACACGTCCGTAATTGGTGGCACGGTTGCCGTCGGTTACCACCGGCAGATTGGGTGCATTCTTCTCCAGGCAAGCCACTAAGTGCGACCACACATCCTGCGACTCCATCAATGGTTCGGTTACATCTTCGTATTTCTCCAAATACGGGATACGTCCAAAGCAGTCGAACAGCAGATAATAGTAGTATGAGCGCATGACCTCCAATTCGCCCACATACTGTGCATACACCTGCGGATCCATTTGTGCCGAGTTGTTATCAATAGTCTGAATCAGTTTGTTGCACAGCACGGCACCGGCAATCGTGGAATTCCATATATTCTTGAATGCATCGGCAAACGAGTTCCATGAATGGTCGTTCAGTCGTTTCCAATAACCACCGTCAGCCCAGTGCTCACCCGGCATACGTACAGGACACACACATTCGTCTGCGGTCAGCGAAGATACGCCCCAATATCCCCAGTGGTCATGTACCCACTTGATTTCTGCATAAGCCTGTCCTACCAAGAGTACTACATTCTCTTCGTTGGACATCATGTCCTCTACGGTCGGGTTGCCAAAGTTCTCCTCGTCCAACATACCTTCGCACGAGGTGATAGAGGTAGCCAGTATCAGCGGACAAAGCAGCAAACCTATTTTTGTCTTTGTTTTCATATTTTTCCTCATTTAATTTGTTAGAACAATGTCATATTCAAACCAATCATACAACTTGCGGTACGCGGATAGAAACTAACCTGGTCGATACCTGCACTCCATACGTCGGTGGTGTTCACCTCGGGGTCTTGTCCCGAGTATTTGGTAATGGTAAAAAGGTTTTGCCCCGTTGCATACAGGCGCAGCGATTGGATGTACTTATTTTCCTTGAAGCGGAAGGTATAACCCACGGTCACATTGTCCAACTTCAGGTATGAGCCGTCCTCCAAGTAGTAACTGTTGAAGTCCGTCTTGTTGGAATATACCACGCCATCGGGGTTCTTGACTACGTCGTACATGAACACGTTGCTCGACATACTGGCTTGTGGTCCGTATGCCAAACGGGTTACGTTCAGTATCTTGTTGCCTATCACTCCACGGAAGAACAGTGTTATATCCAAGTCACGCCACTTAATGGTGTTGTTCCATCCATACGTCAAATAGGGCTGCGCATTGCCCAAAGCCATACGCTGGCTCTCTACAGGCGAAGAAGTGTAACCGCCGGCAGGCGTCTCAAACACCCATGTACCGTCGGATTTGCGGCCATAGTATTTGTATCCGTAGAACTCACCAATGGATTGATTTTCAATCAGAATCTGTGTGTTGGTGTTCATCAAACCGTTGTCGCCGCCAATACCGCCCGAAGTGGTCTGTGTGTAGTTGAAACCTTTCTCGGGGTCTGAGAGTTTGGATATATAGCAGCGGTTCCAAGCCAAAGTCGGAGTGGTTATCCATGTCCAGTCTTTCGTCTTGACGGGTACACCCGAAATCGCCAGTTCCACACCATAACTCTTCATCTCGCCGGCATTGGCAAGCAAGGTCGCATACTGATAGGGAGGCGTAGGCACCTCATAGTCCCACAGCAGGTCTTTGGTGTTACGATAGTACACATCCAAACTACCATACAGACGATTGTCCAAGAAACCGTAATCTACACCCAAGTTATACTCGAACTTACGCTCCCAACGCAAATCGGGGTTTACGTTGCGGCTCACGGCGTAGGTGTAAACGTATGCTCCGTTGTACCAGAATGTACCGCCGTTGCTAAGCATGGCTATCGATTGCAAATCAGAGCCTAAGTTGTTACCCGTGATACCAAATCCCGCACGGAGTTTCAGTTCATCCACAGCATCCACATCGCGCATAAAGTCTTCACCCTTGATGCGCCAACCCAAACTGACGGCAGGGAACCAACCCCACTTGTTATTCTCACCGAAACGGCTCGAACCCTCGGCACGGATTGATGCCGACACCAGATATTTCTCCTTGTAGTTGTAGTTCAGGCGCAAGAAGCCTGCTGCCAACGTGTTGGCATTTCTGTACGAGGATACGTTCAGATATTTCTTGGTAGCATCACCATTACCTATTTGATAATACTTCATATTTTCGGTCGGGAAACCTTTATTGGATATCTCCGAACCGTCATACATAAAGTGTTGGTAGGAGAAGCCTGCCACCCCCACAAGGGTATGTTGTCCCCACGAGTGTGCATAGTCAATAGTAGCCTCGTACAGTTGGGACAGATTCATACTCGTCTTACGACCTGCCTGTCCTGAACCGCCCTCGTCGGTAGAAATCTGCTTGTTTGCCCAATAATTGTTGTTGTCTCCCTCTTCGATGGCTGCAAAACCGCTCACTTTCAGTCCCTCAACGGCTTTGATGTTCACGGTGGCTTTGATAGAACCGCGGAAATAGTTGCCCTCTTGGTAACTCTCCTTCTGGTTCATATTCTCCACGGGGTTGCTTAAACCCGTACCTTGCGGCTTGAAATAGCCTGTTGCGGTGGTCTCGTCATAGATTGGGTATGTGGGATTCAGCACGGCTGCCATCTTGAAATCGCCGCAGAAATAGTCGTTGCGATAGTGCATATACGATGCATCGTATTGCAGTTCCAACCAGCCGTTCAGGGCTTTCTGCTGTGCCGCCAACTTAGCCATTACCTCCTGGCGGTTGTTGTTCTTGGCAATACCCTCGGCATTCTTGAATGCCGCCGAAGCACGATAGTTAAAGTTCTTGTGCGCTCCCGATACCGCTACATTATGGTTGTGGGTAATAGCCGCTTTGCGTGTCAAAGCACCCATCCAATCGGTATAGTTGGTCGAACCGTCGGGATTGGTGTATATCGTCGGAGTTATCTTGCCGCCTGAGATTTCGCTCAGGTTCACAAACTCCTCAGGCGTAGCCATACCCGTCTTGGCGTTCACCCATGCGGTACTTACGTAGCCCGAATACTCCACTTGAGTATGCGGCTGGTCGGAAAAGCCCTCGCCGCGTTTGGTGGTAATCAAGATAACACCATTGGTACCGCGCGTACCATAGATAGCCGCTGCCGAACCGTCTTTCAGCACGTCCATCGAGGCAATCTCACTCGGGGCGATATTGTCGATGCTGGATACCGGCACACCATCCACAATATACAGGGGACTGGTACCTGCGCCTTTATCCAACGTGGAGAAGCCGCGTATCTGGATATCGTATCCGCTTTGTGTCGGGTCGGAAGTGTTGTTGATAATGTTCAATCCCGCCACCTTGCCTTGCAGCAAGCCCACGGGATTGGATTTCACACCGGCATTGAAGTCCTCGGCTTTCACCGAAGCCACCGAACCCGTTACCTCTTTTTTCTTCTGCGAACCGTAACCG
>DKEG01000024.1:6800-28775 GCA_002452095.1 Bacteroidales bacterium UBA6828 | reverse complement strand
CTATTCCACTATGGCAAACGACGAAGCACGCAAACTCTTTGCCGAGACTTCTGCCGGTAATGCCGCTTTGGTCAGCAGTGCCTACCGGTACGGTTTCCGTTGTCTCGTGGCTGTTTTCGGTTTGATTAGCGTGGTGCTGCTGTTTTGTACGTTCTTCTCCACGCGCGAACGTGTCGCTCCCGCTGCCAAGCAGGATGCCAACCTCTTCCGTGATTTTGGCTCGCTTTTCCAAAACCGCCCGTGGGTGGTGCTTACGCTGGTAGGTATTGTGTCGTTTGTGATGTTCGCTATCCAGAACATCTCCGCCACCTACTATTTCAAGTATTTCTGTGATGCCGAGTCCAAAAGCCAGTTGTTCAACCTCTTGGGTACGGTTGCTCTTATCATCGCCATCCCGTTCACCAAACCCCTTGTTGCACGCTATGGCGGGCGTAACCTCTATATCGCCTGCTCACTCCTGTCGGGTTTCTTCTTCTGTATGCTCTTTTTTGCAGGCACCGATTTTGTGCTGGTCAATGTCTTCAACTGCCTTGCCAAAATCTCCTATGCCCCCGCTATCTCGCTTCTCTGGACTATGCTTGCCGATGCGGCGGACTATGGCGACTGGAAGTTCAACCGCCGCACTACGGGGCTTTGTCTCTCTGCCGCGGTCTTTGCACAGAAGATAGGTTGGTCCATCGGTGCCGCTATCCTGGGGGCTATTATGAGTAATGTGGGCTTTGATCCGGCTACTATGACCACTTCCGAGATACAGGCGGTTCCCGAGATTATGTCCACTATCCATATCCTATTCGGTATAGTCCCCGGTGTCCTCTATGCTTCGTGTGCTATCCTCCTCGCTTTCTACAATATCGACAAGCCTACGCTGGAGATTATGAAAAAAGAGTTGGAAGAACGCCGTATAGCAGAGCAATAACTTAATGCTTAAAAGAGTAGGTGATTAGTAGGTGATTCCCGAGTGGATAACGAGTGGATAACGGGTGGATACCGAGTAAATGCAGATGCTTTGCTGGGGGACGACGCGGCTCGCGTCGTCAAAGAGTAATACTGAAACAGAAACTACATTAGCAATGAACGCAACAGAAAATACGAGTGTAGCAGGACGCTACCTGACTATCAACGGCGAAAAGTACTACCTGATAGAGAACTACGACCAAATGCAGCCGTTCTTTATCAGTCTTGCCAGTGATACCGACCTCTGGATGTACATATCCTCCACGGGCGGTCTCACCTGTGGTCGCCGCAATCCCGAGCAAGTCCTCTTCCCCTACTACACCGACGACAAAGTCACCGAGAACTACGAGCACACCGGCACCAAAACCCTCATCAGAATAGCATCTATGTCCGATACTGCAACCTCCCCCTCTCCGAAGAGGGGGCTGGGGGGAGTCCCTTGGGAACCCTTCTCCGACCGCTACATGGGGCTATACTCTCTCCGTCGCAGCATTGCCAAATCCGTCACAGGCAACAAGTTGCTCTTTATCGAGCAGAACCTCGACCTCGGACTGACTTTCTCCTACCTGTGGACGGCAGCCGACCGTTTCGGTTGGGTACGCCGCGCGATGCTCCACAACGACACCGACCAACCCATAGAGATAGAGATGTTGGACGGCTTGCAGAACGTGATGCCGTCAGGCGTGGAGCAGAAAACACAGAACGTGTTCTCCACCCTTGTCGATGCCTACAAGAAAACCGAACAGGTGGCAGGCACGGGTATGGTCTTGTTCCGCATGGAAGCCATCCTTGTCGATAGAGCCGAACCGAGTGAGTCCCTCCGTTGCAACAGTATATACACTTTAGGCTTGCACAACGCCGAATACCTCACCTCCTCCCGCCAACTGGATGCCTTCCGCAAAGGCGAACCCATAGCAGCCGAACCCGAGTCCAAAGGTGTGCGCGGGGCTGTCTTTGCACATACCAAACAAACCCTCAACGCAGGTGACTCCCATACATGGTACAACATCTGCGATGTCATGCAGGATGCGGCGCAGGTGCGTAGCAGTCTGCGTTTTATGCGGCAGCCGGACGCTACCGCACAGATAGAAAATGCCATAGCCCAAGCCACCGACACCCTCCGTGCTATCGTCGGGCAGAACGACGGTATCCAGCAGACAGCCGACGAAGCAGGTATGGCACGCCATTTCGCCAACACGCTTTTCAATACCATGCGTGGAGGCTTCTATTGCGACAACTATACGATTGATACACGGGCGTTTGCCAAACATATAGACATCTTCAATCACGCCCTTGCAGAGCAATACCGCGGCTTCCTTGGCGGGCTCCCCGAGAAACTGACGTACAACCGCCTTGAGGAACTCGTGCTTGCGCAGCAGGACCACCAACTGCACCGTCTCTTTATGGAGTACTTGCCGCTCACTTTCTCCCGCCGACACGGAGACCCGAGCCGACCATGGAATATGTTTGATATTCGTGTCAACGACCGGAACGGCAAGCGTCTCATCTCCTATCAGGGCAACTGGCGCGACATATTCCAGAACTGGGAAGCACTCTCGCTCTCTTATCCCGACTATGTCAACGGTATCATAGCCAAGTTCCTCAATGCCACTACCGTGGACGGCTACAACCCCTACAAAGTAACCTCCGAGGGCATCGACTGGGAGGTCATTGAGCCCGAGAACCCGTGGTCGAACATCGGCTATTGGGGCGACC
Organism: Bacteroidales bacterium UBA6828; assembly: GCA_002452095.1. Classification (GTDB taxonomy): domain Bacteria; phylum Bacteroidota; class Bacteroidia; order Bacteroidales; family Paludibacteraceae; genus Colicola. The sequence continues at coordinate 26,105 of DKEG01000024.1, read as the reverse complement.
ACCAGATTATCTATCTCTGTCGTCTGCTCGAACTCAGTTTCGCGCACGACCCCTCTGTCCTACGCGAGATGCTCGGCAACCGTGAGTTTGCTTTTGCCAATGTGCCGTACCGCTTCCGTTCTTACGATGAGATAGTGGCGAACCCCAAAGACTCTATCTGTTTCGATACCGACCTGCACAAGCATATCCTCGCTCTCCTGCCCACCTACGGACAGGATGCACGCCTTGTGCTAGATATAAAGCACAACCAACCTTTGTTGGTTACATTCACCGAGAAGATTCTCGTTACCCTGCTCACCAAACTGAGCAACTTCATCCCCGAGGCGGGTATATGGTTGAACACCCTCCGTCCCGAGTGGAACGATGCCAACAATGCCCTTGTCGGATATGGTACCTCGATGGTAACGCTCTGTTATATACGTCGTTTCGTGGCGTTCTTGCAGCAACTATATACAGGTGTGGACGCTTCGTATGCACTCTCCAAAGAGGTCGTTGTCTTCCTGCGTGATATATTGGGTGCCTTTGCCGCACACGACATGGAGCGTGCAGGCAAACCTCTCTCGTTCACCGATGAGACTCGCCGCACCTTTATCGACACCGTAGGGCGTGCCGGCGAGACCTACCGCAATGCCGTCTATGCCGGTCATTCAGGCGAAAAGGTAGAACTATCGACAGACCTCCTGCTCCAATTCCTTACCAAAGTACAGACCTATATAGACGCCTCCATCGCCATCAACAAACGCCCTGACGGACTTTACCACGCCTACAACTTGGTATCCTTTACCACATCCCCCTCTGCTGCGGGGTCCCCACAAGCAGCGTGCAGTGGGGTGTCCAAGAGGGGGACGGGGGGAGTCCTGCTCACTCCTTTATACGAGATGCTCGAAGGTCAGGTGGCAGTCCTCTCCGCAGGCATCCTGTTGCCTGCCGAGGCGGCAGACCTCCTTGACGCAATGCGTCAGTCGGCTCTCTACCGCCCTGACCAACGCAGTTATATGCTTTACCCGAACCGTCGCCGACCCTCATTCTTGGAGAAGAACAACCTCCCTGCGGACGCTCTGACCTTGCCCGTAGTACAACGTCTCTTGGCTGACCACGCTACGGACATCCTTGTTCAGGACTGCGAGGGTGGGGTGCACTTCAATGCAGGTTTCAACAATGCCGACTTCCTTGCCCGTGCTATCGACGCTTCGCAGGAGACCATCAGTGCGGAAGAACGGCAGCAACTGCTTGACCTCTATGAGCGTATGTTCAACCACCATGCCTTTACCGGTCGCTCGGGTACATTCTACAAGTACGAGGGCTTGGGGTGCGTCTATTGGCACATGGTCAGCAAACTCCTTGTCGCTATCGGTGAGAATATCCAAACCGCCCTTGACACTGGTGCAGACGCCGCCACTATCGACCGTCTCAAAGCCCACTATGCTGCTGTGCAGGAGGGTATCGGTGCCCACAAGTCCCCTGCCGAATATGGCTCATTCCCGTTTGATGCCTATTCTCATACACCTACAATGCTGGGCTGCCAGCAGCCGGGAATGACCGGTCAGGTGAAAGAGGATATCATCTCCCGTTTCTTTGAACTTGGTCTGCACGTCGTCAATGGCGAGATACATATCCAAACGGCAATGCTTCGCCCCGAGGAGTTCCTCCGTGGCGAACTGCGTTTCACTTACTGCCAAACGCCTTTCGTCTATCGCCTTGCCGACACAGAGGGTATAGACATCGAACTGTCCGACGGTACCATTACGCATTGCGCATTATGCATTGCGCATTCTCTTGCCCGCCACATCTTTGCCCGCGACAACCAAATCAAACAAGTAATCGTAAACATCAAGAAATAATTGATATATTATGAAGTCCTATAAATTAGTCTTGCTACTGAGCCTCTCCGCTCTGTTATTGTCTTGCCAACCTCAAGACTCCACTGAGCAGCAAATCGACCGTCTCCTTGCGCAGATGACTCTCGAAGAGAAGATTGGTCAGATGACCCAGGTCTGTGGCGGTTGGATATCCGATGACCTTGAGAATCAGGTGCGCAATGGCGCAGGTTCTATGCTCAATAGCGTGGGTGCAGAGGCTAACCACTACCAGCGTATTGCTGTCGAAGAGACACGTCTCGGTATCCCTATGATCTTTGCACGCGACATCATTCACGGCTTCCATACTATCTATCCTATTCCGCTCGGTCAGGCGGCTACTTTCGACCCCGCTTTGGTGGAAGAGGCTGCCCGTCTCACTGCCGACGAGGCTATCCAAGCAGGTCTCCGCTGGACGTTCTCCCCTATGGTCGATGTCTCGCGCGACCCCCGCTGGGGACGTGTCGCCGAGGGCTATGGTGAGGACACCTACCTCGCCTCTGTCATGGGTGCCGCTTGCGTCCGCGGTTACCAGTATTCGGACAGCACAAGCGACCGTATTCACCTTGCTGCCTGTGTCAAACACTTCGCCGGCTATGGTGCCAGTGAGAGCGGACGCGACTACAACACCACGTGGATTCCCGAGGTGCAACTCCGTGAGACCTACCTCCCGCCCTTCAAGGCTGCCCTTGATGCGGGGAGTGCCACTATCATGTGCTCTTTCAACGACATCAACGGCGTGCCTGCTTCGGCGAACCGCCATCTCAATGTGGACATTCTCCGCAACGAGTGGCACTATGATGGTATGCTTGTGTCCGACTGGGCGTCGTCGGCGAATATGATTGCCCACGGCAACTGTGCCGACCTCAAAGAGGCTACGCTCCTCAGTATCAATGCCCAAATGGAAATGGATATGGAGGGACATGGCTATCCCTTGTACCTCAAGGAACTTGTTGAGAGCGGCAAAGTAAGTGAGGAACAAATCAACGCTTGTGTGCGCGACATCCTCCGTCTCAAGTTTCGTCTCGGCTTGTTCGACAATCCCTATTGCGCTGTCGATACTCCCGCCTATTTCACCCCTGCTGCCCTCGCAGCCGCCCAACGTGCCGCCGAAGAATCCGCCGTCCTTCTCAAAAACAACGGCATTCTCCCTCTCTCAACTCCCAACTCTCAACTGCACTCAACACTCAACACTCAACGCTCAACTATCCTCATCTGCGGTCCTCTCGCTAATTCTCAGCACGACCAGAACGGCACTTGGTGCTTCGACAAGGTCGATTCGATGACTATCACCCCGCTGATGGCTTTCCGTGCATTGGCAAAAGAGGGCAAAATCCGTCTCATCGAGCAGACCGGCAAGCACTGGTCGCGTGAGGTCAGCCCGAGCAACATAAAAGAGTTAGTTCAAAAGGCAAAGCAAGCCGACATTATTCTTTATTTCGGCGGCGAGGAAAGTATTCTTTCCGGCGAAGCCCGCTGCCGTGCCCATCTCAACCTCCCCGGTGACCAAACTGCCCAGTTGAAAGCCCTCAAAGCCACAGGCAAACCCCTCGTCCTCACCGTTCTGGCAGGGCGTCCGCTCTGTATCGGCGAGGAAACCGCTCTTGCAGACGCAGTCCTCTATGCTTTCCATGGCGGCACTATGCAAGGGCCCGCATTGGCTAACCTCCTCACGGGCGTAGTTGCTCCCTCGGGACGCCTGCCGATGACCTTCCCGCAAGCCGTCGGGCAAATCCCGATGTACTACAACAAGAAGAACACCGGCCGTCCCACCTCGCACCCTGTCCTTATCGACCAGATACCCGTCGGTGCACCGCAGTTCTCCCTCGGCGAATCCAGTTATTGGCTCGAGTATGGCGACCAACCGCTCTTCCCCTTCGGCTACGGACTCACCTACACCACCTTTGAATACAGCCCCGTCGTCCTCTCCGACACTGTTCTGCATATAGGCAAGCCGCAGTCTCTTACCGCCACTTGCACCATTCGCAATACGGGCAACACCGATGCCGTCGCTGTGCCGCAACTCTATATCCGCGACCTCGTCGGCTCGCTCACACGCCCCGTGCGCGAACTCAAAGGCTTCGACCGCATCGCTATCCCCGCAGGTGAAAGCCGCGACATCTCGTTCACACTCACCGAGGACGACCTCGCCTACTGGCACCTCGCTTCTGGCATCACCCTCGGTGCCGACGGTGCCTACACCCGCTCCGCCGAACCGGGCGACTTCCTCCTCTGGATAGCCCCCTCTTCCTCCGAAGGCACACCCGTCCGTTTCACATTGACCAATGAATTATAAACAAACAAATTTACTAACCATAAAAATTAAGTCTTATGAAAAAAATCTTTTCTTTTATTGCTACGGCATTATTGTCTGTATCAATGTTTGCAGCAACTCAGTATTGCAAAGAACCGCTCGAAGCAGCAGATGGAACAGCCTTACTTTCCCTTAAACACGTATCCGGAAATTCCTATGAGGTAGAACTGATCGCACAAGGTGAATTGGTATTTACCGCAGCCTTCAACATTGGTTGCGGTGTCAATCAAACGGAAGGTGCTGGCATTAATTTCGAGAAGGAGAATTGGCTAATATCTTCAGATGGTACAACGGCTACTTACGAATTTACGACTGCTTCAGAAAGTTCTGTACCTACTAATCTGTATGGCAACTATATTTGCTTCCAAAAAACTGGAGGTACTGCTCGGGATTTGGTGGAATTCAATCTGGCAGCAATCACCGACATCGACTGGACGGCGAATTGTGCAGAAGGTCCTGCCGATGAAGAGGCTCCTGTAATGGGAACGGCTACGTTTGTATCGGCTACTTATTCCTCCATTACATTAGCGGTAACTGCTACTGATAATGTAGCAGTAAAGCGTTACCATGTTGTCGCAAATGGAGTGGACAAAGATTTTACGCCCAACGACGGAAATATCATCGTTACCGGTCTTACGGCTGGCACCACCTATACATTTGTTGTTACCGCCAAAGATGCGGCTGGCAATGTATCCGCCAATTCGGCTACTGTAACTGATGTAAAGACATTGGATTATCCTGCTGCTCCTGCCGCCCCGACTCATGACCAAGCAAATGTCCGTTCTATCTATTCGGATACATATACATCGGCTCTTGCACATGGTTTCCGTACAGACAACTGGGGAAGCACATTGGGACAAGAAATTGAAGTGGAAGGTAATCACTATTATGTATATAATATGACCTCCAACGTGATTATTTGGGGCAACAGTAATGATGGCGACGATGCAATTATTGCTGCTGACGGATTCAATGACGGTACAAACAAAGGATTGGACCTTACCGCTATGGAGAAACTCCATTTCGATTTGTGGCTGAGCGAGACTTGTGTAGGCGGTGTCGTGCTGATAAATGATGACAGATTAGGCGAAATGGGAGCACTCGAAAGTGGTAAATGGGTATCGGTAGACCTACCGCTGAGTGGACTTTCCGCAGACAAGTTGAACAACCTTCGTTGGATGAAGTTTGACGGATTTACAGGCGTTAAGACAGTATTTATCGACAACGTCTATGCTTGGAAAAATGGTACTTCTACATCAATTATGGATGTAAACACCCTTCCCGAGACAACGAAGACCATCATTGACGGACAACTCATCATCATCCGCGATGGCATCCGCTACAATGCACAAGGGCAAGTGATTGAGTAATCTCTGCTTGACCAATCTGAATAAACTATCTCGTATTGTTGGCAGCAGGTGCTGCCTGCTGCCAACAATACTTTCTTATAATTCTTAAAATAACATCAGTTCGATATAAGCAGATTGTCTTATGTTTCCGCCGTAGGCGAATAAAATTTAGGGCAATTTATGGATGTAAAGACAAATATCTATTTCGATTTCTTGCCGCTCTGCGGCAAAGGAGTTTCTTGTTTCGAACTCACGTTAAATAAAATGCAACCTTGAATCCCGTATATAGTTATCAACTATCTATGAAAACGCACATTTCTCGACCTCTGCTTGCCTTCTTGTTTTTGTGGCTGAATATGTTTGCTGTTTCTGCCACGCAGTATTGCCGTTCCCTACTGACATCCGGAGAGAACTCGGTTTATCTTACGTGTGAAAAAACATCCGATGACGTATATACGCTGACTATCGAAGCGGATAATACGGTTACATTGTCGGGTTTGGGCGGTTCTTTCTGTCATATCAATGGTAGTTCTGAGCAAAACTTGGAATTACGTACCGTTCAGACTGTCAGCAACAATACCATCACTTGCAAAATCCAATCTACATCAGCACCGCAGTTCTATACTCCCCTCTATGTCTTGATGCCGGGTGAGGTTACCTTTCCTTTTCCTTCTGATATAGAATGGGGTACGTGCGGTGATACCCCCGACCTTCCTTTCGACCCGACTGCCAACTTGGCGCTTGGCAAAACCGCGGTAGCGGGCTTCGGGGACAATCCTACCTATGCGAATAACGGCAATTACCGCGACCGTTGGGGTTCCAATGGTGCCGCAAAAGACTATAGTCAGGACTGGTGGTATGTCGATCTCGGCAACTATTACCATCTCAATAAAATAGAAATCTATTGGGAGAATGCCTATTCTTCTAATTTTGTCATACAGGGGGCGAAGACCCTGCCTGCCGATGTGGCGGACGATAACCTTTGGCAGACGCTCTACGCTTTTGAGGGCGAACCCAAACACACAAATCTGCCTGATAAGGTCGAGGCTGACGCCAAGAACGAATATACCGTAGCGGGGGTGGCGCGTTATGTGCGTATCAAATCGTATAAAAACTCTGAAAATAATGCCTATGGAATGAGTATGTGGGAATTCCGTGTGTTTGGCATCGGTGTTTCCGAAGCCGGCGAGATTGTACCCGATATGGTCTCGGCGAAAATCCTTTCGGTTGACCAACTGCAAGGGAGCGTAACGCTTGAACTCAAAGCCACCAAAACAAAGGATGGTGTTACATCGGATATTCATACGTTCCGCCTGCTCAATACACTGACCGGCAAGGTGCGTTTCGCTACCACGGATGACAGCCACCGTGTTACTTTTACCGACCTTACTCCTTGTTCCGACTACCAAGTGGATGTGTGGGCGGTGGACTATGTCGAATCGGATAATGCGGAGCATATCGAGTTTGAGGCTCCCGCAGGCAATATGGCATTGAGGCGTGAGTGTACCGCAGGTTTTACGGAGGGGGAAAACTATGCTAAAAACGCAGTGGATGGCAGTTCCACTACCCGTTGGAGCAGTTATGGTGCGTCTCCCGGACAAGCGTGGTGGCAGGTGGATTTGGCAGAGGTCAGATCCATAGATTCCATCCGTGTGGACTATCAGGCGAACTGGGTGGACGGATATGAAATCCTGACATCGCTGGATAATAGCAGTTGGTCGCCCTTGCTCGTGAGTGATACACCGCCAGCCTTGGGGCATAATTGCTACGCTACATCTGCTATCGGACGCTATCTGCGTATGCAGCCCCTAACGGGAAAAGATACCCGCCACAACTGGTCGTTCTATAATTTCGAGGTCTACGGCGATTGTACCTACGACGACAAACCGCGGATGATCTTTGCCTCTTTCGAGAGTGCTACTACCTCTACTGCTGAAATCCGCGTCAGTGCCACCGATGCCGTAACGCCTTTTGCCGACCTTACATACGAGTGTATCCTTACCCAAGGCGAGAATGTATATCGTTTTGAACTCTCTGCCACCGATGGTATCCTGCATCTGGAGAATATGTCCGCTTGTAGCGAACATACTTTGGAGGTTTGGGCGGTCAATCAGGCAGGGAAAAAATCCGACAACTCGGCAATGGTGCGGTTCTCCACCGAGTGCGCTGAGGCGGACTTGTGGTTGGCGGGTGATATGAATGGTTGGAATTTCAAGGACGACACCTACCGCTTTCGCAAAACCGGTATAGAGGGTATCTATTCGCTTACTTGCCGCCTTGCCAAGGGCAATCATGTCTATAAGTTGTCTGCCGGTTCTAATACGGACTGCACTAAAGATGACCACTGGCTGATGCTTTCTGCTGATACCGATGTTACGTTCTATGCACGGGGCGTCAACAACTTTGCCTCTTCGGCTGACAGCCTCTTTGTCATAGGTACCGCCGTAAGCGACGCATGGACTACCCCCACCGATGCCAAACAATGTACTTGGAATGGTACGCAGGCGGTTTGGACAGGCAATATCAATCTGTCGGGTGAATATAAAATCATCAAGATGTTTTTTGTCAATGGGCAGGACAATGACCCTTATGTGTTTTGGAGCGACCTTTGGGAAACAAATCAGTCCATCAGCGGCGTAAGTTCCTCCTCTGTCAAAGCCTCTTTTATTTTCGATTTGCCTACATTGTCTTGGAGTTGGCAGGAAGTCTATGAGGGGCAGTGTACGTTTGCCGGAAAGCAGGGCGATGGTCAAACACACGTCGGCTCTTTGTTTACTACCGGGTATAATGTATCGCTCTACCTCAACAGCACCAAAGATTCTGTCTGGATTACGGCGGAGTTCTTGGATACCGACTCTACGGCTACTTCGGCTCTGCTGCAAAACTACCCGCAACGTGACGAAACCGTCGAGGTGCAGGAAAAGCGTCTGGATAGAGTGGACAACTCGCAGGTGTTCAAAGGGAAAATACCGCTCTCTTTTTTCAAAAACCGTGCAGACGGTATTATCCGCTTTGGTATCAAGTTCGAGTTTGACGGCGGCTTACGTGTTACTACTCCCGAGTTCTACTACTTGGACGGCTCTGGTTGTGCCGAGCGTGATTTCGTCATTTATCACCACGACCAAATGCCGGATAACGCCGAGTATGGAGCCGTCTATACTTTCGACGGAGGACGTATCTTGCAGCCGATCCTCTACAAACGCAAGTTCCGCCCGGATATATGGGAAACGCTCTCGCTGCCGTTTGATGTCAATCGCATCACGGTTACAGACGAGGACGGAGAGTATGAACTCTACGCCCAATACAATAATAACGGTACCACGGTCGAGGGCAATTTTTGGTTGCGCAATTTCCGTGAAGAGGAGGTGAGTGCTGCCGATTTCCAACAAAACTGGTACGACATCGAGGCTACTGCTGCCGCTGCGGCCCTGCCCAAGCGGAATGTGCCGTATATTATGCGTGTGCCGGACGACGACACCCATTATTATGCCGATAAGTATATCGTCTTTCATGGCGTGGGCTATCAGACGATAGATGAGGTCTATTCCACTATAGTGCGGACACCCTCCGAGACCGAGATGTTTGCTTATTCGGGCAATAATACGATGAAATCGTGGCTGTTGCGCTCTGCCTATGTGTTGGATGACGAAGGACTCTATTTCCGCTCGGGGGAGACTGTGTTGCTCTATCCTTTCGAGTGTGCGGTCAATGCCGAGAAAGAAACCACCTATGCTATGCCCCGTTTGGCATTAAACCGTAAACCGGCAACTCCTACCGGTCATACTCCGCCCACCACCGCTATCGAAAACGGCTCCGTATGGTCGGTTGCTGGCTTGTGTGCAGGTACGTTCCGCAATACAGGCGAATACGATACCTTGTTGCAACGCCTGCCCGCCGGGCTCTATATCGTGCGCCAAGGCGCAGAGGCATACAAAGTGTACATTGCTAAATAACCGCTACTACTATGAAACGCCTCCTGTTTGTCGTACTGACCCTGTGTAGCATAGGGGCGGTCAATGCGCAGAGTTTTGGGTATTACTATGGCTTCGGTCGCAGTGATGTGCAGTTCCAAACACCTATTGCTGCACCCGGTGCCGGTCGCCCTGAAGCAGTGTGGGCTGTGAGCGGTAACCTCAATCCGTTTAATAGCAACCAACCGGCGGAAAATAGCATCTATCCCCAAACCGAAGATGCTTCGCGTGCCGGACGGCGCAAACCGCCTACTACGGGCGGTGGAAATCCGGAGAATCCTGATTTGCTTTATCCACTCGGCGAGTTGGATATATGGTGCGGACTGTTCCTCGGACTATATACATTGGTTATCACCATCAGGCAATACAAATCCCGCAAAACTACTGACAAACATACCCCGTGCGGTTCATCGGCACGAGGTGTAAAAATAACCGTTTAATTAACTAATCAACACACAAAAATCTTTATGAAAAAGATGTTTACTTTTGTAGCCGCTCTGCTGTTTTGTACCGCGGCTTTCGCAGAGGAAAAAGAACTTTTTGATCCTTCTGCCGCTTCTATCAAAGAAACCTACATCGCTCCTGGTTGGAATGTGGATGCCAATAGTTCGGCAACGTATGATGCCGCAACGGGCACTATTTCCGTCACTATTGCGAGCAATCTCGGCGCACAATGGCAGGGACAGGTGAAATTCTCGCACAATGTAACGTTTGACCCCGCTAAAAGTTATGTCCTTTCTGTAAAATTCCACTCCAATAAAGCACTGGGGGGTGTTACCCTGAAAATGGACGACAATGCCGAGGTCGTTTACGCAAATCAGGAAATCACACTGCCAGCAGATGCCGACTATGTATTCACCTCTGCAAAGAGCAACGGCGTTGCCGACAATAACAAGGTCATAGTCTTTGATTTCGGTTATGCCGCTGCCGGTACGCAAATCACTATCAGCAATATATCTATCAAAGAGGTTGGTGAGGCTGCTGTGGTAGAACCGGTCGAGCACCCCGCACCTGCTACCGCTCCCGTCTGTGCGGCTGCAGATGTATTCGCAATCTATTCCGATGCCTATACCGCCGGCACGGCTATGGCTGTCGGTGGCTGGGGACAGAAAACCAAAATAGAGGAGGTAAATCTTTCTGAAACCGACAAAGCATTCTATTGCACCAACAGCAACTATATGGGCTGGGAACTTAATGCCAATGTCGCTGTCGCTCAACTGGCGGATTATCCCTATCTGCACATGGATATTTATGTAGCCGAAGAGGGGTCTGTTATGTTCCAACCTATATGGGGCGCAGGCGGAATGGTTACCTATACATTGGCTGCCGGTTGGAATAGTCTGGATATCAATCTCCTTGAAAAATATCCGGGGATAGAACTCGCTAAGATATTCCAACTTAAATGGGACGGAATGCCCGCTACGTGTTATTTCGACAACGTCTATTTCTACAAAGATACCGAAATGGCTATCCGCAATACGGTCGCAGCAGATCAAACGCAAAAAAACATCATCAATGGTCAACTCGTCATCATCCGCGATGGTATCCGCTACAATGCCCTCGGTCAGGTGATGGAATAAACATAAAACTGATGGAATAAGAATAAACATAAGTGTGATAAATAAACATAAGTGCGATAGAACAAACATGAGTGTGATAGAACAAACATGAGTGTGATAGAATAAGAAATTAGTTAGTAGTTGTTGGGGAGCGGACAGAGTTCATTCTGCCCGCTCCTTTTTTGTTTGTTAAGCAAAACAAAATATATCCATTTGCCTTCCGTTTGCCTTCCGTTTACCTTCCATTTACCTTCCATTTACCTTCCATTTGCCTTCCGTTTGCCTTCCGTTTACTTTCAAGGTAATAAGCATAGGTTATTCTTAGGTTATTCTTAGGTGATTCTTAGGTGATTCTTAGGTTATTCAGCCGTCAATCCCAATGGAATAAGCCCTATCGGCTCATAGTGGCGCACATTCCGCAGGGGACGCGGACGCCTCGTCCGCGGTCGGTTTGGCACAAACCGTATGACTATGCTCTGTATAGAGACGACGCGTCCCGCGTCGTTATGCGCCGCAGGCACACTGAGTGCCGAAGCGACACGAAAGCCTGTGGCTTGAGTAGAACTCCTAAGACAGAGAGGAGAAATTCGACGAGGTATAGGATTCCCTTGCTGCCAACTCCCGGGTAAACACCGGATAGGCGTAGGATAGAATGACTATCCACCCGTCATCCACCCGTCATCCACCTAACTTTGCATATACCCCCCTTTGCTTACAAAAATCCGGCTTACAGGGTAGGCGAGGTCAAAACGGCACAATAATTGTGCATTTCGTTTATACTTTAACAAATTAAACATAACTATGATTAACAAAGAGAGTTTCAACAAAACCGTTCAGGGCAAACCGGTGCGCCTCTACACGCTTATTGGCAGCAATGGTATGCAAGTGCAAGTAACCAACTACGGCGCAAAGATTGTTGCGTGGGTGGTAGCCGACAAAGAGGGTAACAAACGCGACATCGTGCTGGGCTTCAATACCTTGGACGAATGGCTGACCCAAGAGGTCTATTTCAACGGTATCAACGGCCGGTGCGCAGGGCGTATCTCCAATGCAGAGTTTACAATCGACGGCATCACCTATCACCCCACGCGCAACAGCGGCAACCACTCGCTCCATGGGGGCAATCACGGCTTCAACGACAAAGTCTGGGACGTGGTCGGGCAGAGCCTGCACAGCATTACATTGCACTACCGCTCCCCCGATGGCGAAGAAGGCTTCCCCGGCAACTTGGATGTGACGGTCGAGTACTCGCTTTCGCGCGATAATGCCCTGCATATCAACTACAAAGCCACAACCGACAAACCGACGGTGCTGAACCTGACCAACCACGCTTATTTCAACCTGAAGGGTGAGGGAGAGGGCACTATCCACGACCATACGTTGCAAGTCCTTTCCGACGAGTATATCCCTTACAACGATGAGACGCTGCCTGTCGGTACGGTAGCCCCTGTAGAGGGTACGCCGATGGATTTCCGTCAGCCGACCCCTGTGGGCGAGCGTATCAACCTGCCTTTCTTTGCCTCGGGTCTCGGTATTGACAACGGTTGGGCACTCCCCGGCTGGAATGCCAAGAAACGCAACTCCGCTCCGCAGAAAGTGGCAGTGGTAGAGGGCGGCAACCTTACGATGGAGGTATGGACGAACTTCCCCTGCCTGCAGGTCTATACGGGCAATTATGTGGAGAAACACGAGGGCAAGTCGGGCAAGATGTACGATGTGCAGACCGCCATCTGCCTCGAGGCGGAGGACTTCCCCGATGCAGTCAACCAGCCCGCTTTCCCCTCCACTATCCTCCGCCCCGGTGAGACCTTCCGCCGCGAAACGATCTATAAGTTCGTATAAGGTTTATTGCATAACCGGACATAAAGTGCTGCTTGACTTATACGGTCAGGCAGCATTTTATGTGTATAATCCATTTTGCATTTGTGCAAATGAAAAATTTATCGTAATTTTGCCGCAGAATAGCAATAATGATTAAAGCAGAGTATAATCTTCTTGTTTGCAAAGAATGGACATCTATGTACTTTATATCTTTTGCAAAGAATGTCGAACATAATCGATTAGTAAGAGTTTGGGTTCCATTGTATATGAAAATTTGCTATGAAAAGTACGCAGGAATATATTGATTTGCTTCGGGCACACGCTGCTGAACTGCAAATGCGGTTTGGCATATCGTATATGCGGATTTTCGGCTCTGTGGCACGCGGTGAGCAGCAGGAAGATAGTGATGTGGATATCTTTGTGGAAATGCCTGCCACAATGAAAGAGGTTTGTGGGGCACAATTGTTTTTGGAGAAATTATTAGGCTGTAATGTGGATTTAATCCGCAAGCACAGCAACCTCAGTACGTACTTTCTAAACCAAGTAGAGAAAAATGGTATCACTATTTTCGGAGCAGCGTGAATTGACAAAACGCACCTTGTTGCAAATTCAATCGGCAATCATACAACTAAATGAGTGGAATACCGATGTGGCGAGCGTTGATGATTGGTTACATTCTTCTGAGGGAATGAGGCGTTTGGCTGCAAATTGTATGTTGATCGAAGCCATAGGGGAAGGACTTAAGAAAGTGGATAAGCGAACAGATGGGCAGTTATTGTTACTTCGCCCGGAAATACCATGGCAGGAAGTAATGGCTATGCGAAATCATATAGCCCATGGTTATTTTGATATAGACGCAGAGTTTGTGTATGGGGTTATTAAGAATGATTTGGTTCCGCTATTGGAGGCTGTGGATTTTTTGATTACGCAGTTATAATCATAATCTTTAAGTCCTTTTGTTTATGGGACTATAAAGAGATAAACAGCAGCCACGCCGTTGGGTGGGAGGAAGTGTCGCTCCCGTGGTAGCCCGACGGGGGACGTGTGGGTGAAATGCCTGCAAAGACATAATTGTAAAAGGCGTTTGTTAACGCTTGTTTTGGTACATTGAAACCTAGCAACTTTCTTACCATCCAAGACAAGAATGTGGCGAATGCTTACGGGATGTGTATTCCGCCGTGCATCAATGGTGCTACTATTGGCAGTATGCTGATAGTGTGTGCCGTGGTGTATTGGTGTATATACATATTCGGCGTGGGCTAAGTCGTTCTTCTTAATGGTAAAGGTTTTGCTAGGACCTCAATGTATAGGATGAGCGTAGAACAAGGTTCCACGCTTTTTTTGTATATATACCCGAGCCTTGCGGAGCCCAAGACTCAATAAAACTTAAGTTTTTATGTCTAACAAAAATTCAAGCGAAGAACTCCAATCGCGTCGTGAGTTCTTCAAGAAGGCAGCCAAAGCCGCGCTGCCTGTTGTCGGCGCAGTAGTGCTTTCATCGTTACCAATCCTCAAATCCGAAGCAGCAACCGGATGCTGGAATGCTGGTTGTCAGTGGGATTGCGAAGGTAGTTGCAATAGTGGCTGTCAGGGATGCCAAGACTCTTGCTATGGGTCTTGCAAAGGGACATGTAATGCACAAGCATTTTATTAGTTGTGCATTACACTGACAGAAATGTCAGTTATAGATAAAAGTATAACCAAATTAAAATAGGAGGATGTATGAAAATACACTTTGATTTTAAGTGTTAGATTGACTTTTAGATGAAAATCAATCTAACAGATGTACTATCTGTACTTGGTAGTATCGCAAGTATAGTAGCCCTTGTACTGATGTTACTTTGATGAGTAATAGGGTTAGCGTGGGTGGGCAATTTGTATAATAATTGGCAATGGATAAAAACGAAACAGTATGGTCATTCCTCATTGTTCAATAATTCAATAATAAAAAATTTTATGAAACAAAAAATATGGAGATGCTCATTACCTATGAAGAAAGGTCAATGGGATAATGATTATGTATTCTATGATGATAGAACAATCCTGCATGAATACGATTTGAGCGTGAAGAAATTCAATCTCAAAGAGGATATTATGCCAGCAGATATTCCTGAGCAAGATAAGTTGGCAATCCTTAATAAGATGGATAGTGAATGTCCAAGAGAGTATATTGATATCGTGAAAGATTTATTGACGATATAATACAATGCAACACTATATGATAGCAAATAACTAAAACTATCTTGAAAACAATGATTAAATCAAATTCAACTGCATGGCAGTCAGGGATGTCGAAGAACATTACCTTTATTGTTACCAAAGACTGCCAGTTGGCGTGCAAGTACTGCTATTTGGTGGGGAAGAACGAGAAAGAGCGAATGCCGTGGAGTACTGCCAAGGCGGCGATTGACTATGTATTGGACAGGGAGCAAGACCCGAACTTTGCCTACGAGAGCGTGATATGGGACTTTATCGGCGGGGAGCCGTTCCTTGAGATAGACCTTATCGACCAGATATGCGACTATATCAAAGCCGAGATGTACCGCCGCAACCACCACTGGTTCAACTCGTATCGGTTCTCGTTCTCGACCAACGGGCTCAACTACGACAGCGAGAAGGTGCAGCGGTTTATCGAAAAGAACAAATCGCACCTGAGTATCGGTATCACCATCGACGGCACACGCCGCAAGCACGACCTGAACCGCGTATATAAGAACTCGGAGCGCGGTTCATACGACGACGTGGTGCGCAATATCCCGCTATGGCAGAGCCAGTTCCCAGGCGACGGCACGAAAGTAACCATCTCGTCGGCGGATATTCCGTACATCAAAGAGAGCGTGCTACACCTCTATGACCTGGGTATCCATCAGGTGAACATCAACTGCGTATTCGAGGACGTATGGCACGAGGGAGACGATGCCTTGTTTGAGGAGCAACTGACCGACCTGGCGGACGAGATTATCGACCGCGGGCTGTATGAGCAGTATGCCTGTTCGTTCTTTTCGGAGAATATGGGCAAGCCGCTGGACTACACGCTGCAGAACCAGAACTGGTGCGGTGCGGGTAAGATGCTGGCGATAGACGCTGCGGGTAATTTCTACCCATGCACCCGCTTTGCGCAGTACTCGCTGCGCGACAAAGAGGCGTGGATAATAGGCAATATACATGACGGCATTGACAACAACAAGTTGCGCCCGTTCCTGACACTCGACCGCTGTACGCAGTCGAAGCCCGAATGTGTGGACTGCGAAGTGGCGGAGGGCTGCGCATGGTGTCAGGGCGAGAACTACGACGCTGCCAAGACGCACACCGTCTATGAGCGTGCCACGGCGATATGCCTGATGCACAAAGCGCATGTGCGTGCGAACAACTACTATTGGAATAAACTCTACCGCAAGTTGGAACTCGAAGGCAAGCGCGAGGAGTTTGAGGCACAACAAGCCGCCAAACATAACAACGATATAATTTGCTAAGCCATGAAACCGTACTTACAATACTTGGTTATCCTTTTGGACGACACGAGCGTGGCATACTGCCATGCCGACAACCCGCTCACGGAGCGGCGGTTGATGCCGCTTGAGACGCTGCGCAAGGCGATACGCTTCGGCATGAAGCAGAACCTGATGATACAATACGTCTATCCCGACTACGACCTGCCCGAGGCATACAATGAGTTGATAGAGAGCATCGACCACGTGAAGATAGGGCGTGATGTGCGGGTGTATAACAGTGTGCCTGCTGCTGTGGCGGGGAAGAATGTGGTGCTGCGTCTGACGACGGGCGAGTTCATTGCGCGGCAGTATGACATCGCTGCCCTGCTGCCGCAGGTGGAGCGGCTGAACATCTGCCTGACGGATATAGCGGCTTTCCGCAACGAGCAGACGGAGGCTTACAAAAAGGCGTTGGAGACGATAGGCAAGGTGACGGCGAATCTGTATGCGTCTGCCGCTACGGGCGGGCAAGAGGTGTCGTCGCTCAATCTGTTGACAGACCGCCTTGTGCTGACGGAGATGCACAACTGCGAGGCGGGTATCGGCAATATCACGGTGGCACCTAACGGGAAGTTCTATCTCTGTCCGGCGTTCTACTACGATGAGCAGACGGGCGTTTCAAACCGTATGAACCACACGACGCAAGACGCTTCGCGGTCGGTGGGCGACTTGGATAGCGGACTCGACATACCCAACCGGCAACTCCTGCAACTCGACCATGCACCCCTCTGCCGCAAGTGCGACGCCTATCACTGCCACCGCTGTATATGGCTCAACGACCGCCTGACAATGGACGCCAACACGCCCTCGCACCAGCAGTGCGTGCTTGCCCATCTGGAGCGCAATGCGAGCCGCGAGTTACAGCAGATGCTGGCAGCACAAGGCTTGCACACCGGCAACGAGATACCCGAGGTGGATTATCTTGACCCGTTTGATGTAAGGGAGGAATGAGACCTCCCCCAGCCCCTCCAAAGGAGGGGAGAGAGGGAGTAGGGGTTAGAGATTAAAAACAAGAAGAAAAATAAAAACAATGAAGAAATTAGTAGGTCAGGTAACACCTGAAGAAAAGAATGAGATTCAGACGCTGTTTGAGCGCAGGAACGGACTCAACGAGTTGGCAAAGATTCTGACTGCCGACAACGGCGAACTGTATGAGAAACTCGTCCGCGATATGGGCGAGACAGGCACAAAGTTCCAGCACTGGTGGGACACGATGGCACAGAAATACCATTGGGAGTCCTGCGAGGGCGGCAACTGGGAAATCAATTTCGAGACGTGCGAGATATTTCTGAACAGCCCCGAATAAATCAACCTGAGCCTTTAAGCCCCTCCTGTGGAGGGGTTGGGGAGGTCTAAAACTCAACTGATTATGATATTACTTATGATTGGAGCACCGGAGATTATCTTCATCGTGCTGATTGTGTTGCTGCTGTTCGGCGGCAAGAAGATACCCGAGTTGATGCGCGGTCTCGGCAAAGGCGTGCGGTCGTTCAAAGAGGGTATGAGCGATGTGGGAGAGGAGATAAAGAAGCCGCTTGACAACGAACCGCACAAGACGGAACAGCCCAAAGACAAAGGCGATGAGCAGCCCAAGCAATGACGGGAAGATGACCTTTTGGGAGCATGTGGACGTGCTCCGAAAGGTGATTGTCCGTTGCCTGATTGTATGGGCGGTGTGCGCTGTGGGAGCGTTCTGCTTCAAGGACACGCTGTTCGATGTGCTGTTTGCGCCCTCGCGGTCGGACTTTGCGCTGTATCGGGGACTGTGCCGGCTGGCGGAACTGACGGGCTGGCAGTCGCTGTGTTTGGGGGATTTCCAAACGCAGTTTATCAATACCGAGTTGGCATCGCAGTTTATGGTGCATCTGGAGGCGGCGTTGGTGTTCGGGTGCGTGGTGGCGTGCCCGTACCTGATTATCCAACTGTACGGGTTTATTGCGCCCGCCTTGTACAAGCAGGAACGGCGGTACTCGGTAATGCTGATTGGCTTCGGCGTGGTGCTGTTTGCGCTGGGGGTGCTGCTTAACTACTTTGTGATATTTCCGTTTGCGTTCCGTTTTCTGAGTACCTATCAGGTGCAGGAGGCGGTGGTGAACCAGATTGCGCTGAAATCGTATATGTCCACGCTGCTGGTGCTGTCGCTGCTGATGGGGATACTGTTCGAGATACCGATAGTGGCGTATTTCCTTGCCAAACTCGGGCTGATAGATGCTCCGCTGTTGCGGCAATACAGGAAGCATGCGTTTGTGGTGCTATGCATTCTGGCGGCAGTGATTACGCCTACGGCAGACGTGTTCACGCTGCTGCTGGTGACGGTGCCGCTGTACCTGCTGTATGAAGTGAGCATCCACGTGGTGGCGCATACGAGGGGGAAAATGCAGGAATAGGATCAATTATTGCGCTTGGGGCGGCTATAGTTTGCTTAGGAATTTTTCTCTATCAACGATGAAGCGCAGGTGTTCGCCTTCGCCGAGCAGCGTTTCGCCCTGGTAGGCGGTTATGTGGAAATAGAGTTTGCGCCCGTCTATGCGGGTTAGTTCTGCAGTCGCCTGTACCTCCTGCCCGATGGCGGTAGGGCGCAGGTGGCTGCTCTCGATGTGTCCTCCCACGGTGGTACTCCCGGCGGGCAGTTGGTCTTTTACTGCCATCATTGCCGCATTCTCCATAAGTGCCATCATTGCAGGCGTAGCCAAAACGGGCATATCGCCCGAACCCATTGCTATAGCCGTGTGCGCCTCATCTACTATGAGCGTTGTGGTGTGTTTCAGTCCTGTTTCCATTGTTTTATTCGTTTAATCCGCCTGCAAAATTACGGAAAAAAGTGCAGGTGTGCAATTAGCAATTAATAATTAACAATTAATATGCAGAGTATGCATAGCAGGGAGTGCATAAAGTGTATATAAAACCCTATTTCGTTTCCGTTTTTTCTACGTCCTTTCTACGT
>DKEG01000024.1:0-6780 GCA_002452095.1 Bacteroidales bacterium UBA6828 | reverse complement strand
TACGTAATCGGTATTATGAGGCAGGCGGATTGCATAAAGTGCATATTTTTCTCTACTTGGAATTGTGTTCGGGTGGGTGGGGTTGTATAAATCAAAAAAAAGCAGTAACTTTGCAAGCGGATTATTATGGGGTGGTATCGCCCTAAGCAAAGGAGGATTATGGCTTCAGAAGACGAAATCAACTTGAACGCAGCAGAGTACAACGACGACAACATCATTCATCTCGACGACCGCGAGCATATTCGCCGCCGCCCGGGTATGTATATCGGTAAACTCGGTGATGGTTCGCACTCGGACGATGGTATCTATGTGCTTATCAAGGAGACTATTGACAACTCGATTGATGAGTTCCGCATGGGCGAGGGCAAGGTGATCGAGGTTACGGTGGAGAACGGGAGTGTGCGTGTGCGCGATTACGGGCGTGGCATACCATTGGGAAAGATGGTGGAGGCCGTCTCGCTGCTCAATACGGGTGGCAAGTACGACACCAAGGCGTTCAAGAAATCGGTGGGTTTGAACGGTGTGGGTACGAAGGCGGTGAATGCGCTTTCGATGGATTTCAGCGTGCAGTCGTTCCGCGACGGAAAGACCCGCCGTGCGGTGTTCCATCAGGGGCATCTGGTGAGCGATACCGGTGTGCAGGAATATACGGGTACGGAGAAGCGCGGTACGTGTATCGAATTTACGCCCGACAACTCGCGCGGGTTGTTTGAGAATTATCAGTTCCGCGACGACTATATAGAGGAGATGATGCGCAACTATGCGTACCTCAATACAGGGCTGACGCTGATTTACAATGGCAAGAAGTTCAGTTCGAAGAATGGTCTGCTCGATCTGCTGACAGATAATATGACCACCGAACCGCTGTATCCGATTATTCACCTACGGGGTGAGGATATAGAGATTGCGCTGACGCATACCAACCAGTCGGGGGAGGAGTACCACTCGTTTGTCAACGGTCAGCACACCATCCAAGGCGGTACTCACCAGGCGGCTTTCCGTGAGGCTATCGGGCGCACGATCAAAGAGTTCTTTAACAAGAATATGGATATGGCCGACATTCGCAATGGTGTAGTCGGTGCGATTGCTATCAATGTAGAGGAGCCGGTGTTTGAGAGCCAGACGAAGGTGAAACTCGGTTCGAAGGATATGTCGCCTACGGGCGGATTGTCGGTGAACAAGTTTGTGAACGATTTTGTCAAGCAGCAGTTGGATAACTATCTGCACAAGCACCCGGAAGTGGCGGAGGTGATGCAGCAGAAGATACAGGATTCGGAGAAGGAACGCAAAGCCATTGCGGGTATCACGAAAGCGGCACGCGAGCGGTCGAAGAAGAACCTGCTCAACAATCCCAAACTGCGGGACTGCCAGGTGCATTTCAACGATGCGAAGCCTGTTAAATCGGCGAAGAATGCGGACGATGATCTGCGGCAGGACAGTTGTATTTTCATTACGGAGGGTTTGTCCGCATCGGGTTCGATTACCAAGAGCCGCGATGTGCGCACGCAGGCGGTGTTCTCCCTGCGCGGAAAGCCTCTTAACTCGTACGGACTGAGCAAGTCGGTGGTGTATGAGAACGAGGAGTTCAACTGCCTGCAGTCGGCACTGAACATAGAGGATGGCTTGGACGAACTCCGCTACAACAAGGTGATTATCGCCACGGATGCCGATGTGGACGGAATGCATATCCGATTGCTGATGCTGACATTCTTTCTGCAATTTTTCCCTGACCTTGTCAAGAAAGGGCACGTGTATATATTGCAGACGCCGCTTTTCCGCGTGAAGGACAAGCAGCAGGTACGCTACTGCTACACCGAGGAGGAGCGCCTCAGGGCGATAGACGAGATAAAGAACCCCGAGATAACGCGATTCAAAGGTTTGGGGGAGATTTCTCCCGACGAGTTCAAAGGGTTTATTGGCAAGGAGATGCGTCTCGACCAGGTGTCGCTCCGCAAAGAGGACGCTGTGGGCGACCTGCTGGCATACTATATGGGCAAGAACACCGCCGAGCGGCAGAATTTTATTATCAACAACTTGGTTGTTGAGGAAGACGACGTGGATTTTTAGTTGAGAGTTGAGAGAAGTTGATAGTTTTATATATTACTCTAAACGAAATTGGAAGCCTTAATTCCCCTTATACTGTTTGTGCTCCTTGGCATCGGGATATTGATAGCCTTTGAGGTGCGTGCCCGCAAGGATGCGAAAGAGGGCAGGACACCCGAGCCGCCCGCGCCCGGCGTTGATGGCGAGTGCTGCGGGCAGCATTTGGTGTGCGAGCGCGAGACGCTGTTGCAGACCAATGCGAAGCCGGAGTATTACGACGACGAGGAGTTGGACGCTTTGGCGGGAATCCCCGCTAAACAATATACTCCCGCACAATGCAAACAGATACAGGATGTGTTTGATACATTGCAGGAGAAAGACGTGGCGGGGTGGGTGCGTAGTCTGCAACTGCGCAATATCGAACTACCCGCCGAAGTGCGCGAAGAGGCGTTGCTGATTGTTTGTGAACGACGGAAACACTAAGAGAAGACTATGCGAGTGATTATTTTAGGTACGGTATGGCCCTACAGGGGCGGATTGGCAGCGTTCAACGAAAGGCTGGCACGGCAGTTTATGGCAGAGGGACACGAAGTGGAGATACTGACTTTTACAATGCAGTACCCGGATTTTCTTTTCCCCGGCAAGACGCAATACTCCGATGACCCGCAACCCCAAGACCTGAAGATTACACGCGTGATGAACTCGGTGAACCCCGTTTCGTGGGTACGCACGGGGCGGCTGATACGCCAAAAGAAAGCCGACCTGCTGGTGGTGAAGTTCTGGATACCGCTGATGGCTCCCTGTTTGGGTACGATAGCACGTATTGCCCGCAAAGGCGGCACAAAGGTAGTGTCGGTGCTGGATAACGTGATACCCCATGAGCCGCATTTCCGGGACAAGTGGTTTATCCGCTATTTCATCGGCAGTGCGGACAGGTTTGTGGCTATGTCGGATAGTGTACGTGCCGATTGTGAGAAATTTATCAGCCGCAAGCACCCGCAACCGATTACGCTTTGTCCGCACCCGCTGTATGACAATTTCGGGACACCGATACCCAAAGATGAGGCACGGAAACAATTAGGGTTGGATAAAGATGCGGTTTGTTTGTTGTTTTTCGGCTTTATACGTGATTATAAGGGGCTTGACTTGCTGATGAAGGCATACGCCGACCCGCGCTTTGCGGGAAAGAAAGTGCAATTGGTGGTAGCGGGTGAGTTTTATAACAACGGGGCGCAATACGCCGAACTGGAGCAGCGACTCGGTCTGCAAGGGCGGATAGTGTGGCATACCGATTTTATCCCCAATGACAAGGTGCGTGTCTATTTCTCGGCAGCCGACCTGATAGTGCAACCCTACAAGACCGCCACACAGAGCGGTGTAACACAGATAGCCTACCATTTCTGCAAACCGATGCTAGTAACGAATGTGGGCGGATTGGCGGAGATTGTGCCGAATGGGAAAGTGGGATACGTAACTGCCGTGGAACCGAAAGCCATTGCCGATGCGATACTTGACTTCTGTGAGCGAGGTGATGTGGAGTGCTTCCGCACGGGGATAGAAGAAGAGAAGCGGAAATATGCATGGTCGAGAATGACGGAGGCAATTATGAATTATGAATTATGAATTATGAATTATGAATTAAGAGGTACTATGATAATTCGCAGCAAAGCCCCATTACGATTAGGATTGGCGGGTGGCGGAACCGATGTGTCGCCTTACTCGGATTTATACGGAGGTGCCATCCTCAACGCCACCATCTCGCTCTATGCCTACACGACCATAGAACCGTTGAGCAACGGGAAGATACTATTCTCTTCTCCGGATGCAAACATAGAGGAGGTGTATGACAGCCGTGAAGTTTTGGATACGGACGGATACTTTGTGCTTGCCAAGGGGGTGTATAACCGCATTGTACGCGATTTTACACACAAACCTCTCTCATTCCGCATTACGAGTCATGTCGATTCTCCTGCGGGCAGTGGATTAGGGACAAGCAGTACGCTGGTAGTCAGTATTTTGGGTGCGTTTGCCGAATGGCTCAAACTTCCGCTCGGGGAATACGATATGGCGCGCCTTGCGTATGAGATAGAACGTATCGACTTGGGTATGGCGGGCGGCAAGCAAGACCAGTATGCGGCTACTTTCGGCGGTTTCAACTATATGCAGTTTTTGCAAGACGACAAAGTGATTGTCAATCCGCTGCGTATCCGGCAACGCTATCAGGATGAGTTGGCGCACAACCTGTTGCTCTATTATACCGAGACCAGCCATGTGAGTGCAAAGATTATAGAGGGACAGATACGAAACGTAAAGGCGAATAATACGTCATCAATAGAGGCGATGCACCGGCTGAAAGAGCAGGCGGTGCAGATGAAAGAGGCCTTGTTACAGGGTAATATCGACGGCATAGGTGAGATACTCAATTTCGGTTGGGAGCAGAAGAAAAAGACGGCGCATGACATCTCCAACCCGCTGTTGGAAAATATCTATGGCACGGCTATTGCAGCGGGGGCGACTGGCGGAAAGGTGAGTGGTGCCGGCGGTGGCGGATTTATGTTTTTCTATTGCCCCTGTACCAGCCGCTATAATGTAGAGAAGGCGCTGCAAGCGAAATTCGCAGGACAGGTGAAACGATATGAATTTACACAAGAAGGACTGAGGACATGGACACTATAACCCGCTCTATAGCAGACAGTATTGCCGCCAAGCAGGCGATGCTGAATAATCCGGAGTTGCTGCAGACCATACAGCAGGTGGCAGATACGATGGTTACCGCTTTGCGCAACGGCAACCGTATCCTATGGTGCGGCAATGGAGGCAGTGCAGCGGATGCACAGCATCTTGCGGCAGAGTTGTCGGGACGGTTCTACTATGACCGGCCGCCGCTTAACTCGGAGGCATTGCATTGCAATACATCGTATCTGACAGCGGTGGCGAATGATTATGGATATGACCTGATTTATTCGCGTATGATTGACGGGGCGTGCAAGAAAGGCGATGTGCTGGTAGGTATATCCACTTCGGGCAACTCGAAGAATATACTGAATGCTTTTCGCAAGGCAAAAGAATTGGGTGTTACTACGGTGGCAATGACCGGCAAGACAGGTGGCGAGATGCGGCAGGTGGCGGACTATCTGCTCAATGTACCGTCGTCGGACACTCCGCGTATTCAGGAATCGCATATTATGCTCGGGCATATCATTTGCGAGATAGTGGAAGCACAGATGTTTCCCAAGGCATAATGTTCAGCGAGGTGGTCATATTGGCGGGCGGGTTTGGCACACGGCTGAGCCACGTATTGGGCAATGTACCCAAACCGATGGCACCTGTGTATGGCAAGCCGTTTCTGACTTATCTGCTCCTGCGGTTGGAGGAGGCGGGAGCGAGGCATGTCATTTTGGCTACGGGCTATAGGCACGAGGTGATAGAACGCTATTTCGGCAACCGGTATCGAACGTTGCGAATTTCATATTCCCGTGAGGAGAGACCGCTTTTTACGGGCGGGGCTATCTTGCAGGCAAGCCGTATGGTGGAAGGAGATGATTTTCTTGTGCTGAACGGAGACACGCTGTTTGATATTGATTTTGAGGTATTGTGTACATTCCATACTCAATGTGGCGCAGGGGTTAGTCTTGCTCTGCGCGAGGTGGACGACACGGCACGTTATGGAGCAGTACGAACAGACGGTGATTGCGTGGTTGCCTTTCAGGAAAAAGATGTCAGTGCGGGTGCGGGGGTGATCAACGGTGGTATTTATGCTATCCGACGCAACTGGTTGCAAGGGTTGGATATGCCCGAGAAGTTCTCTTTTGAGAAAGAGGTGCTACAGGCAATGGCAGGCACACAATGTTTTTATGGTATGGCGTTCCGTGATTACTTTATTGACATCGGTGTACCTGAAGATTACTATCGTGCGCAGCGGGAGTTTGCGGTGATGTTTCCTGCTGCCACCAACTTGTTTCTTGACAGGGACGGGGTACTTAACCGCCGTATAGAGGGTGATTATGTGCGCTGTTGGCAGCAGTGGGAGTGGCTAAAAGGTGCCAGAGAGGTCGTAGCGGGGTTGTCGAGGCGGTTTGCGCATACGTTTATTGTCAGCAATCAGCAGGGTATAGGCAAGGGATTGTTCACTATGGCAGATGCGGATGATATTCATCGGCACGTGCGGGCTGAGGTGGAAGCCGCCGGCGGGCATATCGATGCCATATATATATGTCCGGATTTGAAAGAAAATAACAGTCCCAATCGTAAGCCCGCTATTGGTATGGCATTGCAGGCGATCGCAGATTACCCCGGTGTGCAACTGACCGACAGCGTGATGATAGGCGACAGCGTGAGCGATATGCTGTTCGGTTGGCAGGCGGGTATGCGCTGTATTTATCTGACTAACGGCGAACCGGTTCCTGCCGGGGTGCGCGACTATACCGATTTGGTGTGTCTTGACCTTGCCGATGCGTCGGTACTTTTCTCCTGAAAAGGCAATTGCTCCGGAGTATCGGATGAACCAATACTTCCCGAAGTAGGAACGGAGTTTCGTTGACTTATGTTTTTCCACCGCAAAGATGAGTGCTAATTCCGTTACTTTCACTAACTTTGCACTTGCGTGTTGCATCTATGGAGCCGATAAGGAGTTCTACTCAAGTCACAGGGCTTCGTGTTGGCACTCAGTGTGCCTGTGGCGCATAACGGCGCGAGCCGCGTCGTCTCCCAAGTGCGTAGCATAGTCATACGGTTTGT
>DKEG01000025.1:56088-96477 GCA_002452095.1 Bacteroidales bacterium UBA6828 | reverse complement strand
ATTCTTTTGTATTGCATCTGCCTTGGACGGTTCTTTGGGGCGCCCCCCTGTCAGCCCCTGTTTCGGTACCCTCAACAGGGGCTGACAGGGGCAAAAGTGTACCCCAAAATTGCGTTTCTAAATGGACACTATAGCGGAAAAAACAAGTAATCGGCACATAGCAAGGATTTTAGCCTGGTAGATGATATACCCCAAAACGATGACATTGACAATCAGAGCCAAAGCACTGACAACGATCATAGCCGTAGGGTCAGCATTGACGCTTGTACCAGCCTCAATACCGTTGAGCAGACGGCAATGAGGATATTGATAGTCACTATAACAAACGGGAAGCAGCGGAACAGGTGCTGTTTGCCGATACCGATCTCATACTTGATAAGCATAAAACCGATACTGCCCGCAAGAGCGGTATAGAGTTTGGCATAATGAAACCAACCACCCGTATAAGAAGTGCGCCGGATCGTTAAGTACCCATTCGGCACCACATTGCGCACCGATAGCAATAGTTATGAAATAGATAGTAAGTATCGCAGGAATAACACCGAAGGTGATAATTTCCCCCACTTGGTACGACGGGCGAACTCGTTGAAAAGAATCAGTCCGACCAAAACCGCCAGCAGCATAAGCCACTGCGAAAACGCATCTGCTCCATAGACATAAAATAACATCGTATTAAAAATTAAGAACTAATATGCAGAGAATGTTCCAGTTTTCTTTGCCTTATTCCTAGTGTATCCACCCGACATCCACCTGACATTCTTAATGCGTAATTATATGCAGGTTTTACGTGTTTTGGACAATAGAGAAAGGCGGTTACCAAAACGGTCTTCCGCAAAAGGAAGACCGTTTAATAATTATAGAAAATGTATTGTAGTGCAGATTAAATCATCAGGGCAGCCACCAACGACAAAATAGCATAGAACTCAGGAAGAGCAGCGTAAATCATCGTGTTGGTTTGTACATCATGACCTGCTGCGATACCTGCGATACCATTGGCGCAGACTTGACCCTGACGGATACCCGAGATGAGGCAAACCAAACCAACTGCCAGACCTACAGCAAAATACATAGCACCATTAGCAGCGAAGTCTTTGCCCATCCACATCAGGAAAGCCACGAAACCATACAGACCCTGCGTAGCGGGAAGAGCGGAAAGAATCATGTAACTGCTTGATTTGTCTTTGTTCTTTTTGAGCGCACCCTCTGCAGCCTTACCCGCAATAGTGGTACCATAGGAAGAACCAATTCCGGCGAGACCCAACATCAGTCCCCAACCGAGATAACCTAAAATTTCATTCATAATGAGTTATATTTTATTTGTTTATTATTTTAGTAGTAAAGTCCTTAAGGTCATTAAAGTCCTTTAGGGGATTATTTGGCGAAGGGCTTATAGAGCGTACCTTTGCCCTCATACCCAGAGTTCTTGAAATACTCCACGAAACTCAGACGCAGAGGGTGAACAAACGCACCGAGAGCCGACATAGCGAGGTTGAGCGCATGACCAATCAGCAGAATGATGACAAACGGCAACCATTGCCACGTGGGGTTGGTGCCGAGCACCATCTCGGCAAGATTGTTGAACGCACCACCGAGCATACCGCCTGCCAAACCGAGGGCATAGAGACGGATATACGAAAGCACATCGCCCAAGATACCCGTAGCCATATTGTAGGTATCCCACAGACCTGCGCCGATGTTGATCAGCGGATTACGCCCGGGCTTGTTGAATATATAGATACCCAAAGCCGAGACAGCAGCGATACCGATAAGCAGCCATTTGGTAACCTCCTCGGGGAAGAGGTGCGTCATACCGAGCAGCAGGACAATCAGTCCGCCGACGATGAGCAAGAGCCACCCCCATGTAGAGATATTCTCCTTGAAACCAAAGCGTTTGGTGTAGCATATAGCCTTCACCACCATAGCCAAACAGATATGGAAGACACCAATGCAAAGTGCCATAATCATCTGAATATCATATGATGATCCGGCAACGTTGACAGTACCCTTGATCATCACCGATTTGAGTGCCTCCGGCACCCACGATGCAGTATAGAGGTCAATACCAAAGAACGTACCCAAGAAGAAACCGATGACAGCCGTACCGACACCCAATGTGGTGATGATCGGTCCAAGCCCCTCAAACATCTGTATCTTGAGTTTGCCTTTCGAGATAAGGATACCTATCAATATTAGGAGCAGTCCGTAGCCGCAGTCGCCCATACAGATGGCAAAGAACAGCAGGAAGAACGGTCCGAGAATAGGCGTGGGGTCGAACTCGCCATAAGACGGCCAACCATACATACCTGTCAGGCACTCAAACATCTTGGTAAAGCGGTTGTTGTGCAGTTTGATAGGTGTGTTGTCTGCCTCTGTAGGGTCTTCCTCCTGGTAATAAACGCCCTGCCCCTCAAGGAGTTGGTTTAGTTCCGCCTCTTTATCAATCGGGCAGAAACCTTCAAGGAGTTTCAGACTGCCCTCTGCAATAGTGTCCGTATTGAGCGTAACACGCTGCCAGTCAATCTGATGAAGTGTATCTTGCAGTTCGTCTTTCTGCTTCTGCAGGTTCTCTTTTGCCCAGAGTTCGATGTGTGCATTTTGCGCTGCCAACAAGCCGTTAAGTCCCTCGATGTCCTTTTGCAGATCGGCTGCGGACTTCTCGTTGAGCGTCTGCTCCTGACAGAAATCAGGCAACTCAACAGGTGTCTCCCCCGATTTGATAACCTGTACAAAATAAGTAGTAGCACCGATAGTTGTGAGGGCTATACCCCACTCCTCCGAGAACTTCGACTTTGCGCACGTATAATAACGCAACTCATAGCCTGCTTGGCGTAGGGAGGCTATACGATCAGACGAGAAATCACCCCAAACAGCCATACGATCCGCCTCTTTGCGAGTAGCGGCAATACGCTGTTCGATATTGGCTTTCTCCTGCAAGAGTTGATCGGGCGCACCTTGTGCGATAGTCTTTTTGAGCAAATCGGCTTTCTGCAAGAGTGCCTGCAAACGCGCATCATCGGCAACGCCTGCGGCTTTCTCCGTGATGTGCACCACGCCGAGGTTGCGGAGTTGCTCGAGGAACGATTCATAGTCGCGATGGAACACCAGGAAGGTGTATTTCTTCATTTGTGTAATCATACTGCAGCCTCCCTTTCTTGTTCCTCACGGGCTTCCGCCTCGCGCTTGGCTTTTACTATCTTCTGGCTCGACTTAGAGAGGTTCTCTTCGTCTTCCATAAAGCGTTTAATCTTACGAATAGCGTCTTGATAACCCGGAATCTGTACCTTCTCAAAAAGATTCACTTTCTGCGTAGTTTTCTTGCGGGCATACTCTAGCAAGTCCACCTTGCGGCGCACAAACTCCTGACGAATACCGACATCGGCAATCGCCTTGAGTTGCTCAAACCCGTCGGCAAACCATTTGGGGCTGGAGAACAGGCTGAAATCCTTGGTGGAATAGACCACCTCTTCCAACACGGGGATACGCACACCTGCAATCTTTTTGACAGACATCCGCACATCGTCCACGTGGATGAGGCTTGTATCAAATTCCCCCCACAGAGCAAGCATCTGGTCATAATCCTTAATGCGGCGGTTGACCTCCTCATCAAGTTCGGCAATCTCCTTCTTGGCTTTTTTTACCTCGAGACGAAGTGCCGACTCTTTGCTCTGAAGCGTCGGAAGGGTGCGCTGCCGCATTTTGAGATTTTTCTCAAGTGCCTGCAAGGATGTTTTGTTGTATTGAAACTGAATAGCCATAAAATTTATGCTTTCTTCCAGTATTTATCTATCAATGCTTGTTTGATATTGACTTCTTCGGGCTTGAAATATTTGGCAAAAAGCGTCCATGCTACATCCAACATCTGAGTGGTGTTGATATTGACATCGATAGCCAAAATCTCACGCGAGTAGTCTTTGGCAAATGCCAGACAACGCTCATCGTAGTCGGTAAGGTCGAAACCGTTTTCTTTCTTTGTCTTGGCATTGGCAGCATCGGCATACAAGCGAACTGCGGCATTCATTACCTGAGGATGATCTTCGCGTGTTTTCTTTCCCGCAACCAATTGTTTCAAACGCGACAACGAGCGGAACGGATCCACAATGACCTTTCCGATGTCGGAGTCACGACGCAGGTACAACTGCCCCTCGGTGATATAACCTGTGTTATCAGGAATAGCGTGCGTAATGTCGCCGCCCGAAAGGGTCGTAACAGCGATGATGGTGATACTTCCGCCACCTGCTTCATCGGGGAACTGCACAGCCTTCTCGTAAATCTTTGCCAAATCGGAATAGAGCGAACCCGGCATAGAGTCCTTGCTCGGAATCTGGTCCATACGGTTGCTGACGATAGCCAGCGCATCGGCATACAGCGTCATATCGGTCAGCAGAACCAGCACCTTCTCATGCTTCTGCACAGCGAAATACTCTGCTGCCGTCAATGCCATATCAGGGATAAGCAGACGCTCTACAGGCGGGTTCTCGGTGGTGTTCACAAACGACACGATACGGTCAAGCACACCTGCATTGGAGAACACGTTCTTGAAATAGAGGTAGTCGTCGTTGGTCAAACCCATACCGCCCAAAATAATCTTGTCTGCCTCAGCACGCAACGCCACGTTAGCCATCACTTGGTTGTAAGGCTGGTCGGGGTCGGCAAAGAACGGAATCTTCTGACCCGAAACGAGGGTGTTGTTCAAGTCAATACCGGCGATACCGGTCGCAATCAGTTCCGACGGCTGCTTGCGGCGCACGGGGTTCACACTCGGACCGCCAATCTCCACTTCCTCACCTTCCACTGCCGGTCCGCCGTCTATCGGTTCGCCGTAGGCGTTGAAGAAGCGTCCTGCCAACTGGTCACTCACGCGCAGCGACGGAGCCTTGCCCAAGAATACCACTTCGGCGTTGGTAGGAATACCCTCCGTACCTTGGAACACCTGGAGCGTAACCTCGTCACCCATAATCTTAACGACCTGGGCAAGTTTGCCGTTTACGGTAGCGAGTTCGTCGTTACCCACCCCTTCGGCTTTCAGCGAGCAAGTTGCCTTTGTGATAGCCGTAATCTTGGTGTAAATCTTTTGAAATGCTTTTGCCATATTATTATTGTTATGTATTCTTATTTTATGACAAATAATATATCTGCTTTCGCTTTGTATTGTTTGTCTTTGTATGTAAACTTAATATCAGAGAGTTTGTCTTTGTTGAAATTACTGATGTACTCATCAATAGCAGGTTTCAAACGTGCAAAGTCACGTTTTAGTTTCCACGACTCGTCCATATTTTTGGTATCTACCAATACCAGAAACAAGCGGTTCTCTGAACTGAATCGCATTTCGCCTTGGTTCTCATAGAGCCATTGCATCAACAGTTTTGACTTGGCGACTGCCTCAAGACATATCAGAGCACGCTGTTTACTAAAAGTACTCAATACTTCTTTGCTTTCGGGATTGTCGCTGTAACGTAACTTCTCAACTATTTCATACTCAATCTGCTTCTCTTTTGCAGTCTTGTCAAACGATATCCCCAATCTGCGCGCTTCAGACTTCAAGAATGTCATCTCTACAGGCAGTCCCAATGCTTTGCGTCTCACTTTTTGGTATTCCGTAGGCAGATATGTTACCTTCAAATCCAATGGCACATCATGAATAAAGAAATCCACATTCTTTATCTGACCGATAGCAGGCAGAACTACATCCTTATGCGACTTGAAGATATGCTCTATCAAGATGGATGACCAATGGTTGTACCAACTGCTTATCAGGTAGTTTTGAACCACGTTTTGCACTTCCGTCCTGCATTTCGCCAGCAATTTGTCATAGGAACTCAAATCCTTTACATAATGCTTGACCAAGTATTTATCCAATGCGTTTGTATTGTCTCCTCCCCACTCAAAATGCTGAACTTTATACAACTGCGAAACCAACTTGTCTGCATCTAGTTTCTTGAGCAGTTTCTCATTCTCTGAAATAATAAATGTATCTATCAGAGTAGTGTATGTCTCCGTATTTGCAAGAGCCATATCATACAACTCCTCAAATTTCCCCTTGCTCGTACTCGCTGTCAACGCAATCCCGTATTTCTTGCAAAATGCTTTTTGCAATTCGGGACGCATAATAGATTTCACTTTCAACCACAATATGCCCTCTGTATCACCGATGAAATCTATCAATCGTTGCTCTTGATGAAGCCGTTGCCACTTGGTAAATTCTGTCATAACCGCTCTATTTACAAACCAACAATATCTCGTTACTACCTGCCACGCTGCCTTTCCCGCCCCTGCCGTTTGCATAAGGTTTGCGCTGAATGGACACGTGTCTACACTTGGAAATCATTGCAACCAAAGTATCAATGTCGGGAAAACTGCGGTCATTATAACTTACCAACCAATACGGAATATGCGTTGCTTTCGAGAACAACTCCTCAAAAGATTGCAAAATATCCGTCTTCTTCTCAAACCCGCTGTAGCGACGAGGCTCATAACGCTTCACTCCGTTTACGAAAGTTTTGTCTTTCCAATACTCCGTATATGTTTCAAGCAAATGATAGAACCCTTGATAATCAGAGTGACTGTCGCAATAGGGGGGGTCGAAATAGACTAAATCGGCATGCAGTGACGGCAGCAAATCCAATATATTCTCGTTGTAACTCTTGTTGTCGCATTGATTGTCGAACACAGCGGCATTGTAATCCTTCAGCAACTCCAAGAATATCTCCTTAATCGGGCGAACCAAACTCCTGTTCCTTTTCACGCGTTCTGGGTCGGCAGCGTAGTCCAAAGCCTTGGTATGAGCGAAATGCCCCATCGTAACTTTCCGCGTCAAACTGCGGTTCATCACTGCCAGAGCCAACGCCTGTTTGTACACATTGCCCAATCGGGATACATTAGATCGGAAGGCGTCTATAAATTGTGCCTCTGATTGCTCAAAGAACACATTGGAAAACAACGTCTCGCACAAGTTGTACTTCTCCGCATCGGAATTTGGAGAAAACAATATGTCAACGTCCTCTGCCGTCAATGTCTCCGCTTTGTTTTCTATCAACGCAAGCCCTATCTGATGGTTAAACTTGAGGAAATCATTGGTATAAGTCTGTAATCCCATCTGCTTGAACATATAAGCAATGGATTGCGAACCGCTGAATGCATCAATGGCTGTCTGCACATCATCGGGGATAAATTGCTTTATCCAGCAACGATGCACATACTTCGCTCCCAAGTATTGCGGTTCCGGGAACTTATAATCAAAATATCTGTCTTCCTCAAATAACATGAGCCAAGCCTGTATCTGCGTTCCGTACAGAGTGTACTCTCCGCACTGCCGTCAAAGCCGTATGTACGTCCCTTGATGGCAGTGCGGAACTCTTTACCCTTTTATCTGTTTCTCACCCAATAATTCGTTCAGTTTCTTTTGGTATTCCTCAAACTCAGCAGAGTGGAACTCGCTGTAGTTCATCTGTTTGCAAAGGTTGATGACGCGCTTGAAATACTCGCTCACGTCCAGGAAATTCTGGAAGTCATAGTCATGCTTGCAGATATCCATCACTAGATTGAGCATATACTCCTGGCGTTCCAGCGGGCAAACGGCATCAATCTTGTCGAATGCGTCCTGCTGCAGAATCACGAAGTCAATCACCTCCGATTTCCAGAACTCCTCATGATAATCCACGGGCACACCGTCATCACCCAAGATGTTGATCTGTTCCTGTATCTCCTTGCCGCGTTGCAAGTAGGTCTTCATATCGTTTACCTTGCCGAGCCATTCCTTGTCAATCAGGTTGGAGATATACTCCTCAAACTCAGGGTATTCGATATACTTCGAGTACGAGTCAATCGGGTTCACTGCCGGATAACGTTTGCGGTCGGCACGTGCCTGCTCCAAGGCATAGAAACAACGCGCCACCTTCTTCGTACCCTCGGTAACAGGCTCTTTCAGGTTACCACCGGCAGGCGAAACCGTACCTAGGAACGTCACCGAACCGGTCTTGCCGTTGTTCAGATACACATATCCTGCACGCGCATAGAATGCACCGATGATTGCCGACAAGTCCATTGGGAAAGCGTCCTGACCGGGCAATTCCTCCAGACGGTTCGACATCTCACGCAACGCCTGTGCCCAACGGCTCGTCGAGTCCGCCATCAGCAGCACGCGCAATCCCATCGAACGGTAGTATTCGGCAATCGTCATGGACGTATAAACCGACGCCTCACGCGAAGCCACAGGCATGTTCGACGTGTTGGCAATGATGATGGTACGCTCCATCAACTTGCGCCCTGTGTGCGGGTCCACCAACTCGGGGAACTCCGTAAACGTCTCTACCACCTCGTTGGCACGCTCACCGCAGGCAGCGATAATCACAATATCCGCCTCGGCTTGCTTGGAAATCGCGTGCTGCAGCACCGTCTTACCCGTACCGAAAGGACCGGGGATAAAGCCCGTACCGCCCTCGCAAATCGGGTTGGCGGTATCTATCGTGCGCACACCCGTTTCAAGCAGTTTGAACGGACGCGGTTTGCTCTTGTATGCCAATATCGCCTTCTTCACCGGCCATTTCTGCACCATAGTAACCTCATGGTCGTTACCATCGGCATCTGTCAGCACGGCAATAGTGTCCAATATCTTGTATTCGCCGACGGGAACAATGCTCTTCACCGTATATTGCCCCTCGAACACAAACGGCACCATTATCTTGTGCGGCTGGTGGTTCTCGTCCACCTCACCGAGCCAAGCGGCAGCCTCCACCTTGTCACCGACTTTGGCGATAGGTTCAAACTTCCATAGTTTCTCCTTGTCAAGCGGATAGTTGTACTCACCACGTTTCAAGAACACGCCTGTCAGTTTGTTGAGGTCGTTCTGCAGACCATCATAGTCTCGGCTCAACAAACCGGGACCGAGTGTAACCTCGAGCATATGTCCCGTAAACTCTACCGTATTGCCGACTTTCAGTCCGCGCGTCGATTCAAACACCTGCGCATAGACATTGTCGCCAATCACTTTGATGACCTCTGCCATCAGTTTGGTATCACCCAATGTGATATAGCAGATTTCGTTTTGTGCGACAGGACCATCCACCCATACCGTAACCAGGTTGGAGATAATACCTCTTACTTTTCCTGTTGTCATATCTTTTGTTGTTATTTTCTTTGTTTTCGCAAATTATGCCTCGGCATCGAGATTGACACCTTTCTTCATATCGGCAACCAACTGACGGAATACTTTTTCGCCCTGTTCCACCGTCAGCAGCGACCAGCGGTTGAGCATCTCTGCCTGCAGGTAGTACGCCAGCACATTTTCTATCGAGAAATCAACAAAGAGCGTTGCCTCGTCGAGCCATGCAAAGCGCAAAGCGTCCATACGTTTCTCGCGCTCCATCAGGTTGTCGATGTCCACCAATGACATCACCTCTTGCAAATCGTCCATTACACCGCCCAGACCAAAATCCTTCTGCTGCAGGTTCTTGCGTAGAATTTCTGCGACCTCGCCTTGCCCGACAATCATCTTGCGTACATCAAAGCCGTGCTTGCGGCAAATCGTAGCCACCAGTACATTATTCATATCCTGGTTGTAGGCAAACCATGCACGGACAAACTTGTTTTTGCTTTTCAGTCCGTATTCGTACAGCACCTGCGTGCGCAAATCGGTCTCTGAAAGATGGTTGCGCGCATCCTCCCACCAGTCAGGCCGGTCGATAATCGAATCATCGTATCGCTTGATGAGTTCGCTTATCTCGGGGGCGTCGCTCTTCATTCGGAGCAAGTCCAGCAGAGCCTTGTCTTTTTCCGACAGGTTCTCCTCAAGCAACAGCAGAAGCGACTCCATTGTCATCGGAGCCTCGCCCCCTGCTTTCAACTCGGGCAAACCCGCCATTAAACATTCATATCCCATATTATCCTAGATTTTCTAGATTTTCTAGATTTCCTAGTTCTTCTAGTAATTATTTCCCGAACAGCAACTCAATCAGTTGCGGACGGAGAAACTCTTTGAAATACTCTACAAACTCCTTCTCGCCGAAATCCAGTTTGTATCCGCCCTTGGCTGGTTTGATGGCAAAATCGGTCTTGATACCTTTTACCTCATTGATTTGCACGCCCTTATCCAACAGACCTTTGGCGTTTGCCTCAAAATAGGCTTTCAGTGCCTCCGCATCTTTCGCGTCAATCTCCACTTCGCCTTCTTTAGCCATCTGCTCGGCAAGTTTCAGAATAATGCCCTGCATAAACTTAGCATCCGCCGTAGCCGCTTTTACGCTCTCTTGTGCCACTTGGTCTGTCAAGAGGTTCGTTATTTCGGTCTTCAATGCGTTCACACTCTGCTCGGCAAACAGTTTCAACTCGGCACGCGTGTTCTTGTCCAACTCTTGTGCTTTTGCCTCGGCTTCAGCCACTTTGGCTTGCGCCTCTTTCTCGGCATTGGCTACAATCTCAGCCGCTTGCGCATTGGCTTTATCAATAATCTGTTGTGCCTCTTGATTACCTTTCTCTACGCCTTCCGCGTAGATTTTGTCGGTCAATTCTGATAAGTTCATTGTATTTTGATTTTATATTTTACTATTTGTGAGGTAGCATTTTGCACATCGGGGCATACTTTCGCGGCAAAATTCCGTGCAAAGGTACAAAAAAATATCTGCTTAAACAAACCTTTGCCGGGCAAAAAGTATTTTGAAAACCACATTCACCAATTTTTATGTGCTATACAACATCATTTGGCAAAATCTGTGCCAACATTCGTATTCGTATTATCCTTTGCGTACCCGTATTTTCCAAAATTCTTATCCAAAAGGAAAAGTGTCAGAGATGGACTAACGCAGAGATGGACTTTACAGGGCAACCGTACCCCAATCGGATGATATTCCTTCAATATACAGATTATGTAATTCCCATATTTCATAATACCATTTACGGCAACGACACGGCAACGACACGGCAACGAGATAGGCTTTTATGTGGTGCTTTTATACACTTTATGCACTATATATATCGCATAAATTGTATAGATATTGTTTGGATGTGGTTATTTTCTTAATCTATTGGAACGGTATTTGTACATACACCATAATATAACGTCAGTTCGATATAAGCAAATTGCCTTACTTTACCGCCGTAGGCGAATAAGATTTATGGTAATTTATGGATGCAAAGCCAAAGATTTACTTAGATTTCTTTCCGCTTGCGGCATAGGACTTTATTTCGAACTATTAATATTTGCTTTTTATGTTCAGTTTTCGAAAACGACTTATATTTCTGGTGTCAGCAACGATATTAACTCTGTCTGCTCCCGCCCAACTGCTCTACGAGATAAGCGGCAACGGTACACAGGGCAAATCATATATCCTCGCTACCAACCGTCTGGTGGATATGACCTTTATCGACACCATTCCCAATGCTTTTGCCTGTTTTAGCAAGTGTAACAAGGTGATTACTGAGTTTGCGATGCAAGACTATGAAGCCATAGCCGCTTTGCGCCAGGCGGCAGTATTGCCGGATTCTATACGCCTGAGCAATTTTTATTCTGACGAAGATTATCAACTGATAGACAATGCGCTACGCCTCAATCTCGGTATAGGGTTGGATAAACTATGCCGTATGAAACCGTCCTATCTGACCGAGATGCTTCGTACCGAACTGATGAAACAATGGCTCCACTACGACGAACAACGCTCAATGGAAACGTTCTTTGAGGCTGTGGCACAAGAAAAAGGCATACCTGTCTATGGATTGGACGATGTGGGGGAAACGATGTATATGCTGTTTGACCGCGAGCCGTTCCACTGGCAATGTGCCGAACTGAAGAAAGTGGTTGAATATCCCGAGCGGGAAATAAAACAGGAGCGTACCCTTCGCGAGATGTATCTGATGGGGCGTTTGGGCGATATGGCATTCCAAGTGGAAGGACCGGATAATAACACTTCCATCTCTTTTTCCGACTACAAAGTCTATGCACAACGCAACGTGCAGTGGGTCAAACGTCTCGCCCTATACTTGCACGACGGCGGTTGCTTTATTACGCTCAATGCCGTCTATCTCGGTGGCGACAAAGGGTTGCTTGCCGACCTGCGCGAAGCGGGCTACCGCGTCCGCCCCGTCAACCGCCGTTTCTCCAAATAGTCTTGCAGTTCGGTTGTAAAACAGACCGATGCTTCACGTGTAAGATGGGTAGCATTGTACCAAAGCGGGATATTCCCCGTATCTGCATTTCCCGCCCACCTGCCGGCATCTATACAAACAGCATACGAAGCCAACCAATGCAACACACTATCTTGCACTGCCACTTGCGCTTGTGGCAGTGCTTCTACATACTCGGACAGAGCTGGAAGATTTACAATGATGGGACATATATTCCTCTCGTTGCACAAGTTGACAATATTACATAAGTAGTTGTAATTCTGACAGATGGTATAATATGCTCCGTCCACATCATAACTATCATTCTGAACCATATGCATCATATCCTTATTCCAGAACTCGGTTCGTTTACCCATATCCGCCACGCTATGCCCAATCCGTTGCCCTAACGAATCACAGCGGGTAACATCACGCGACACTACATACTTGACAATCTTTTTCAGCGTCAGTTCCAAATTGAACACCTCAAAACTATACTGCGATACTGGCTGCCAACGGGGATACAAATCCATATAGATAGTGTAATATAAACGCCTGTTGGCTTCTGAAGTTAATGCCAATGTATGATACCCGATACCTACTACCACAAAGCGCAGCGAGTCCATTTTATCAATATATTTAGCCAACAGGCGATAGTCATCTTCCAAAGTCTGGCTGCTGTTTGCCAGATTAAACGAATGTGGCACTGCTTCCGCGCAAAACCCGTCATAAGCCCCCGAAGAACCCAAGAACAGTGTTTGAATCATATCGGCTTTGCTTTCCATATACCTACGTTTATAGGTGTATGAATTGGGAATAGACTCCGCCACAATCTCCAGCACCACTGCAAAGACTACCAACGGCAACAGATAGAGACTTATTTTCAGAAAGAACCTGCGCATACTCAAAAAGCAAAATAAATAAAATCGGTTGCCCGTCGTGTTGCAACAAACCAAATACCGATGGTCAGTGCAAAATACACCGTCCACCGTACGGCTGTGTTGGATATAGCCAAAGGAGTGGAATGTTTGCGTCCGCGTACATCCAAGTACCACATCAATAAACAGGATACTACAATCATACACATATCCAAAAGCCCGATTGTCATCGGGCAACTGAACAGCGATGCAGAAAACAGACGCTGCATATACACTCCTACGGAAGCCATATCCGGGGCGCGGAAAATAATCCACCCGAACACACATAAACAGAAGGTTGCCAAATAGCGTCCTTGCCGTTGATACCAAGTCAACTGTTTGGGCAATCGGGTGCGCCCCGTAAGGACTAACCAAACCAACAACAGTCCATGGTATATACCGAATAACAGATAGGTGAAGTTTGCCCCGTGCCATAATCCCACCAATGTCATATTCACCATCGTTGCCAATGCTACACCCCATTTGCCCAAACGGCGAAGACGGATGTTGAGCGGTATAAACACATAATCTGTCAGCCATTGTGTCAGCGAGATATGCCACCTGCGCCAAAAATCCGCCATATTCAGAGAAAGAAAAGGTGTGTGAAAGTTTTGAATTACACGTAGCCCGAGCAATAACGCAATACCTATCGCCATAGATGAATAACCGGCAAAATCTGCATATATCTGTACGGCGTAGAGTATTGCGGCAACGACCAACGTACTTCCTCGGGCTACATTCAAATCCATCCACGCCATATCCACATATAGCGCACATGTGTCTGCTACCACCATCTTTAGAAAAGCACCCCATAGCAATGCGCGGCAGCCCTCCACCGCGTCGTTATAGACAAACGTGCGCGGTGTTTGCAGTTGCGAAATGAAAGCCGGGCGGTCTATCGGTCCCGCCAGAATTGTCGGGAAAAAGGCGATGTATGTTGCAAATTCCAACACCCCGTTCCATGTCATATTGCCCGCACCAAGCAGTTCCGTTTTATGATAGTAAGTCTCAATGATATAACTGAGCAATTTGAATGTGAAAAAACTAATTCCTATCGGGACAATGATATGTACACAGGGCAGGAAAATCCCTATATACTTAAATGCAAACAATATCCCAACCCCTGTTCCGACTCCTGTCCACAGATATGTTTTTGCCATTCGTTCCGTCTGTGCAACGGCTATCTTATAGCCCAATCCGTAGAACAACAATGTCGCCCCTATCAAAAGCGGCAACATACGCGAATCGGCATACCCGTAGAAGAAATAACTTGCCGCCAGCAACCACAGATTTTGTGCCGTATGCCATTTGGAAAGCCACCAATAGACGGCAAAGACCACCACAAAGAATGTCACAAACGTAACAGACTGGAAAATCATAGTTTGACCGCAATTGAGTCCACCATTTCTCCTATATTCTGCCACGACAGTATCTCCCTGCTAAGAAAACGTATGCCGAAATGTTTCTCTATAGCGGATACCAGTTGTATATGATTGAGACTGTCCCAATCCTCTATATCGTTTGCCGTACTGTTATCGGTTAGAATTAGCGTTTCGTCTTCTAATTCCTCGCGAAAAACGGTCTGCACTTGCTCTAAAATAGCATTTCTTTCCATTCTTATTTATTATTACTGATAAAACATTCCCGTGGTGTATAATTGCGTATATCCAATACAAAATGGTTCTCTGTGCCGTTTCCGGTAAATCCAAGACGGACGTACAGATCTTTTACCATAGCGTTTTTGACCGTAGGGATATACTCTCCTTCTATTCTCTCAAAACCATATCTCCGTGCCTGTTCTGCTATCGTATTCAATACAAATGCCTCCATTCCGCGTTGCAGCACTCTGCACGACATAAACCATGATTCTATAAACAGAGTGTTCTGTTCCTGCTCTTTCAACACCACTACGCAAACCAGCCCGTTGTCGCCGAATTTATCTTTGAGCGTAAAGGTCAGACAATGCAGGTTCGGTTCGTGTGCCATCCGCTCTATCTCGTCTGCGGTATAGCGTATTGTGCGCAGGTTGAATTGATTGCTGCGTTGCGACAGTTGCGCCACCCGCGGAGTGTTAAAAGGCGTAAAACTTTCCACGACAGAAATCATTTGCAGGCTCTTCAAATAGGCTGCTTCGTCTGCAAAACGACAACGTTCCGCTATGCGTTTTGCCTCGGTTTGATAGTGTTGTGTGCGTTTGGAATCTTCTTCTGAATAAGAAACCGTTTCGAACAAATTCTCTGCATACAGAAATTCCAACCACTCCGCAGGGTCTTCAGGCAATTCCGGTACACAAACATTCGGCAGATTGGTACGCACCAGATTGCGTTCAAACGGATTGTCGTCCAAAAACACCATTGAATCAAAACTGATATGCAGCACACTTTGGATATAGCGTATATTATCCGCTTTGTTATTCCAATTGGCGACAAACAGCGTTATGTCTTCTGCTCTCAAAACCATATCGGGATGTTTCTCAAAAGGTGCTTTTGCCACACTTTCATCGTTCTTGCTGCATATACAAAGTATAACACCCCGCTGACGTAGTTTGCGCAACCAAAGTTGAAATTCCGTAAAAACTTTTCCTATTCCCAAACCACATCCTATTTGGATATTCTCCATACCGTCCTCCCCTATCACACCGCCCCAAAGCGTATTATCCAAATCAAGAATCAGACACTTGTGAATCCGCCCCGCACAAGCCAAAATTATATCTATTGTCCTTTCTGCCACTATCGGTACAGTCTCAAGCGAGAGCACCATATCTGCGGATACGTACAACGAAGAACGGAACATCTGCTGCCGTCCGATGGCATTCTGAATAGAAGCCATATCACAAATAAACAGATTTCCTATCCGTTGTGCCAAATTCATCAGGTTGAAATTCAACTTGCGCAACTGAAAAATAAACGATGCTTCTATCCTATTGCCATAACTTCCCCATACCTGATCATCGATTTCCGGATAGTTGTAGTAAATGATTTTGCTGTTTGGAAATGCCGCACACGCCTTTTCTACAAACGATAAGCGTTCTGCTGCCAATGTCGTACGTAGTGCCGGTTCATAGCCATTATATGTTTGCAGCAACTTGTGCGTGGACTGAAATACAATGACATATTCAGGTGCGAAAGCAAACAATTCCGACATCGGATTTGCCACTTGTTGTTCCACCTGATTGTATTCGGCTTCATACAACCGGATATTCAGATTATGTTCCACTCCCGCCCCGCGTATCGCAGTCGCCAACAATTGTGTTGCCGTATCGCCAATGAGAGCCGCTTTTATTTCCGGTTCCGCTACCGCATTCCGGACATCATTCTTTGCATACATTCCGCATATCGGTTCCCTACTATTGGCAAGGTGTTTTAATTCTTTATATGATTTTGTAAAAGTCATCAGCGGAATTCCCTATTTTAATAAAAACATCGGCAAAATTAGCAATTATTTTTGACATAGGCAAAAATTTGTTCTTTTCGGTATCAACTATATTGCTTATTCCTACAAACAACATATACCCGAAAAAACTCACCTGATTTTATGCAAAAAATATACAAATTATACAATTTCTATACCTTATAGTACAAACTACGTAGAAAGGACGTAGAAAGGACGTAGAAAGAATAGGTGTTTAGGCTGTTGATAAGCCGTCTTTTTATGCATTATATACACTTTTTATGCAACCGGTATGCATAATTTCGGATACGCTTTCTTCTACAATTTGCTTTTTAATTTGCGAGGATAAGAAAAAAGCCGTACCTTTGCAGGCGTAAACGAAACGCGTATGAAACGTACATTTACCATCTTCACCCTGCTTCTCTTACTCGGTTGTCCCGTTCAGCACCTGCTGGCGTGGGGACAGGAAGGACACCGTATCATCGCCCGGATAGCATACGACAATATGAACCGCCGCGCACGAAAGCAGGTGGACAAAGTGCTGGGCAAGCACGGAATGATTTACGCAGCCAACTGGGCGGACGAAATCAAAAGCGACACCATCTACCCCACCAGTTTCGACTGGCATTTCCAAGACCTGAACGGCGGTATGACCGACTCGGCGGTAGTGGCAACGCTGACCGACTACCCGCACGAGGGCGGCAACCTCTTCCGCGCTATGGACAGCCTGACCAACGTCTTGCGCCACGACAAGAGCAGCCGCGATGCACTGGCATTTGTTATCCACTTTATGGGCGACCGTTTCTGCCCGATGCATACGGGGCATATCGATGACCTCGGCGGCAATAGGGTTAAGGTAAAATGGTTCGGGCAAAACACCAATCTGCACGCCGTTTGGGACTCGAAGATTATTGCTGCACGCGGATACACCTACACGGAATATGCCCAATATCTGCAAGATAAATTGAGTTATCAGAAAAAGTCCATTCAGCAGATGACCGATGCCGATATTCTGCTCCATAACTACCACCTAACTGATGCCATCTATACCTACCAAACCACTTGGGACGGCAATGCGTACCATTATGTCTATCATTTTGCGGACGATATGGAATGGCAACTCTATGCTTCGGGTATCCGATTGGCACAACTTCTCAACGAACTATATAAATAAGGAATAGTAGCGGCTTTTGTCAGGTCGCTATTTTTTTGTCCGACTTCCAACAGCGAAGCGATCTAATCAATCAATTATTCAATAAAACAAACAACCAAATGAAAAAACTGTTATCCCTACTCCTCTGTTTGGGGACGAGCGTAGTGCTGATGGCACAGGCGCAGAAGGTAACCGGTAGCGTACAAGATGCGCAGACAGGTGAACCGCTGATCGGTGTATCTGTCATCGAAGTGGGAACAACCAACGGTGTCGTAACGGA
This sequence comes from Bacteroidales bacterium UBA6828, assembly GCA_002452095.1. GTDB lineage: Bacteria > Bacteroidota > Bacteroidia > Bacteroidales > Paludibacteraceae > Colicola. The sequence continues at coordinate 78,647 of DKEG01000025.1, read as the reverse complement.
CATCGACGGTAATTTCCGGCTCGAAGTGCAGAGCGGTGCCAAGTTGAAACTATCCTACGTGGGTTATGCTTCGCAGGAAGTGGCAACCAAAAAGAACGCCAACCTCGGTGTCCTTAAAATGGAACCGGAGGCTGTATCGCTACAAGACGTTATTATCACCGGTCAGATTGCCCAACAGCAAAAGACCCCTGTGGCAGTCAGCCAGGTAACGGCACTCGACATCGAAGAGCGTATCGGTGGCGGCGAGTTCCCCGAAGTATTGAAGAACACCCCGGGTGTACACGCCAACGGACAAGGTGGCGGTTGGGGCGACTCGGAAATATGGATGCGCGGTTTCGACAACACCAACGTGGCTACTATGGTCAACGGTGTACCGATGAACGATATGGAAGGCGGTACGGTCTATTGGTCGAACTGGCAGGGACTGAGCGACGTAACCTCCGTTATGCAGACACAGCGCGGTATGGGGGCAAGCAAACTATCGGCTCCCTCTGTGGGCGGTACAATCAATATCGTTACCAAAGGTATCGATGCGAAGAAAGGCGGTATAATCAGTTATGCTATGGGCAACGACGGCTACAACAAAGTGGCGTTCTCTGTTTCCACGGGGCTGATGAAAAACGGTTGGGCTATCACCGTGCTCGGCTCCAAGACTTGGGGCGAAGGATATATTCAAGGAACATCATTCTCAGGCTACAGTTACTTTGCAAATATCTCGAAGCGTATCAACGAAAACCACCAGTTGAGCCTCACGGGCTTCGGTGCTCCGCAATGGCACTGGACGCGTCCTTCCGGTTCAAGCGGAGCACTTACGCTTGCAGAGTGGAACAAGGTCAAGAAGTATATGACCAATGGTATGGACTATCGCCGCTACAATCCCGCTTACGGCTATGGCAACGACGGCAAGCAAAGAGGCTGCAACTATAACCAATACCACAAACCACAAATCAGTTTGAACCACGTTTGGCAAATTGACCACGAGTCTAACCTGTCCACCTCGCTCTACACCTCTATCGGACGAGGCTTCGGAAATACTGCAGAACCGGGTACTATGTCTGATTACGAATACAGCGACCTGACCAAAGGTGCAGTAAATGGTATCTTGAGTACCACGTTCCGCCGCGAGGATGGTACGTTTGACTACGGAGCAGTACAAGACCTCAATGCTGCCAGCGAATATGGTTCGGAACTGGTGATAGCCGAGAACCGTAACTACCACAACTGGTACGGACTCGTTTCCACTTATAGTAAAAAGTTCCTCGAATGTCTTGATTTGACTGCCGGTATTGACCTGCGTTACTACGAAGGTATTCACACCGCTGTTATCTCCGACCTGTTAGATGGTGCATACTTTATGGACAAGACCCGCATCAAATCGGTGTCGGCAACCAACAACTACCACCGCAACGACAATGCCTGGGTATATGAGAAACTCGGTATCGGGGACATCGTTTATCGCGACTATACGGGACACGTGATGCAAGAGGGGGCATTTGCTTCATTGGAATACAGTAAAAACAACCTCTCTGCTTTTGTCAATGGGTCGTTCTCATACAACCACTATTGGCGTGTGGACCGTTTCTACTACGACGAAAACAACCAACGCTCGAAGACCATAGGTTTTGCCGGCGGTACCATCAAGGGCGGTGTCAACTATAAGTTTCTGAAATACAACAATGTATTCCTTAATGCAGGATTTATCAGCCGTGCGCCGAAGTTTAATGCAGCCTTTATGTCTTCCAATACTTCGCACACAATCAACCAAGACGCCAAGAATGAGAAGATTGCATCGGTTGAGATTGGTTACGGTTTCCACAACGAATATGTGGCACTCAACGTGAATGCGTATTTTACCGAGTGGATGGACAAGACGATGACCAAGAGCGGGACACTGAGCAATGCCGACCAGACCAACTATTATATGAATATGACCGGTGTCAATGCACAGCACATGGGTATTGAGGCGGAATTGAAAGCACGTCCTACCAAATGGCTCGAACTGAATGCAATGCTCTCGCTGGGTAGTTGGAAATGGGACAGCGACAGCGTAAAGGGCTATGCCTACGACGAGCAGGGCAACGCTCTCCGTACCGATGGTACTATTACGACCCCGGGGGCAGAAGACCAAGCCAATGCTATCATCAATATGAAAGGCATCCACGTAGGCGGTCAGGCACAGACAACCGCTAACTTGGGCGTTACTTTCAAACCGTTCAAAGGTTTCCGTATCGGTGCCGAATACACCGTTTATGCACGCAACTATTCCTACTACTCTTTCTCGGGCAGCAACCTGACACTCGGCAAAACGATGAACATCGTAGAGCCTTACAAGTGCCCGGTAGGCGGTTCGATGGACTTGCGTGCAAGTTACAGTTTCAAGATTGGCGAAAGCGTACGCGCTACCCTGTCGGGCAACATAAGCAACCTGCTCAACCAGTACTACATAGAAAAAGCATGGAGTGCCAACACCGCTTCTGCCGGTACTGCGGAGAACTCGATTGACAACATCTATTTCTTCTACAACAAAGGGCGTCAGTGGAATATCCGTCTGAAACTCAATTTCTAATGTACCACACAGGGGCGTCTGAACCACTCCCCGCTAAACAATAAACGAATATGAAAAATCTGAAATATATCCTTGGTGTTTCGCTGTCGGCATTGTTGCTTGCCTCCTGCGAGAATTTCTTCGACGAGAAACAACTCCACAACGACTACACCATCACCGATACAAAAACAAGAGCCTATACTATGACCGCAAAAGACTACAAGAGTGTAGTTGCCAATGCCGCCAACATAGCAAAGGCTAAAGAACAATGCACCGAAACGGACTCTACAGCCTACCATGCATTTTTGCGCATTGCTGCAGAACAGGCTTTCAATGAATTGGCAACCGCGGATATGTATGTACCCGCTTTTATCAATGGATTGTACCCACAGTTATCCAAAAACTCATTGGTAAAAATTACCTGCAATACCAACTATGGTACAGATACCTACTTGGCGGAATTATCCAAGACAGAACAATACAATTTGACTGCGGACAACTATAAAACCATTTGGGAGAAAGAGGGTATTGAGTACCTGACTCCAAAAACGGTGGGTAATTTGGCATCCGTACTGCCTATGGACAAAGACTCAGGGGCTATCCTTGCTGTTACCTATGATTTCAAGAACTACGAACCCGCTACCGGTGGCAGCGAGGAAGCGGACAAAGGCTTTTTCTCCGGTACACCTGCCAGCCGTGGTTTCTATTCTCCGAGCGAAGTGGTATCCGCTTATGCGGATGGTTCCATCAAAAATGGAGATTCAGTTACAGTAGGCGGCTTTGTTTCCAAGTTCTTTGCCAAGTCCTACAATGCTAAGTATAAAAATATCTCTTTTTATATCACGGATGGAACTCAGGAATTTGAGTTATACAGTTGCTATTCTCTCAATAAAGATTCTATTGAGAAATTCGATTATGTAAGCGATACCGAGGCTACTGCTACCGATATGTCAGGGCGCACCTTAACTATCGGAGACACAATCATTGGCAAGGGTATATTCAAGTTGTATAATGAGACCTATGAGTTTGACAAAGGCTGCTATCTGACAGAACTTCGCCCTGCCAAGAAAGCGACAGCAGCTCCCCGCAAAGCACAGATGCAGGCGGACGGCAAAGTGAGTGTTCTCTATCAATTCAACGGAACATCGTGGAATGTATATAAGCAGTCAAAAGTAACGGTTGATGTGCTCCCGCAAAGCGTATATTCCGCAGCAGGTGTAAGTTATATATCCGATAACAGCGTTGTAACCAAATATCTGCAGACAGCCTACCCTTATGCACAAAAAGACAGCAAATTTGCAGTTGTCTATAAAGTGAAAAATGGCTTTACCGCAACAGAGTATGTTTACAACGGTACGGACTTTGTTGAGAACACCGGTATTGTGGAAGAGACCCTTATATTCTCTTTGCAAGAGAATTGGAACTTGGCCATTTTCTATAAACAGGCTATTGCAGGCGAGGCTGACCAAGGTGAGTTGCAGATACAAGATATTGAATTGGATGGTTTGAATTATGTTTGGTCATTTACTGCAGTATATGGAATGAAAGCCACTTCTTATGCCAATGGTGGCTCGCACGTAGTGGAATCATGGTTAGTCACTCCGGTCATCTCTGTAAAAAAAGCCGTTCAGCCTGCTCTCAATTTTGATCAAGCCATCAACTATGGTCCTACCGATTTGAAAGAACGTCAGGCGCAGATGACTGTACTTGTATCAACCAACTATACCGGTGATGTTACCACTTGCGATTGGAAGGAAATCCCTTACAATGAAAAAGATAGTGAGGGGAACGAATTGTACCCCACAAATAATAGCTGGACATTCGTCAATACCGGTGATATGGATTTGAGTCAATATGTCGGTCAGGACATTGTGTTAGGTTTCCGTTACAAGACCAAAGAAGGTCAATCCTGTGCTACGTGGGAAATTAAGAACCTGTTGGTTCACGAAGCAGAATAAAAACATCTCAACATATAATAAAAGCGGGCTNNAGCCCGCTTTTATTATATGTTTTATTATCTGCGGTGTATGTTCGTGTACTACTATTTGAACAAACAGGTAACAAAGTCGGCGAGATAATGCCGCCAATTTGTCCATTGATGTCCTCCTGCAGACTCTGTATAGATATAAGGGAATTGCAGAGAATCCATTCGTTGGCGTTGCTCTACGTTTTGGATATAGAGAAAGTCTGCATTACCAATATAGATACGATACAACGGTTTATTGTTCTGTAGTTTGGACAACTTGCTCAACTCGTCTTGATATATCGCTTGTGCCATATTTCCGTGGTGATATACGGCGGAAAACAATCCCACAGCGCCAAACATATCGGGGTAGTTGAGCGAAAGCCAGTAACTATGATACCCGCCCATACTCAAGCCCGCTATGGCACGGCTATCCGCCTTTCGGATAGTGCGATAGCGTGTATCAATAAAGCGGACAATCTCGGGAAAGCACTCCTCGAAGAAGCCGTCCATACGGTGTTCTTCGGGTATATTGGGGCGCACCAACCCATCAATGCCGTATCCGGGGGCTGCGTCTTCGCTCATATTACCATTAGGCATTACCACAATCATCGGTTCCGCCTTGCCTTGTGCAATTAGGTTATCCAATATCTGTACCGCACGCCCGAGTTCTATCCATGCCTGCTCATCACCACCACTGCCATGCAGCAGATACAAAACAGGATATTTGCCCCTGCTCTGTTCATATTCCGCTGGCAAATAGACCGTCAGACGTCTTTCCATATTGGTCTTGTCGCTATGATACCATATACTTTCCACCGTACCGTGTGGTACCGACCGTGTACCATACAGTCCCGAGTTATCCTCTACAATCACATAGTTGTACAAAAAACTAATGTCTCGAATGACATACGAATTGCCCGGATCCAAGGCACGTACTCCATCTATATCCAACCAATAGAGATAGAGGTCGGAGATGAGTGGCGCAGTGGTATATGACCATATTCCATCGGTATCACGTACCATCGGCTGCGGTTGGTTGGCTGTCAGTTCACCATTCAGAATAATCTGTTGTGCCATAGGTGCAAAAACGTTGATTGATACAGAATGGTCTGCATTTACTATTGCAGTCTGCAATTCGCCGTTTGATTGCAAAGACTGTTGTGCAGATAGAGAGCCACAAAACAATAGGAGTAAACCAAATATATGTTTTTTCATAATGCCTATTTTTAGAAAAATATGCCTTCTACAAAGATTTTCAGACCAATAATGATGAGTATGACACCCCCAAGGAGTTCGACATTGAACTTGAATTTCTGTCCGATCACCGCCCCGATGCTATAGCCCACTATGGCAAAAAGGAAACTGACCAATGCTATAATTCCTACTCCGCCCCACAGCATTCCGGGGGATGGAATAAAAATAACACCGGTAGCCAATGCGTCTATTGAGGTAGCGACAGCCAAAGCAGCAATATGCTTGAAAGAGAAATCGGCACACAGTTTCTCTTCTTCCTCGTTTTTATGGAGCGACTCCCAAATCATCTTTCCGCCGATAAACGCCAATAAGATCAAGGCAATCCATGGGGCAAACTTGGAGAAGAAACCGGCAAAGAGCGTACCTGCGAAATAGCCGACAAGCGGCATTCCACCTTGGAACAAGCCGAACATCACCGCCATCAGCCACGGACCATATTGCGCCAACGGTTTACGACTACGATCATAAGACAGACCGTGTGTTACACTCACGGCAAAGCAATCCATCGCCAAACCGATGGCGATCAGAATAATATCGAAGTGATTCATTGACTCCCTCTACCTCCTCAAAGAAGGGACTTATTTAGTGTTTGGTGCGGTAGCGGGCAGAAGTTTTGCCTTTGGCGATATTGGTCAGTTTGCCTTTGACAAACTGCTTGCGGATAGGCGAGATACGGTCGGTGAAGACATGCGCTTCGAGGTGGTCATATTCGTGCTGAATAATGCGTGCAGCAAAGTCGGTATAGGTTTCGGTATGCTCGTTAAAATTCTCGTCCTGATAACGAATGGTAATGGTACGCGGACGCACTACATTCTCCGAGATACCAGGCAGCGAAAGGCAGCCTTCCGCATAAGAGACAGTATCTTCGCTCTCCTCTATTATTTCAGGATTAACAAAGGTCTTCTTCAATCCTGCACATTCGGGAAAATCCTCGGCAAGGTCGCTTCCGTCCACAATAAAAAGGCGTATTGACTTACCAATTTGCGGGGCAGCCAACCCACAGCCTTCGGCAGTGGTGAGGGTTTCCTGCATATCAGAAACAAGTTGTTTGAGGTCGAAATCACCGGGTTGGATTTCGTCGGTCGCCTTGCGCAAAACAGGCTGACCATATAAATAAATAGGTAAAATCATAGACTCCCCCTACCCCCTCCAAGAGGGGATTTCGTTTATAAAAAATTTTTATTTACTATTTCTATTCTCCAAAAGAGAACCGGAAGTTTTATAGTCCATATATCCTTCCAGAATGATACATGCGGCGAGTTTATCGACCACGGCTTTGTTTTGGCGGTCTTTTTTTTTCATACCACCGGCAAGCATGGCTTGGTGGGCTAGGACGGATGTAAAACGCTCGTCAAACGACACCAATGGCATATCGGGAAAGGTCGTGCGGAATGTAGCCATAAACGGGCGGATATAGTTCATTGATTCAGACTCTTGCCCGTTCATTTGGGAGGGATGCCCAATAACCACTTCATCCACTTGCTCGACTGCGAAATAGGTTTGCAACCATTGGAGCAAATTCTTCGTATCAATAGTAAGCAACGGATTAGCCGTTATACGGAGCAAATCCGTAACGGCTAATCCCGTGCGTTTCTTACCAAAATCTATAGCGAGTATTCTGCCCAATGCAATTAACAATTAATAATTAACATATGGAGTATGGCGTTTCTGTGTTCTCTTATTCTCAACCTATCCACCTGTTATCCTCCTGACATCCACCTGACTTTTCAATGCACAATGCATCAGGAAAGGTATACACAGCGTAACATCTGGGAAAGGACAGGAAAAGCACCCATACTTAGAATTAAGAATATGGTTCCCTTGCGGGGAACCATATTCTTTTACTGACGGTGTTTAATTATTGATTTTGTCATTCATCGCTTGGTACTCCGCATCCATATTGAAGCGGTAGTAGAGCGTACGAAGCGTAATCATATAATCGCGGTTGTCGGGATCCAGTTCGTGTGCCTTCTCGAAATAGGGCAACGACTTACGGAACATCTCATTCATTGCCTCAAGGGCTTTCTTATACTCTTTGTTGTCCGTAATATATGCAGCATCCTCATTCATCTTTACCCCCTGGTTGTAGAATACACGTCCCTTACCGGCTTCAGCATCTGCCATAGTGGGGTCGAGAGCAAGTGCACGGTCGAAATCAGCCAATGCCTCATCGTAGTTTTTTTGGTTCTCGTCCAGATTACCCTTGATAAGATGGTATTGTGCGACATTGGGTTCACGTTCAATAGCCTGTTGGAGATAAGCAATCGCTTCTTTCTCCTGACCGGAGAATATGTAGTAGTTAATCAAGTTCTGGAGGAACCAAGGTTCTTGCGGGAAACGCACTACTGCGTCTTGCAGCACGCGTACGAAATTAGCCGTATCTTTCTCTGTAACATACTCCTGATAGAGGAATTGATTAACCGTAACAGCCTCGTATTCACCATCTTTCATCTGTTCGAGAATCGCAATAGCCTCAGGGTGCATCCCTGCTTGGATAGCGAAAATTGCCTCGTAGTATTTATACTGCTCGTAGATGGTATCGCGCGGCATCTCTTTCTGCAGTTTCTCGTCCTGCATCATTGCCATATCAGGGATTGAGAGGTGTTTCCGAAATGCCTCATACGCCGTGCGGTAGTCACGTTGCTCGTTGAGATACACACCATACTTCACCAGTTCCTGGTTCTTGTAGTACTCCAGCATTTTCTTCTGAACATTGGCATACGTTTTCTTGTCTGCCATTACCTCACGCCCTTTCTTATCGAGGGTGGTAGCAGAAGCGAGTTGCCCAGCCTTTACCCAATAGTCGAAACTCTCCATTGCGGCATGACCGGCTTTCTCTGCATCGTAATTCTGACCGAGCATTTGCTTCATATTCTCGGCACTATTTTCCTGATAACCAATCAGTCCGGCTACATACCATGCCTCTGGAACATTCTCGGTTTCGGGGTTTTGGAGTGCCTCATCGATGGCTGCACGTGCGCCCGAGAAATCGGGTGTCTCCTGCAAAGCCAGATTTTTAGCCTTCTTGATGTTGGCTTTCTGTGCGAAGCAGCCTGCACTTATGAGTACCATGGCTGCCAAAAATAACGTCTTTTTCATTGTTATTCTGCGTTTTCGTTGTTTGTTTCTGTTGTTTGTGCATCGGCGGTTTCTACATTTTCTGTAGTCTCTACCCCCTCTGCATTCTTGGTCTGCTCTTCTTCCTCTTTTGGGACGATGCAACCCGACATCAGTGTATCATTGCGCTTTTGCAACTCGATGAGTTTGACGCCCTGCGTAGCACGTCCCATTATACGGATGGTTTCAATAGCCATACGGATAGCGGTCCCCGATTTGGTGATAAGCATCAAGTCATCATCGTCAGTAACGGCATCAATACCGATAAGCAGACCTGTCTTGTCAGTAAGGTTCATTGTCTTCACGCCCCTACCTCCACGGTTGGTAACACGATAGATCGGTTCGCCGTTTTCGTCATCGAGGGCGGTACGCTTGCCGAATCCCTTCTCAGAGATAACCAGCACGGTCTTGTTACTGCCTTTCTCTACACAAATCATGCCAACGGCACTGTCTACACCATCCTCATCCAATTTGATTGCACGTACACCGCTAGCACTGCGCCCCATAGGACGAACGGTATTTTCAGGGAAACGAACCACCTTACCATTGTGCGAAGCGATGAGCATCTCGCTCTCTCCATCGGTAAGCGTTACGCCGATGAGTTGGTCACCGTCACGCAGACCGAGAGCAATGATACCATTTGCACGCGGGTGGCTATAAGCCTCAAGGGTAGTTTTCTTCATCAAACCGTTCTTGGTTGCGAAAATGAGATAGTGTTTTTCCACATACTCTTGATCATTAAGACCTTTGACGTTGATAAAGGCACGTACTTTGTCGCCTTTCTGGAGGTTAATCATATTTTGGATAGCCCGACCTTTCGCCTGTTTGTTCCCCTCGGGTATCTCATAGACCTTGAGCCAGTAGAGACGCCCCATCTCGGTAAAGAACATCATTGTAGAGTGCATAGAAGCCTGGTGTACGTACTCAATAAAGTCCTCATCACGCGACGAGGAAGCCTTTGAGCCGATACCACCGCGAGCCTGCGAGCGGAAGTCAGCCAACGGAGTGCGTTTGATATAGCCGAGATGCGAAATGGTAATCACCATATCATCATCAGCATACATATCCTCAGGGTTGAACTCGGTAGCCATCTTCACGATCTTGGTACGACGCTCGTCGGCATACTTATCTTTGATTTCGTTGAGTTCATCCTTGATGAGATCGTAACGCATAGCCTCGCTGTTGAGCAAGTCGTTGAGATGCTGAATGAGTTTTTCCAACTCGGCATATTCGGCTTTCAATTCGTCGATCTTCAAGCCCGTAAGCGCACTGAGACGCATATCCACAATGGCTTTCGACTGCAGGCTATCAAGGTTGAAACGCTGTTCGAGATTGGTCTGCGCCTCTGCGGGGGTGCGGCTGGCGCGAATGATACGCACTACCTCGTCGATATTGTCCACCGCAATAATCAAACCCTCCAAGATATGCGCACGTTCCTCGGCTTTTTTCAGTTCAAAGCGGGTACGGCGCGTAACCACCTCCATACGGTGTTCAATAAAATTACCCACCAACTGCTTGAGGTTCAAGAGCATAGGACGCCCTTTGACCAGAGCAATGTTGTTTACGGCAAAACTCGATTGGAGCGCAGTGAATTTATAGAGTTTGTTGAGCACTACCTGTGCATTGGCATCGCGTTTAATATCAATCACGATACGAATATCGCGCTGCGACAGGTCGCTAATCTCAGAAATACCTTCTATCTTCTTGTCGCTTACCAAGTCGGCGATGTTTTTCACTAAGTCGGATTTTACAACCCCATATGGCAGTTCGGTGATGATAATCTTCTCACGCCCGTTGTCCTCGGTCTCAATATCCGCATTGGAACGAATGATAATACGCCCGCGACCGGTCTCAAAGGCATCTTTTACGCCCTGATAGCCGTAGATGGTACCACCCGTTGGAAAATCCGGAGCCTTGATATATTCCATCAGGTCGGCTACCGTAATCTCTTCTGTCTCGGGGTTCTGCAAACGGTCTTCGATATTGCAGATATATGCCACGCAACCATCAATTACCTCACCGAGATTGTGAGTTGGCATATTGGTAGCCATACCCACAGCGATTCCACTTGCACCATTAACAAGTAAGTTCGGAAAACGGCAGGGCAGCACAACGGGTTCTTTAAGCGTATCATCGAAATTGTTCTGCATATCCACCGTATCTTTCTCTATATCACGGAGCATTTCCTCCGCCAATTTACTCAAACGCGCCTCGGTATAACGCATAGCAGCAGGACTATCGCCATCCTCCGAACCGAAGTTACCTTGCCCATCCACCAACGTATAGCGCATATTCCACGGCTGCGCCAAGCGTACCAGTGTACCATATATACTGCTATCACCATGGGGGTGGAACTTACCCATCACCTCACCGACGATACGTGCGGATTTCTTGGTCGGTTTGTCGCTCGTGTTTCCCAACTCGTTCATACCAAAGAGTACACGACGATGCACTGGTTTGAAACCATCGCGCACATCAGGCAGCGCACGGCTCACGATGACACTCATCGAGTAGTCGATGTATGAGGATTTCATTTCCTCATCAATCTTTACAGGAATAATTCTGTCGTTATCAATCATTATCTTGTAGTTTGTAAATTAGCAAATGTGCAATTTGTGTAAATATGATACACACCTATGATACACACCATTTCATTTTGCAAAGGTACAACAAAATCGCGAAATACGCAAATAATCGGGCATTTTTGCTTTGCATTAGTCTATCGAACATATATCGGTAGAATAAATACAACCGCTAAAAGCGCAAAAAACAGCCTTAACACCCAAACCAAGCGGTCATCCATACATAGCCGCACGCGCGCGCATACGTGAGAAACTCAACTATGAAAAGTCTTTTTGCAAAGAATAAAAAAAGAGGTTGCTTTGGGGCAACCTCTTCATTCTTAAAGTATGATTTATCTGCGGGTAGAACCTCCACCACCAGAGGAGCGTGTACTTCCGCCACCGCTGTATCCTCCGCCATAACCACCACTGCGAGTGCTTCCGCCGCCGCTATATCCGCCGTAACTGCTGCGGGTTGACGAACCGCCATTATAACTGCTACGAGTAGAAGTGCCATAATCAGATGTGCTGCGAGCAGGTGCATTATACGACGAACGGGTACTGCTGCCACTATTATAGGAAGAGCGGGTACTATTCGCTGTTGCAGACGAGGTACGAGTGGTTGTTCCTGCATTGTAGGAAGAACGCCTACTGCTTGCCGTTGACGAAGTACGGGTAGATGTAGCCGTACTATTTACGTTTGCACGTGTTGAGGTACTATTTACACTGCCGCGAGTGCTTGTAGCCGTACCGGCTACAGCCTGACGAGTGCTTACGCCCTCCGTTGCAGAAACACGTGTGGAGCGTGCGGCTGCCGTATTGCTGCTGCCATACGTGCGGCTCGATGTACTTGCAACCGACCGGCGGGTGCTTGTGCCCGAAACAGACTGACGTGTACTGCCACCATTTGCCACAGCCGCCTGGCGTGTGCTGACACCTGATACCGAGGTGCGGGTAGAACGCATATCACGGGCGTTGGTTACGCCGGAATTACGTTGGTTGAAAGCACGGTTGGGATGTGCTGTTGCATAGTCGCGACGGCTGACCGATGCACGCATATCACGCATTGCGGGACGGGGTTCGGGTGCATAGTGGAAACTGCAACAGCCGTGATGATGATGGAACGCATAGCAATGATGCCAATAATAGTCATACGACCAAACGGTGTGTGCATACCACCAAGTGGGATAATAATCCCAATACCAAGGCGATGCCCAAGCGTACCAAGCGGGACTCCAAAGCCAATCATAGATAACAGGACGATAGACATATACGGGTTCAATCACATAGTTGGTACCATAAATGTACTCATCGCCCACAACTTGTACCGTAACTTTTTCCTTTTCGTCTTTTTCGACATAGATAGAGGCTATATCCTGATAGATGTCCTTTGCCAAGATGGCTTGCAGCACAATTAGTCGTTTGTTGCCTTCTCCGGTTTCCACCACACGGATATAATCAATTTCGCCGTCACCATTGAGGTCAAGGTTGCAAAACGCCGAATCCGGGTTATTGAGCAAGTTCTCGAACTCCTCAAGGTTCTTTGCCTGTGCAAAGAGTTTTGCCACGACCTTCAAATCCAGTCCGTCAGAGATGTCCGAACTGTTCGCCGATACCGTAATCGTCTCATCGGCTCTCATCGTCATTCCTGCCATCAGCAGAAAAGCGAACAAAAAAGATACCAAGCGTTTCATATTAGTAAGGTGTTTTTGATTGTTAGATATAGAAAATCTAGGAAAACTAGGGGTATCCGGATTTCTTTACTTTTTCTTTGTCAATTATCGTGCCAAACCCTATTTTGTCAGACAAGATGCAAGTTATGGTGCATCTTTTCTTTCTTGGTGCGCATATATCGCTCGTTGTACTTGTTAGGTGCAATCTCGATGGGGATATTCTCCACAATCTCAATGCCGTAACTCTCCAATCCGACACGTTTCACAGGATTGTTGGTCAGCAGGCGCAAGCGTTTGGCACCCATTTCACGAAGAATCTGCGCCCCTACACCATAGTCACGCTCATCGGGTTGGAAGCCGAGATGCACATTTGCCTCCACCGTATCATCGCCCTGCTCTTGCAGTTTGTAGGCACGTATCTTATTCATCAGTCCGATGCCGCGTCCCTCCTGGTTCATATAGACAACGATACCGCGCCCCTCCTGCTCTATCATCTGCATAGCACGATGCAGTTGCTCGCCGCACTCGCAACGCAGCGAACCGAACACATCGCCCGTCAGGCAACTGGAATGTACGCGGCAGAGTACAGGCTCGTCCTCCTGCCATTCGCCTTTCACCAATGCCACATGTTCCAAGCCGTTGCTCAGATCGCGGAACGGGGTCAAGCGGAACTCACCATACTCAGTAGGCAGAAAAACCGTCTCACCGCGCTCTACAATATAGTTAAATGTTGAGAGTTGAGCGTTGAGAGTGTTCTGCTCGGTAGACTGCTCGTGTTGCAGGCGGTAGGCTATCAGATCCTTAATAGAGATAATCTTCAGGTCATTTTCGCGTGCCACCTCTTGCAGTTGCGGCATACGTGCCATAGTGCCGTCAGCGTTCATTATCTCGATGAGTGCCGCTGCCGGTTGGAGACCTGCAAGGCGTGCCAAGTCGATCGCTGCCTCGGTATGTCCTGCACGTTGCAGCACCCCACCGGAACGTGCATAAAGCGGGTTGATATGCCCCGGACGACCAAATGTCTCGGGTTTGGACGCAGGGTCTGCCAAAGCACGGATGGTAGCTGCACGGTCTGCCGCCGATACACCCGTAGTGCACCCTTCCAACTTATCTACCGTAATGGTAAACGGCGTACCGAGCATAGAAGTATTGTTTGCCACCTGATGCATCAAGTCGAGTTCGGCACAGCGTTGCTCCGTAATAGGTGCGCAGAGTACTCCACGCCCGTGCTTGAGCATAAAATTTACCTTCTCAGGGGTTATCTTCTCGGCAGCGATAATGAAATCGCCTTCATTCTCACGGTCTTCGTCATCCACTACGATAACGAACTTTCCTTGACGAAAATCGTCTAATGCTTCTGCTATTGTGTTCATATATTTTGGTTCGCTTGCGCTCACGTTAGGGGCGGTGCGTTAGTTTTTGTATTTTTTGTTTCAGTTTATCCCAGACTTTGAGCCATGCTTCGGGATTGAGCAAGGCGGCATCGGTGGCGGCTTTGTAGGTAAGGAAAATACCTATCGGCAGCAGAACAAACGAACTGAGCCACATTCCCGCCCAGCACGGCCAGAGTGCCTCGCGTGCCATCTTGTATCCTGTATTATCTATAATATAATAGATGATAAACATCACCACTGAGATTACCACCGGTGCGCCCAAACCGCCTTTGCGGATAATGGCACCCAATGGGGCTCCGATAAAAAAGAATATCAGGCATGCGAATGCCAGTGTAAACTTGCGGTAGAGTTCAATCTCATGCTTTCGGATATATCGCTGCGAGTCGTCCAGCAAGAGCGAATTATACTCAACTTGGTCGCGCTGCATAGTGGCTTTGTCCACCGCCACATCCATTGCATTGCGCTGCTGAACCTCCGACAGGCGGGCAAACAGCGAATCGATATTATATTCCGTCTGTTCGCTACTCTCTACGGGAATCAATATACGTCCCGATTTCTGCTCACGCCCGAAATAGCGGTTCTCCACCAAGTTCCGGCTCTGCTCCCTACCCTTTTGCTCAGCCAGTACTTGCACAGAGTCTATCGAACGTACCAACTGCGCCACATTCTTCGATACGTGCTGGTCTTCCAACACTGACTCGTCGTAGCGGTTGAACTCGGTGTCAAAATCGATAAGCAACTGCTTTTCCTTAAAGGTCTCACGACGATAGGGGATATTCTTTTGCGACCCCGTGGCACGCTGTTGCTGCTGGTTGAGGTTCTCAAACGACTCCCCGCTGTAGAGACGCAGAATGAGGTATTTCTTATCGTCCGAGAACGCCAGTTTACCCGAATCGGCGACCATCACCGTGGCATTCTGAAAGCCATTGGAATAGTCGTAAATCATCATATCGCGCAGCATACCCGTCTTCTTGTCTTTGTGCCGCACATAGATATTGTAACCGCTCACACCATCGTAGAACTCCCCCTCGGGTATCTCCAATTCGGGTGATTTCTGCCGAAGCGAGAAAATCAACGCCCATAGTTTCATTTGCGATTTGGGCAGCACATTGTTCGAAAAAAAGAATGCTCCGACCGAGATAAAAGCGATACCTATTGCCAGCGGACGCATAATGCGGAACAGCGAAATGCCTGCTGCTTTCATCGCGGTGAGTTCGAACTTTTCGCCGAGATTGCCAAATGAGATAAGTGATGCCAACAGGATCGCCAACGGCAACGCCAACGGCACCACACTCGCTACAGCATAGACAAAGAACTCTGCCAAGACAGACACCTCTACCCCCTTGCCCACCAAGTCCTTGACATGCAACCACACGAACTGCATCAGCAGCACGAAGATACACACAAAGAATGTAGCAAAGAACAGCCCAAGGAAGTTCCTTAGCAGATAAACATCTATTTTCTTGACGAGTTTCAAATTCTTATCCGTTCAATGATTCCGATACAAAAATCAGTGGCAGCAAGTCGGCGGCACAGGCGAATATATAGGTCTCTTCTTCTCCGTAAAGAATCACTTCCATCGGCTTGCCGTAGCGGTGTTCGGTCTCTATCATTACTTGCCGGCAAGCACCACAGGGGGAACCTGGCTTGGGTGTAAAACGCCCGTTGTTGTAGCAGGCTATCGCCAAGCGCAGCACGGGCTGTTCGGGGTATTGCGCCCCTGCGGCAAACAAGGCGGAACGCTCGGCGCAAAGTCCGCTCGGATATGCTGCATTCTCCTGGTTGCAGCCACGCACAACCGCTCCGTTTTCAAGCAGCAAGGCCGCCCCCACATGGTAGTGGGAATACGGACAATATGCCCGCCCGGTCTGCTCCTTGGCTATATTGATTAGTTCCTGTTGGTCTTTGGTCAGTTCGTTCCATGCGCACACACGCATGGTCGTTTTGATTTCGCACTCTTTCATGATATGGGTTATTTGTTAGTTAGTGCTACGTATAAATAGCCTGCAAAGATACGACATTTTCGGGAAATATACAATACACAAACCCATTTTTGCAGGAAAAGCGATGTACATTCCCTTTTTATTTTGCTTATCCACCCGTCATCCACCTGACATCCACCCGTGTTTTGTATGGTTGTTCCATACGGAAAAAGTAAGGTGGATATAAAGGAGGATATAAGGTGGATAACCATACCTATCCTATAACCAACCTATGCCTATCCTATAACAAATTCACCTATTGTCACACGACACTATGTACAAAAACAAAAGAAGCCCCGCAAAGAGGCTTCCTGTTAGATTTTAACGGAACATCCGCGCAGTGATGGTCAGTTTCGCCCATGCGCCGGGTTGCAGCAACCCGCCATAGTCGTAATAGTGGCGGTTGGTCATATTCGTGCAGTCGGCACTCACGCGCACATGGTCATTTTGCCAATAGACACTCCCGTCGAGCAGCCATACGGGGCGATAGTCCTGTACCTCGCCCTGCGCATCGTTGTACTGCCCCTCGCGTTGCTGATAACGCAATGTCCACGATGCACCGAAACCGCGATAGATACCATGTTCAAGTCGCAGCGTCAGTTTGTGGCTCAGGTAGTCCAGATAACGCGACCCCGACTCTTTCAAGTCCAGATCAAGGTACGTATAGGCATAACTGACCGACACACAGCGCAGCCACTCATTCCAACGGTACGCAGCCGACAATTCCACGCCTGTGGCATTCACTTTCTGCTGGTTCTGCGCATGATACGGACGCTTGGTGTCCTCGGGCGTATAGACCCAGTCGATGATGTTCCGTCCCCAGCGGTAGTACCAGTCGCCTGCCAGCGAAAGCGCCCCTGCCTCGCCAAACGAGCGGTTGTAGGTAGCCCCTACAGACAACACCCACGCCGTCTCCGGTTGCAAATCTCTGTTACCCAACTGGTTGCCGGCATTATAGTATAAGTCTGTAAAAGTAGGAAGCCGCAACGAACGGTTTGCGTTGATATATACCGACGACTGCTTCGCATACTCGTATCCGATGTTTGCCCCGCCCGACACATTGTTCCCGAATTGGGTGTTGTACATTCCGCTTACGCCCAACGATGCCGACAGGTTACCATAGTTGAATGTCTGCTGTGCGTAGTAGTTCACATTCAGCCGGTTCGCCCCCTTGACCAGGTCAAGCACCCGCACATCTTTCAAAGGAAAATCCGCCCCGTTCGGCACTTGCCCGTCTGGATTGATGGTATCGCCGAGATTGGTGGAATGGATATTCTCGTTGCGCACCTCAACGCCCATGGTGGTCGTACCGATACGGGACGCATAATGCCCTGCCACGCTTGCAGCAGCGGTCTGCGAGAAATGGAAATTGCCATAGAGACGCTGCCCGCGGTGCCACTCGTAGCGGTCGTAGTTGGCACGGTACGAAGCCTGCACGTCCATACTCCATTGCCCCCAGCGATGGGTGTATTTGGCACTACCGAAGGCAGTGCGGGTGGCGTCGAACTGGTCCTGCGAACCGAAACCGTAGTACATACCTGCGCCCGCATCTTTCCATTGCGCCCCGAGTTGCACATCCAAGCCTTTGTAGCGGCTTTGGAAATAGATGTTTGCCAACTGATAGTCGGAGTTGGTCAGCCCCGTCTGCTCTTTCTCGGACGGGTCGGGTGCATAATAGCCCTCGGCACGGCTGTACTCCACCGAGGCATTCGCACTGAAATCCCCGCGCCGCCAACTGCCCGAAAACTCGGGGCTTACCAAGCCGTTCATACCCGCCGACAGACGCACACCATACTCATTCCGCTGTGCCTCGTGCGTAACTATATTGATGGCACCGGAGAACGCCCCGTAGAGGTTTGCACTCGTACCTTGCAGCACCTCGATACGCTCGATGAGCGACACCGAAAGCGGCAGATTGAGCGTGTAATGCCCTGTGTGTGCGTCGTTCAGGCTCACACCGTTGATCAGCACCAGCACTTGGTCAAACGTGCCACCACGCATACTCAGGTCGGCTTGTGCGCCGTTGGCACCACGGGTACGCACATCAAGCCCCGGCAGATATTGCAAAATATCCGCCACTGTCTGTATGGGCAATGCCTCTATCTCCTTGCGGGAAACCTGCGTTACGAGTCGGTACGCCTCGGATTGTACTTCAGCCTTGTTTGATACGACCGACACCTCCTGAAGACTAAGTTGTCGGGTCTCAACAGTCCGCTGTGTCTGCTCGGCAGTCATAGCGGGTTCAAGCGCGGGACCATCTGCCCCGTCCGTCTCGGTCGCCGTTACGCTCAATGTGCAGAAAGCCATTGCCGCAAGTGCAATGGTCTTGCCCTGCTTGAGCATCTCGAGGTCGGTCATATAACCTGCCACACGCCCCACAGAGATTTCTCTGTGCAGCGACACAAAAGCGGCATACGCCTTGTGGCAGAACCGACGGAAACGGAAACTACGCTTCGATTGATAAACCTTGTTCATTGTGTTTTCTCAAAAAAACGCACAAAGGTACTGCTTTTCCACGACATACACAACGCCTGTTATCATAAATGCGGTGTTACGAAATTGGAAATAACGTAGGCTATCAGTGTGTTGTTCTGATTGCGAATTTCTGTTTGGATAAGCGCAGTGTTACCTTCGTATAGAAATGCAGCCTTGGCAGTCAGCCGGTCTCCCAAGCGACAGGAACGAACAAACCGGATCGTACTGTCTATGGTCAGTTTTTCGCCATGGGTCAAACCCGCAGCCGCCAAATCCGCCAAGGTAAAGAGTACCCCACCCTGACACACATTTGCCCCGTTCAAGTGGCATTCCTCTATGATCATCGTTGCCGTGCAGCCATCGGACTGCAACACAATGCCATTGGTACGGGCAAAACGATCCTGTTCATTTAGTTCCGAAACTGTCATACTTTCTGATTTTGAGCACAAAGGTACAAAAGAAAACGGAATTGCGCAACTCTTGCATATCTCAAAAAAAAAGAGTACTTTTGCAGTCCTAATTGACATTATATTATGGCACGTACAGAGATTTCAACAATGGGTGAGTTCGGGCTCATCAAACATCTGACAGAAAAAATAGAACTGAAACAACCCTCTACGCGAAAAGGTATCGGAGATGATGCCGCCGTGATGAATTTCGGCGACAAGAATGTACTGATGACTAGCGATATGCTGCTTGAGGGTATCCACTTCAATCTGGAATACGTACCTCTCAAACACCTCGGTTACAAGGCGGCGGTTGTCAATTTCTCGGATATCTATGCTATGAACGGAACCCCAACCCAGATAACAGTGTCTTTGGGTGTGAGCAAGCGTTTTGCCGTAGAAGATTTGGAAGAACTCTATGTGGGTATCCGTCTTGCCTGCGAGCGGTACGGCGTGGATTTAGTGGGAGGAGACACCTGCGCGTCTATGACGGGGCTTACTATCTCCATTACCTGTCTGGGTACGGCTGATGCCAAAGATATTGTCTATCGCAACGGAGCCAAACTGAACGACCTGATCTGCGTGTCGGGCAACCTGGGTACCGCCTATATGGGGCTACAACTATTGGAACGCGAGCGCATTGTGATGCAAGCCGACAGCCAAGCCACACCGGCTTTCGAAGGACGTGAATATCTACTGGAACGCCAACTCAAGCCCGAAGCACGGCGCGACATCATAGAAGCACTGCACAAAGCAGGTGTAAAACCGACGGCTATGATAGATATATCCGACGGTCTGTCGTCGGAACTGATGCATATATGCCACCAGTCGGGTGTAGGCTGTGCCATCTATGAAGACAAACTGCCTATCGATTTCCAAGCAGCCGCCCTTGCCGAAGAGATGAACCTGAACATCGTTACGTGCGCCCTCAACGGCGGAGAGGATTACGAACTGCTCTTTACCTGCGATATCAACGACTACGAGAAACTCATTCCTATTGACGATTTATACATCATCGGGCATATCACCAAGCCCGAATACGGACTGAACCTAATCGGACGCAACGGCGAGGAACTGACCTTGAAAGCGCAGGGCTGGAACGCATTTACAGAAAATAAGTAATGTGAGTTCGAGATAAAGAAAACTAATAAAAACAAAACCTGCAAAACCTATCTTGCGGCGCAACCGACATCCCACTGCGCATTGCTGGTGGGAACCCTGTAACACGCGCTGCGCTTTCTTTACAAATATGGTCAAAAATCATTCAAATAGCCGAAATAATGGTTGTTTTGAACGGACGGCTATGCCGTATTACCACAAATTAACCATAAATTTTATGTTCGATGCTAAATAAAAAAAGGGTGTCTAACAAGTTAAAAAAGAATACCTGTTCTTCAGAAAAAGATTGCTCTTGACGACGCGAGCCGCGTCGTCTCCCACCAAAATAAGAGGCTGTCCATACTTGTTAGACAGCCTCTTTTATCAATGCTGATGAAGGAAACCATCCAAAGTTTCCAAGTCGGAAAATGTCTTCCACCCCAATTGTTCGGCGGCGTGCCGGTTAATTTCTATATCGTCCACAAAAAGATAAGGTTCAGGCAAATGGTGTGCGTGCAGATACTCGTCCGCTATCTTAAAAATTTGCGAGTTCGGTTTGCAGCAATGCAACAAGTGCGAAGCAAAGCAGTGCTCAAACACCGACAAATCGTATTTGCTGAATACATCCTCCCAGTGCAATGCGTTGTTGTTGCTCAACAGAAACAGCCGATGACCTTCATCGTGCCACCGCCGTATCATCTCCAACCGGTATGCCGGTATACCGCCATGCATCAGGTTCCATGCCTGTTTCAAATCTTCAGTAGTAGTACCGGGCTTTGCGTAAGAAAGCAGTGTTGACAAGAAATCCTCTGTAGAAATATCTCCCGTCTCAAACCGCTCCATCAGGCTGTTTGCCGTACCTTCGGCATTACCAGCCAATCCTAACACACGCTCCATAGCCTCTTTGCCTATCAGTTCGCGGAAACGCGCTACACATGCGGGGATATTATGCTGCATAATCACCCCGCCCATATCGAGTATAATTGTCATAGTTCTGTCAGTTATGGTTTGATAAAAATCTTAGGTTGCAAAGGTAATGCTTTTTCCCGACATACACAACATTTTATACCTTCATGCTCTCTCTTTGGCGTGTTTTTTGTGGTATGATTGCGGTAAGGCAATGTCGCCTTACGCAAAATCTGTTTTTAGTATGAAAGACGCTTTATTTTCTCTCCCTGAATTAGGGTTTCAGCCTGCCGAACTCGCTCCGATGATGAGCGAACAGACTATCAAGTTCCATTACGGAAAGCATTTCCGTACCTACGTGGACACACTCAACACGTTGGTCAAGGGTTCTGACTTTGAGGGGCTTTCGCTGGAAGACATTGTCCGCAAAGCCCCGGAAGGCAAACTGCTCAATAATGCAGGGCAGGCACTCAACCACCAACTCTTCTTTGCGCAACTGATACCCGCGGAACATGCCAAGCAACCTTCCGGCGAACTGCAATTTCTGATAGAACAGTCATTCGGTTCGTTTGACGCTTTCCGCGACCAAATGACCCAAGCCGCCCTTTCGCTCTTTGGTTCCGGATGGGTTTGGCTCGCATCGAATGCAGACGGTGTGCTGCAGATATTGTCGCTGCCCAATGCAGATAATCCTTTGCGCCACGGCTTGCGCCCGATACTCACATTTGATATGTGGGAACATGCCTATTATCTTGATTATCAAAACAACCGTATGGAATATATCAAAAACCTTTGGCTGCTTATCAACTGGCACGTTGTATCCCAGCGGCTCGGCTGATAATCCGACTTTCGCTCATCTATTATTCCCGCAAAGCCCGTACGCTTTGCGGGATATTTTATATAGGGAGTGTATTTTTTGTTGCACAGATCAGAAAAAGCAGTATCCTTGTGCTTTTTGCGTAAAAAGCAAACGCTGCACAACACGGTGTTTACCAGGCAGTTGGCACCAAAGGTCTCCTATGCCGCAAGCGGCAAGAAAGATGGAAGAAAATCAACAAAAGAAAATAATAATTTATAAAACAAAACCATCAAAACCTTGCTTGCGGCGCAACACGCGCCGCGCTGCATTGTTACAAAGATTT
>DKEG01000025.1:45442-56007 GCA_002452095.1 Bacteroidales bacterium UBA6828 | reverse complement strand
AATCACCTACTAATCACCTACTCTTGACAGCATAATGATAGTATGTGGACAGGAGACCCTACAAGTTATTGTTTCTATTTCCCTTGGAATCGTTTGGAAAGACCGAAGCACCAGTAAAGCAACGTGGCAAGGGCGATGACACCGCCGATATAGCCGATACAGGAAATGGACAGGTGGGTGCAGACACCGCCACCGATCAGAGTTCCCGTAGCGATACCGAGATTGAAAATACCCGATGAGATAGACATAGCCACCGGTGTGGCATCGGCTTCTGTATGATTGATTATCTCGTTCTGAAACGACACATTATAGGAGGTTGCCGCCATTCCCCATACCGCGCACACCAGCACTACGATGCCACCGAGATATGCGGCCGGAGCGAGAAGCAGTTGGCATACGCAAACACCGCCTATCGCCAAAGCAATAAAACGGACAGGGTTGCGCTGATAGCACTTGGAAAACAAGATACTGCCCACGATACCCGCCACGCCAAAGAGCATCAGCGTGGTAGTAATCCAATCCTCGGACAAGTGCGCCACCTGCAACAAGAACGGTTCGATATAACTATAGCCGACATAGTATGCCGTAGAAAAACCGAGCGTCAGGATATAGATACCGACAAGTACAGGATTTTTGAGCAACGAGGGAAGTTGCCGCACGGAAAATCCGCCGTGTGCAGGGACTTGCGGGAGAGTAAAAAAGAGATACAACAATACAGCGAATGAAAAGATACCGATAGACAAAAATGTCATTCGCCATCCGATTTGCAGTCCGATAATACGTCCAAGAGGCATACCGAGAATCATTGCGACGGATGTACCGGTAACAATCATACTGAGTGCCAACGGGCGGTGTTTTTCCGGCACAAGGCTCACCGCCAGAGGCGAGACAATCGACCAAAAGACCGAGTGGGTACATGCCACCCCTATACGCGAAAACATAAGCATATAGTAGGTGGAAGAAAGCGATGACGATACCTGAAAAAGCACAAAGCCCACCACTACCCACAGCATCAGTTTGCGCAGATTGATTTTGGAAACCAAGATCATCAGCGGTAACGACAAAAGCATTACCATCCACGCATAGACGGAGATGAGCATACCCGCATGCGCCTCAGTGGTATGAAAATCAGAGGCAATGTCAGAGAGCAGGGCTATGGGGATAAACTCGGAAGTGTTGAATACAAAAGCAGCACACGTCAATCCTACAAGCGGCAGCCAGTTGCGCCAGGTCATTTTGTTGTCCATTTTTTTCTAAAAAACATTCTCCGTTAATTGCCGTTAATGAATCGTTAATGTACCCTAACGCCATTAAAGAACCCTAAAAAACAGAGATTGACTAATACCTTTTTCAAAAACGGGCGCAAAATTACTGCTTTTCCACGAAATACGCAACAACCATTTGCGTAATATCGGAGAAAAGCAGCCAAAAAAGAGATTGGTAAGCAGAAATGTTATTTATCGCAGCGTCCGCATCGAATTGAGGACGGCAAGGACGGTAACACCCACATCGGCAAGGACGGCAAGCCACATATTGGCAATCCCCAAAGTAGCGAGGACAAGCACCAAAACCTTGATACCGATAGAGAACCAGACGTTCTCGTTGGCAATACGGTTGGTTTTCCTGGCGATACGGATAGCCGTGGCTATCTTGCCCGGTTGGTCGTCCATCAATACCACATCGGCCGCCTCAATAGCCGCATCAGAGCCCAATGCTCCCATAGCGATACCTACATCGGCTCTGGCAAGGACGGGGGCATCGTTGATACCATCGCCTACGAAAGCGAGGGTTTTGCCTTGCGGCTTGGCGGCAAGCAGACGCTCCACCTGTGCCACCTTGTCCTGCGGAAGCAGGTCGGCATGGAACTCATCGATACCCACTTCGTGCGCCACATATTCCGCTACTGCGTAGTGGTCGCCCGTAAGCATAACGGTCTTGCGTACACCGGCGGCTTTCAATCCACTGACAGCCGTTTTGGCATCGGGTTTGAGTTGGTCGGAGATAACGATATGCCCTGCATATTCGCCATCGATAGCCACGTGGATGACCGTACCTTGCGCCTGTTGCGAACACTCGTGCCATTGCGCCCCGACAGAGTCCATCATCTTGCTGTTGCCGACACAAACGTGCTTGCCATTGACCAATGCTTTCACGCCCTGTCCTGCGACCTCCTCGACCTGCTCCACGGAGCAAGAGTCCGCCTCATGGGCATACGCCTGACGCAGCGAAACGGCTATAGGATGGTTGCTGTACCGCTCCACATGAGCGGCAAGATGCAACAACTCATTCTCGGAGATGTCGTGCGGATGCACCAGGCTCACTTGGAAGACACCGCGGGTGAGGGTACCCGTCTTATCAAAGACCACCGTATTCAGTTTGCTCAATGCGTCCAGATAGTTGGCACCCTTTACGAGGATTCCCCTGCGGGACGCCCCGCCGATACCGCCGAAGAACGCCAACGGCACAGAAATAACCAAAGCACACGGGCAGGAGACGACAAGGAACATCAAGCCGCGATAGAGCCACGCGGGGAGATTGTCGATATAGGTTCCCGCGCCGAAGAAAGGCGGAAGGAAGGATAGTACCAATGCCAGACAAACGACAATCGGTGTATAGACACGGGCAAAACGGGTAACGAAATTCTCGCTGCGGGACTTGTTCTCACCGGCGTTCTCCACCAAAGCCAGCACTTTGGCCGCCGTAGATTCGCCTGCTATCTTGGTTGTACGGACGCGCAACAAGCCCGACATATTGACACAACCGGAGATAACTTGGTCGTCTTTTCGGACGGTACGCGGGACGCTCTCACCGGTAAGGGCAACCGTATCAAGGTGCGACTCGCCCTCGATCACTTCGCCGTCCACAGGTACGCGCTCGCCCGGTTTGATAACCACTATTTCACCTACTCGCACATCGTTAGGGTCAATAGTCTGCAGTTCGCCGTTGCGCTCCACATGCGCCGTGTCGGGACGGATATTCATCAGCGAGGAGATTGACTTGCGGCTGCGTCCTTCGGCAATCGTCTCAAAGAGTTCGCCCACCTGAAAGAACAGCATCACGAAGACCGCTTCGGGGAACTGGTTCTCCGCTCCGGGCAGAAAACCGATAGCGAGAGCACCAATGGTAGCAATAGACATCAGAAAATCCTCATCGAAGACCTCGCCATGGGCGATGTTCTCCGCTGCCTCGCGCAACGTATCAAAACCGACAACTAAATAGGGGACTAAATAAATAAGGAGTAGTTGCCACATTGCCAGCGTACAGGTATGCTCCACCACCACACAGGCTGACAACAGCACGGCTGCCACAATGATTTTCACCAAGATAGAGCGGGTTTCTTTTTCCATTATATCAATTAAAAATTAATAATTAATATGCAGAGATGGTCTGCAGTCTTTCATTTTCGGGTGCAAAGGTACGGCTAATTTGCTGCAACTCGGTTGCAAGTCGTGCAAAGACACAAAAGAACGACAGAATGAGCAGGGCAACCGCATCCAAACAACATCTATACAATTTATGCAACATATATAGTGCATAAAGTGTATAAAAGCACCGCATAAAAGGTAATCTTTTCTACGTCCTTTCTACGTCTTTTCTCCGTAATTTGTACTTTAAGGTATAGGAACTGCATAAACTGTATATTGAAGAAATATCATCCGATTGGGATGCGGTGTCCTGCAGAATAAGCACTTTTTTTTGCACAAGCGAGCAAAAAGCAGTATCTTTGCAGACAGAAACAGTTCGCAAACAGACTTCATAGAGGAATGAACCGCTATACTTTTGCCCATATAATGCGCCGTCTGCTGCACCTGCACTATGATGTACGGTTGTCGGGAATGGAATATATGCTGGACGGTAAAGTACATCTGGTACTACCGAACCACACAGCATACATTGACCCTATCCTGCTTTTTGCCGAATGTGGGGATTTGCCGCTTTGTCCGATGTCGGACGAACGTTTTTTCCGCAACCCGCTGTTCAGGCATATCTTGGCAATGGCGGATGCTGTACCAGTACCGGACTTGGAAAAGACCACCCATCGTGCGGAAGGAGTCGCTGTGGCAAGCGGACTGAGCCGTGTGGCTATAGACTCTCTGGCAGCAGGCAAGGAGATGGTTTTCTACCCGTCCGGGCATATCAAAACGGTGGACAAAGAAGTAATAGGCAACCGACGAATGGCCTACGAAGTATGCCGCGAACTACCCAAGAATGTAGAAGTTATTATGGTACGTATGCGCGGCTTAGAGGGAAGCCTTTGGAGCAAATTGCATCCCAAGACTTTTTGCTTCCGGCGCACGGTGTATATACATTTTGAGCCGATGACGGCACAACTATGCGAATGGGCTTCCACCCTATCCCGCCGAGAATTTAACCGGCAATTAGAAGACTGGTATAACCTCCCTATAGAAGGATAGAAGGATAGAAAGATAGAAAGAAGATGGCAAAGCGAGTACTAATGGCAATGTCCGGCGGAATAGACTCCACCGTGTCGGCAATGCTGCTTTTGGAACAAGGATATGAGTTGGTAGGCATTACGTACCGCACCTTTGATTCGATTAAGGAGTCGTGCCTTGTACGCGAGAAAGGTTGTTGCTCCGTGGAGAGCATAATGGAAGCCAAACATAATGCGCAGACATTGGGTTTCGAACACCATATTTTGGATTTCCGTGAGACATTCAAAGAACACGTAATTAACAATTTCATAGACGAATACACTCACGGTCGCACCCCCAATCCGTGCGTGCTATGCAACTCGCATATCAAGTGGGGAGCGATGGTAAAAGCCGCTGACGAATATGGTTGCGACTTGATTGCCACCGGACATTATGCACGTATTGCAGAATATCGCGGTCATTGGTACTTGCAAAATGCCGTTGATACCCGCAAAGACCAAACCTATTTTCTATGGATGCTGACAGAGGACAACCTGCGCAGGACTCTCTTCCCGCTCGGCGGACTGACCAAGCCCGAGGTGCGGCAGATCGCTTTTGACCACGGGTTTGAGAAACTGAGCAAAAAAGCCGAAAGCCAGGAGATCTGCTTTGTACCGAACAACGACTATCGTACATTTCTGGCAGAACAAGGTGTGTACGTAGAGCGCGGCAAATACTTGTCTAAAGACGGCAAGATAGTGGGCGAACACGAGGGATTCTGCAACTATACTATCGGACAACGCAAAGGATTGGGCATCGCACTCGGTACCCCGCAATTTGTTACGAAAATCAACGCAGCGACCAACGAGGTTACGCTGGGTACGCACGATGACTTGTATGCCACACACGTGGAAGCCACAGAGGCACGCATACGCGATATAGATTGGTTGCGCGA
Source organism: Bacteroidales bacterium UBA6828 (assembly GCA_002452095.1). Lineage (GTDB taxonomy): Bacteria > Bacteroidota > Bacteroidia > Bacteroidales > Paludibacteraceae > Colicola. The sequence goes on along the minus strand of DKEG01000025.1, from coordinate 50,679 downwards.
GTCGCCGGAAGTGCAGGCACGGATACGCTACAAATCGCCCGCCGTACCGGCTCGTATCACCATAGGCGAGAATGGGCATATCGCTTTAGATTTCGAGCAGCCCGTTTGGGGCGTTACCCCCGGGCAATCGCTGGTTGTTTACAAAAACGGACTTGTTGCAGGCGGGGGGATAATCGACAAAGCATAATTTAACGTGAGTGCGAGATATAACGTAAGAAAGAGACTTTGTCGGTCAACAACTGACAACAACTACTAAACAACAGATGATATATAACGTGAGTTCGAGATATAACGAAAGAAAGAGACTTTGTCGGTCAACAACTGACAATAACTACTAAACAACAGATGATATATAACAATAGTTCGAGATATAACGAAAACTTATAAAAACAAAACCTTCAAGACCTGTCTTGCGGGGCAACCGGCATTCCACTGCACGTTGTTTGCGGGAACTATGCAACATGTCCTGCGCTTTGAAACAAATACAGGAAAAATTAAACCAAATATATTCAAATACACACAGGGCAACCGCATCAAAATAGTAACGGAACAGTGGGAAAAATAATACAAAGATCTTCAAAACAGCCTCTAAATGCCATCAAAAAGATATGTTGAAACGTATATATACTTCGGCAAAGCCGATAACGATGCGAGCCGCATCGTCTTCAAAAGTGTGTAGCATCATCGCCATATAGTTTGTGCCCAACTGCCTGCGGACAAAGGTGTCTGTGTCTCCGGAATGATATGCAATTTTGATGCGGTTGCCCTGAAATACACAATGTTGTTTTACAAATTAACAAATATACCACTTTGATGAGATAATGCAAAGAAAAAGAGGTTGCCGACGGGCAGCCTCTTTTGGTGTTTGGGTATATAAAATAAGGTAAACCTATATTTTATTGCAAATCTTTCTGTTTGCGCAGGTGGTTTGGGGTCATTCCCGTGTGTTTCTTGACATATTGGCAGAAGAAACTGCTATTGGGGAAACCGAGTTGGAAAGCCACCTCTTTGATACTCTCGCCCGACCGGACAAGACGCTGCTTGATGTCGTTCATCGTAACCTCGACAATCCATTCCGAAGCCGACTTGCCACTGCGCATCTTGCATATCTCCGACAAGTATTTGGGCGTGATATTCATCTGCTCGGCATACCACTGCACCTCACGCTGCTGTGGGTTGTTTTGCAGCAACTCCAAGAAATGGCGGAAAGTATAGTCGCTCTGCGTAATGGCTCTGCCATTCTCGTCCTCGCTGACCGGTTCCAGAATAGTATCCAGATAGTTGAACATCTCCAGAACCAATGCACGTACCGCACTATGCATAATGTTGATACGATAATGTGATTGTATAGGGTCGGAAAGATAGAGTTCCATCAAATGATAGTAAGTATCAAGCAACTCAATATGGGCCGGCTCCAAATGAATAACCGGACACATTTTCAAGAAACGCTGTTTCTCCCACCAACGCGGTTCTATACGGAAATTAGCAAACAAAATCTGCTGGAACAACTCCGCCTTGATACGCAGAAGCGTAAACTTAAAATCGTAAGAAACAGTAAATTCCCCGATATACGTATTAGGCAATACCACAAACAAGTGTTGCGGCAGAATGGTCATTTTCTTGCCATTCACGATAATATCCATACTGCCCGACTTGCACAACATCAGCGACATACTGTCGCCCAATTGATAATGGGTACGTTTGGGCAGATCTTCGGTTGAATTTGTCAAAAATACATCTTCTGCTTCGAGTGTCATAACTATATAGAGATATAAAATGTTTCTATTTTCTGCAAAGGTACAAATTTTATTTGATATATACCTAATTTTTTGCATAAAAAACGACTTTATTGATACGTTTTTATTAAAACGACTATTCTGTTAGAAAAACGGACAACTTACAAAACGTGTTTTGGCAAACATTTTGCATAGGCTATACGGACATTTAGGAACGCTATTTGTTACAATTTTAGCAAAGCGAATAAAATAATACTAAAGATATGAAAAAGCAAATGTTTTATCTTGCTGCAATTTGCCTCGTGATGGCATCGTGTGCAGACACCGCAGATGTGCGTGATGCCAAAGGCGGTTATCGTTTCAAGACAACAGGCAAAGTAACCCTGCAGATGCCCGACGAAAGCAATCCGAAAGCCACCGTTTCACAGGTTGTCAACCTGACAAACGAGACCGGCTCGTTTGAATTGGTAAGCCTGAAAGACAACGAAAAAGTGCTGCTCACATTCGACCAACTGAACGGCGATGTGTATCACACCAAAGGTACATTGTCGGGCGATGAACTGAGTTTTGATACATTCACCCGCACACTTGATTTGCCGATTACAACCGAATACAGCGATACACTTCATATTCCCTATTTGGATATTTTGGGGCAAAACAAATTCCGCGACTCTATTATCACCTATACCAAGACGAAGACCGAAGTATTCGACATCACGGTAACGGGCAATGCCAAGACCTACGAGAACAATATCATCTTCTCGCTCAACTACAAAGGTGAGTCGCAAGAGGACAGGCGGCGTACGGTGGAAGGAACAGACATACAGATGCTCTGCAAGAAAAACTAAAATTCCGATTTCCCTACCCCAAAAAGAGAGAGAGTATTGGGTAGGATGTAATGAATGAGTTATGAAAAAACAAATCACGTTATATATAGGTCTGTTGCTTGCCGCACTGCCCGCCATGGCGCAGATGCTGACGCTTGACGACTGCCGGGGGTATGCACTGAAAGCCGCATCCACCCAAGCGGGCGACGAATTGCGCCGGGCAGCCGGCTACAACCGCCAAGCCGCCCTTGCAGCGATGTTCCCGAAGATTACCGCCAATGCGGCCTATACGTGGAACTCGCAGCATGCCGTCCTGCTGCCCAACCAAATGGATTTTTCGTTCGGTACGGCTACGGTAGGCAAAGACGGTTCGGCTTCGTTCCAATGGAGCGAAGGTTCGGCGATGAACCAACTGGCACAACAGGCACAGCAGATACCTGAGGTGGGCAAACAAGTGCTGGCATTGCAAAACGAGTCAGGGCAGATGCTCGCCGATGCCTATCAGCAAATCTATCAGGCACTTGACATCGATATGACACACCTGTTTGTCGGGCAAGTGGGTATCACGCAACCTATCTACGTGGGCGGCCGCTTGCGCGAGTTGTACCGCATAGCCAAAGCCACCGAGGAGACGGTGAACATCGAGGCGGACAGCAAACGCGATGACATCATTGTATCGGTGGACGAAGCCTATTGGCGCGTTATATCGGTGGAAAAGAAACTCGAACTCGCCACAAAGTACTACAACCTGCTTGTTACCTTGGAGGACAATGTAACCACCCTCGTGGAAGAAGGTATGGCGACACAGTCCGACCTGCTGAAAGTGAAGCAGAAGCGTGGTGAGGCGGAACTGAAAAAACTGCAAGCCGAGAACGGATTGGTACTCAGTAAGATGGCACTCTGCCAGATCTGCGGACTGCCGCTCAATCAGGATGTTGTATTGGACGATTCGCACATAGGCGAAGTCGTTTTGCACGACACCATATCCGACTATTCGTCTATTATTGACTCGCGTTCCGAAATCAAGATGCTGGAACAGGCACAGAAAATAGCCGAATCCAATGCCAAGATAATGGCAGCAGGGCTGCAACCGAACATCGTGGCATCCGCCAACTATATCTACACCAATCCAAATGTGGAAAACGGGTTCAGCAACGATTGGAAAGGACACGGTTTCTTCTCGGCAGGCGTAGTGGTAAATGTGCCGATTGCACACGCCGATGATATTTTGCGTCTGAAAGCCGCCAAACATCAGGCACGCGCCGTGGCTCTCAAAAAAGAGGACGCCCGCGAGATGCTCGAACTGCAGATTACGCAGGCTAATCAGAAAGTACTGGAAGCCAACCAGAAAGTGGTAATGACCGAACTCGGAGTGAAAAATGCCGAGGAGGTGTTGCGTTTTGCCGATGAATCGTTCAAGGCGGGTATGGCAACCGCCACCGACTTGATGCAGGCGCAGACTGCATGGCTCTCCGCCTCGAGCGACAAGATTGATGCCGATGTAGAGGCACAGGTTTGCGAAACCTATTTCAAGAAATATACGTCAACGCTAAGATACTAGAATCACTAGAATCACTAGAACATCTAGAAAAACTAGAAAAACTAGAAAAACTAGAAAAAACAAACAACAATGAAAAAAGAGAAAAAAGGCAGTCTGCTGCTCGGCTTGGCGGCGATGTTGATAGTAGTGGTAATCGTTGCCCTTGTGGGTGTATTTGCCCTCCAACCCGAGGAAATTCTTATCACCGGTGAGGCGGAAGCCACTGAATACCGTATTTCGGGCAAGGTACCCGGGCGTATAGAGATGTATCTTGCCGAGGAAGGCGACCATGTAAAAAAAGGCGATACCCTTGTGGTCATCAACTCGCCCGAGGTTGAAGCCAAGATGGCACAGGCGGTGGCGGCACGTGCAGCGGCGGAAGCCATCAACGAGAAAGCACAGAACGGCGCACAGCGCGAACAGATAGTGGGTGCCTACGAACTCTGGCAGAAAGCCAAAGCGGGCGAGGAAATCTATCGCAAGAGTTATGAGCGCGTACAACGCCTGTATGAAAAAGGCGTAGTATCCGAGCAGAAGCGCGACGAGGTGGAGGCGCAATACAAAGCCGCTTCCGCCACCGTCAAAGCCGCTAAGAGTCAATACGATATGGCTACGGCGGGGGCTCGTGTGGAAGACAAAGCCGCTGCCGCTGCACAAGTGGCGCGGGTGGACGGCATCATCCAAGAGGTAGAGGCAGCCCGCGCGGAGCGTTACCTGACATCCCCTATTGACGGTGAGGTGTCGGAGCGTTTCCCGAAGACAGGCGAACTCGTCGGACAAGGCAGCCCTGTAATGGCGATTGTGGATTTGAACGATATGTGGTTCACCTTTGCCGTGCGCGAGGATATGCTCCGCGGCATCACTCCCGGCACACACTTGCAGGTGCGTATCCCCGCCCTTGGCGACGACCTCCACGAAGTGGCTGTTACCTACGTGAAAGCGATGGGTACTTATGCCACATGGCGCAGCACACAAGCCAACGGACAATACGATGTCCGCACGTTTGATGTCAAAGCCAAGCCACTCACGAGTATTCCGAACCTCCGTCCGGGTATGACCGCTATCGTGGTCAAATAATCTCCTTGTGGTTTCCCTGACTTTACCCTACTCTTATGCTTACAAGAGTAGGTGATT
>DKEG01000025.1:0-45437 GCA_002452095.1 Bacteroidales bacterium UBA6828 | reverse complement strand
AGTAGGTGATTAGTAGGTGATTCCTATGAGGATACTATGCTATTGCCCATACTTGTATGTTAATTGTTAATTCTTACTTGTTAATAGAATCAACGTGAGAACGTTTTTCTCATCTATATGGCATGTAATGAAGCGCGAACTGAGCCGAATGTTCGTGCGTCCGCTTTACATCTTCGCTTCGGCGGGAGTAATGGTGCTTAGCACATTTTTTTTCCTTTCGATTATGCGGAGCGGTGCACCCGAGAAGATACCTGTTGCTGTGGTGGATGCCGACCAAACCAGCATTTCCCGCCGTCTGTGCCATGAGATGCAGGCGACTTCGGCGGTGGACATCGTGCTTATCACACCCGACTACGCCGAGGCGAGACGCGCTATGCAGCGGGGCGAGATTTTCGGTATCTTGGTCATTCCCGACCGATTCTATTCCGACCTCGTAGCCTTCAAGCGTCCGCAACTCTCTTTCTACACCAACAATGCCTATACCGTCGGTGCCAGCACAGCCTACAAACAACTGCTCACTATGTGCAACCTCACCTCGGGTGCATTCCAACGCGAGGTGTTGCGCCAGAAAGGACTGCCCGACGACCTGATAATGAAACGCATACAGCCTGTTACCATCGAGGCGCACATGGTGGCAAACCCGTGGAGCAACTATGCAGTCTATCTCGTCTCGACTATCCTGCCGGGTATATTGTCGTTGGTGGTACTGATGCTGACTATCTTCGCTATCGGTTTCGAACTCAAGTGCCATACCTGCCACGACTGGTTGCGTGCCGCCGGCGGCAACTACACCATTGCTATGATCGGCAAACTCATTCCCTACACCATATTATATGTAGTGTTGGGGATCGGTTGCGAGGTTATTCTCTTCAAGTTTATGCATTTCCCCGTCAACGGGTCGCTTACCCGCCTGATGCTCGCTATGGTACTGCTTATTTTCGCAATGGAGTCGATGGCTATCTGTATCATCGGTGCACTACCTACCCTGCGTGATGCCGTGTCTATCGGGGCGTTGTACGGTATGTTGGGTTTCTCGCTATCGGGCTTTACATACCCCGTAATGAATATGCTCCCCGCCATTCAGGCGTGGACGTATCTCGTGCCGCTGCGCTATTTCTATCGCATATATGTGAATGAAGCACTGATGGCAGCCCCTGTCATCAACTCCATTCCAATCTGCTTGGGGCTGTGTGCATTCTTTATTATGCCGTTGATTGTCTCTCCGCGTCTCTACAAAGCAATGCTCTACCAAAACTACCCGCTGAAATGATAACTATTGTCTAATAAATACAATGCTCTGTACATCCTCCTTTTTGAGGGGGGCTTGGGGGAGTCTGATTTTCTATGAGTTTCTATCGTTTTCTCTATACACAGTGGCTGAAGTTCAAGGAGGCTGGGTTTGTCTTCGTGGACGAACTGCGCCGTGTCTTCCGAGACCCCGGTGTGTTGGTCATTTTTATCCTTGCGGGTATAGCCTACCCTATCCTCTACAATTGTATCTATTGGAAAGACAATGTGGAGAATGTACCGGTGGCTGTAGTAGATATGAGTTGCTCGTCCGAGAGCCGTGAGTTCCTCCATCACTGGAACGCCTGCCCCGACATCACCATCGCCTATTCGTGCGCGTCTATGCAGGAGGCGGAAATGCTGATGCGCGACCAGAAAGTACACGGAATCATCTATTTCCCCACCGACTACGCTGCTGCTATCAACTCGGGGTTGGAGCAGGCACATATCTCACTATACTGCGATATGTCGTCGTTTCTCTATATGAAAGCCGTCTATCTGAGTTGCAACCAGGTAATGCTTGAGAGTATGCGCAATATCCAGATTGACCGCTATGAGGCAATGGGCTACAACGAAGAGTTTGCATGGTCGCTTGTGCAGGACGCACCCTATACCGAGACTGCGCTTTTCTGCCCGTCGGGTGGTTATGCATCATTCCTGATTCCCGCCGTGCTGATGCTTATCCTCCACCAGACTCTGTTCTTTGGTATCTGTATGCTGGGCGGTACGGCACGTGAGGAGAACCGGCAGTTGTTCCTTCTGCCGGGTGCAAGACGTTCTGCCAGCGTACTGCGTATCACGCTTGGGCGTTCTATGGCATATTTTCTCATCTATATGGCGCTTGGTGCAATCGATCTGTTGCTTATTCCGCGTATCTTCAACCTGCCCCATATCGGCAACCCGATAGATGTTATGAAGTTCTATGTGCCGTTCCTCTTGGCTACCATCTATTTCTCTATGTCAGTGTCCATCTTTATCCGCAACCGCGAGAGCGGTATGGTACTGCTTATCTCCTCCACACTGATATTCCTCTTTATTGCCGGCGTGTCGTGGCCGCAACAGATGTTGCCCAAAGCGTGGCTGTATCTGAGTTATATATTCCCCTACACGTGGGGTGTACACGGCTTTATCCATATCAACTCGATGGGTGCCACGCTGGCGCAGACAAGCCGCGAATATATAGCCCTGTGGATACTCGCCGGCGGATATTTCTGCGTCAACTGCCTGCTGCTCTTCGTATTAGGTAAGATACACGACCACAAAGCCGCTAAAGGTACTTTGGAAATGGAGGAGGTCGATCCTGTTTCGCAAGTCTCCGAGACCGAAATCCACATCGCCGACCCCGACCCCGAAGATGCCGCCGAACTGGCATATATGTAAACAAAAAAACGGTTGCTCAAATCAAGCAGCCGTTTTTTTGTATTGTATGTACTTGTAGGATTACAGGTGTACAATATGACCTTTCTCCGGATGTTCTATATTGCGGAAACCCGCCTCGTACAGATGGTCTTTGTAGGTTTCTTGTGCTGCCAACTCACCATGCACGATAAACGTGCGGCGTACCGCCTCCACATTTACGCTGCGGGTAAGATAGTCTATCATTTCCTTGTAATCTCCATGCCCCGAAAAGCCCTCTATCTTGCTCACTTGGGCTTTTATCTTGTGGTCAAAACCAAATATACTGACCCATTTCAGATCCGGGTTTTGGATACGCGCCCCCAACGAGGTCGGCGTACAATAGCCCACAATGAGAATAGTGGTACTCGGGTCGGATATATGGTTTGCCACATGGTGTTTGATACGCCCCGCCTCAAGCATCCCTGACGCAGAAATGATGATACACGGGTTAGGATTATGATTCAGTGCTTTTGACTCTCGAATATCCGTAATGTACCGCAGTGTATTGAACCCGAAGGGGTCATCATCAAAGCGCAAATCGTCCTGTACGTCTGCGTTCAGTTCGCCTAAATACATACGGAAGATATGCGTGGCGTTCACCGACAACGGCGAATCAACATAGACGGGTATATGCGGCAACCGTCCGTCGTTGTATAGTTTGTTCAATACATATACAATCTCTTGCGTGCGCCCTACCGAGAAACTCGGTATGAGCAGTTTGCCTTTCTTATAGACACATGTGCTATCCACCACGCCGAGCAGTTCCTCTTCGCTCACCAGCGCATCTTCGTGAAGCCGGTCTCCGTAGGTGGACTCGCAAATCAAGTAATCGCATTGCGGGAAAGGCTGTGGCGAACAGAGGATATGGCTCTTTGCCCGCCCGATGTCGCCCGTATAAGCAATGCGTTTTACCTCACCGCCCTCCTCTATCTCGAGGCTGCAAACAGCCGAACCGAGCATATGTCCCGAATTGGTAAAGGTCAGATATACGCCGTCAAACAGGCGATACCGCCGCCCGTAACCCACCGTCACAAAATGCTGCATACACCGCTCCACATGGTTGTTGTCGTAGAGCGGTTGCACTTTGGGCTTGTGCTGCCGGTCCATCTTCTTGTTATACCAACGAATATCCTGTGCCTGGATAAACGCAGTATCTTGCAGCATAATGGCGCATAGGTCGCGTGTAGCAGGCGTAGAGATAATATCGCCACGGAAGCCTAACTTATAGATATAAGGAAGAAGCCCCGAATGGTCAATATGCGCATGCGAAAGCACTACGCAATCTATCATTTTCGGGTCAAAACCAAGGTCGCGGTTAGCCGCATCGGTCTCCATACCCTTTCCCTGATACATTCCGCAATCAAGCAGGATGCGCTTGCCCGACCGGGTGGTGAGCAGGTGTTTGCTGCCCGTAACCTCGTTGGCAGCCCCGAGAAACTGAATGGTCATTGTATTAGTGTATTGAAAGATACATTTATTTCAGCACAATGCGGAATGTGGTGCCTTCACCGGGTTTGCTGGATTTGACAAACAATTTTCCGCCGTGATATTCCTCAATAATACGTTTCGACAGCGGCAATCCGAGCCCCCAACCGCGTTTCTTGGTGGTAAATCCCGCTTGGAAGATACGGCGCAACGTGCGCTTGTCCATACCCTTCCCCGTGTCTGTGATGTCTATCCATACCTCGCCTTCTTCTTTCTCCTGCATCTCTATGGTGATCTTCCCCACCCCGCTCATAGCGTCCACTGCATTCTTAATCAGGTTCTCCAGCACCCACTCGAACAGCGGCACATTGAGCCTCATCTGCCATTCATTATCCGGCAATACCGTCTCAATCTCCACCTTGTTCGATATGCGCGTGCGCATATAGGATACCGTCTCGCGCAACGGCTGTACGATGTCGGTCTCTTGCAGTTCCGGTTCGCTGCCTATCTTCGAAAAGCGGTCGGCAATGATATGCAGACGATCGATTTCCTTTTTCATCTGCGGTATCAAATCGTCCTCCGGGTAGCGGTCTGCCAGCAGTTCCTGCCATGCATTGAGCGAGGAAATAGGTGTCCCCAATTGGTGTGCCGTCTCCTTGCTCAGCCCCACCCAGACACGGTTCTGCTCGCTGCGTTGCGCCGTCAGCATCATCAATATCGCAATGGTTATAAAGATAAAAATCAGCGCAAACTGTACATACGGCACATAGCGCAACTGCCGCAGCAGGTTTGACTCGTCATAGTAAATATATTGTACATTGTCGTCCGATATACGCAGTTCAATCGGTCCGTTCAGCGTGCGCGGGTCGGCTACGGGGTGTCGTACATTGCGGCTGACCAGCACCTTCCCTGCCGAATCGGTCATATAAACCGGGATATTGGTGTTGTTTTCGATGATGGTCGTTACAAAATCAATATCCGTATTCTCGTCTGCCACTATCAGTTGCCGCGTCGCTTCCGCCCATATCGCCACATTTTTCTGCTCCTCTTGTGCCAACTGCCGCGCCAGATTATTGGTAAACAGCACCGATGCCACCACTATCACCAACGACACCGCCAGCACCAGACCGCCTATATTTTTCCCGTTCATTGCTTGATAAACATTGTTTGTTTTACTCCATTAGTAGTATTGGCATAGAGGATATAATTGGAAGATAAATCATAACACTCCGTAAAACGATCGCTCTGCTATTACTCCCGCTTCATTCCAAGCCCATTAACGATTATTGCAGTTACATAATTAGCATACTCTGGTTTTGTAAATTTAATGACTTGAAAGTAAATGCTCTCCGGTGGGTTTATTACTATGCGACTTTTGCTGCCGCTACACAACACCAATAAAAAGACAAAACCTACTTGCAAAACAAAAAGATACTTATTCATAGTTGAGATTGGTTTAGGTTATTTATTTCCTATTGCATACTTTGGATTTGTTTATCCTGCTGAATGATATACAAGGTCAGTTCTTCTGTCTTTTGCAACAAAGTGATTTGAAACTCATTGACATTTACGCCATTGGTTTCCATATCTGTGGAAGACTGCACATCGGACAAATGATTATTCTGCTAGATAAATAAGTGCACAGCAGAAAAATGCTGCTAACAAAAGAATTTAGTTTTTTCATGATATGGAAAATTTTAGTAAGTTAATCGGTATTGTGGTGTACGTTTTTCTGCTGCAAAGATACATCTAATTGCCGAATTACACAATACAAAAATACATTTTGCAAAGAATAAAAGTATACAATGTATGTAATTTTTATACATCCTAATACCAATTACGGAGAAAAGACGTAGAAAGAATTAGTTTGTCTGGAGAGAATAAACTTCTCTTTTATACAAAACATTCACTAATTTATACAGCATTTATGCATAAATTTATTGCAATCGCTTTTTTCCATTCCACCAACTCGAAAATATGTTGTAAAACATACCACAAAAAGAAATTTGACATATTTATTTAGAAAAAAGGCTCAACTGTTGCGCAATCAGAAAAAAAGCAGTACTTTTGCAAAGTGTTTAGGGCAAATTCCTTAACTGGGAAGCAGATGTGTTTCCTTTTTTATTCACTATCAACCGCCCTACGCAACACTCACCAGACAGATTTTATGAACAACAAACATTTTCTTCGTACAGGCTGGAACAACTTACTACAAGGGGGAATTCGGCTCTGTATGTTGTCGGCTGTAGCGTTTACTTTTGCCGCCTGCTATGGTCCTGCGCCCTACGACCCCGATGAATACAACCGTTTCCTCGAATCACAAGACAGTACCGCACAAGACGACCGGCACCAAGACTTGGAACAGCGTTTGGCGGATATTGCCGATGACATAGAAAATAAAGAATAAAGAACGGTCAAGTACATTATATATAATACAATAAATTAACAATGGAAAACAAGAAAAGAGTCTATACTTTCGGAAACGGAAAAGCCGAAGGTAATGCCCAAATGCGTGAGCAGTTGGGCGGCAAAGGTGCCAACTGCGCCGAGATGAACCTTGTGGGTGTCCCCGTACCTCCGGGTTTCACTATCACCACAGATGTTTGCAACGAGTATTATCAGGTAGGTCAGGAGACCATCGTCGGCATCCTCAACGATGAAGTGATGGCAGCCGTTAAGCACATCGAGACCCTGATGAATAGCAAATTCGGTGATCCGAAGAACCCGCTGCTCGTCAGTGTCCGCTCAGGTGCGCGTGCCTCGATGCCCGGTATGATGGACACCATCCTCAACCTCGGTTTGAACGACACCGTTGCCGAAGGTATGGTGGAGAAAACCAACAATCCTCACTTCGTTTACGACAGTTACCGCCGTTTCGTACAGATGTACGGCGATGTGGTACTCGGTATGAAGCCCGTCAACAAAGAGGACATCGACCCGTTTGAGGCTATCATCGAAGAGGTGAAATCTATCCGCGGCATACGCTTGGACAAAGACCTGAACGTGGACGAACTGAAACTCCTCGTGGCTCGTTTCAAAACCGCAATCAAAGAGCAGACAGGCAAGGACTTCCCCAATGATCCAATCGAACAACTCTGGGGTGCCATCTGCGCCGTTTTCCGCAGTTGGATGAACGAGCGCGCTATCCTCTACCGCAAGATGGAAAGTATTCCTGACGAATGGGGCACCGCCGTTTCGGTGATGGCAATGGTGTTCGGCAATATGGGCGAGACTTCGGCTACGGGCGTTTGCTTCAGCCGTGATGCCGCTACGGGCGAGAACATCTTCAACGGCGAGTACCTTGTAAACGCACAGGGTGAAGACGTGGTTGCCGGTATCCGTACTCCGCAGCAAATCACCCTCGAGGGCAGCCGCCGTTGGGCTAAACTACAGGGTATCAGCGAGGAAGAGCGTGCCAGCAAGTATCCGAGTATGGAGGAGGCTATGCCCGAACTCTACAACGAACTGAATACCATACAACAGAAGTTGGAAGACCACTACAAAGATATGCAGGATATGGAGTTCACCGTTCAGGAAGGCAAACTCTGGTTCCTGCAAACCCGTAACGGCAAGCGCACGGGTACCGCTATGGTGAAGATTGCCATGGACCTTATGCGCGAGGGCGTTATCGACGAGAAGACCGCTGTCATGCGCTGCGAACCGCAGAAGTTGGACGAACTGCTCCACCCTGTCTTCGACAAAGAGGCGCTGAAAAAAGCCAAGGTTATCACCCAAGGTCTGCCAGCCAGCCCTGGTGCTGCCTGCGGACAGATTGTTTTCCACGCAGACGATGCACAAGAGTGGCACAAAGACGGACACAAAGTGGTTATGGTACGTATCGAGACCAGCCCCGAAGACCTCGCCGGTATGTCTGCTGCCGAGGGTATCCTGACTGCTCGCGGAGGTATGACCAGCCACGCAGCCGTTGTGGCTCGAGGTATGGGCAAGTGCTGCGTTTCGGGTGCAGGGGCTATCATCGTAGACTACAAAGCCAAAACCGTTACCATTGAGGGTGTAACCTACAAAGAGGGTGATTATATCTCGCTCAACGGTTCCACCGGTCAGGTATATGCAGGTCAGATTGAGACCCGCGCTGCCGAACTCAGCGGCGACTTCAAGGCACTTATGGATCTCTGCGACAAATACACCCACATGCAGGTTCGTACCAATGCAGACACCCCGCACGATGCTGCCGTGGCACGCGCTTTCGGTGCCAAAGGTATCGGTCTGACCCGTACCGAGCACATGTTCTTCGACGACAAGAAAATCATCGCTATGCGTGAGATGATTCTCGCCAAAGACGCTGCCGGTCGCGAGAAAGCATTGGCTAAACTGCTGCCGTACCAGAAGGCTGACTTCAAGGGTATCCTCGAGGCTATGGATGGTTGCCCTGTCAATATCCGTCTGCTCGACCCGCCGTTGCATGAGTTCGTTCCCCACGATTTGAAGGGACAGGAGACCATGGCAAAAGAGATGGGCGTGAGCGTTGAGGAGATTCAGCAGCGTGTCAACTCGCTGGCTGAGAACAACCCGATGCTTGGTCACCGTGGTTGCCGTCTGGGTATCACTTTCCCCGAAATTACTGCTATGCAGACCCGCGCAATCTTGTCGGCTGCGTGCGAGTTGAAGAAAGAGGGCAAGCACCCGATGCCTGAGATTATGGTGCCGCTGATTGGTATCCTGTACGAGTTCAAGCAGCAGAAGGATGTTATTATGCGCGTTGCCAAAGAGGTATTCGCCGAGTATGGCATCGAGGTGGAGTTTGAGGTAGGTACGATGATTGAGATTCCTCGTGCTGCCCTCACCGCCGACCGTATTGCTACCGAGGCACAATACTTCAGTTTCGGTACCAATGACCTCACCCAGATGACCTTCGGTTACAGCCGCGATGACATCGCTTCCTTCTTGCCCGCTTACCTCGAGCAGAAGATTCTGAAGGTGGATCCGTTCCAGGTTCTCGACCAGAACGGTGTAGGTCAACTCATCAAGATGGCTGTAGAGAAAGGTCGTGCAGTGCGTCCGTCGCTGCGTTGTGGTATCTGCGGTGAGCATGGTGGCGAACCCAGCAGTGTGAAGTTCTGCGCACGTATCGGCATGAACTACGCTTCCTGCTCGCCGTTCCGTGTACCTATCGCACGCCTCGCAGCCGCTCAAGCCGCTATCGAGGACGAGAAATAAGGAAATCTTTGTGTGCCGACAGAGGCACAAAGACTATAAAGTTTTTTTTGTGAGACAAGGGATGCATTGTGAAATGCGCCCTTGTTTTTTTATATATTGTCTGTGATTTTGCGAACATTGGTTGGCGTTTTTGAAGAAAGTTTGTAGGTGTGTGTTTTTTTTTGTATCTTTGCGGGCAGAAAATATAACTTATAGGACTATGAATAACAAAAACAAGACCACAAGCATATTAAAAGATACAACTCCGAAATGGCACAAGACCTTTCTCAAATGGTTTTGGGGCTTGTTTGCCGCAGGTATCATTATTGCATTTGTCGCTATATGGATGATTGCAGAGGGGTGGCTCGGCTATCTGCCTCCGCTGGAGGAATTGCAGAACCCCAAGAACCGCTTTGCCAGCGAGATTATCTCGTCGGATATGCAGTCTCTCGGGCGTTACTATCGCAATGAAAACCGTGTCGGTGTGCAATATACCGACCTGTCTCCCTACCTTATAGATGCTCTTATAGCCACAGAAGATGCCCGTTTCTACAACCATACCGGAGTGGATTTCAAATCATTCTTCCGTGCCGTACTCAAACTCGGTCGTGCCGGCGGCGGCAGTACGCTGACACAGCAGTTGGCAAAACAGATCTGGTCGCCGCGGGCAAGCAATATATTCGAGCGTGCGATGCAGAAACCCATCGAATGGGTGATTGCCACCAAGTTGGAACGCCTGTACTCGAAAGATGAGATACTGCTGATGTATCTCAACCAGTTCGATTTTCTCTACAATGCCGTGGGCATCAAGTCGGCAGCGCAAGTCTATTTCTCCACCACCCCATCCGACCTCAAAATCGAGGAAGCGGCGATGTTGGTGGGTATGTGCAAAAACCCGTCGCTCTACAACCCCGTGCGCCGTCCGGAGCGGGCATTGAACCGCCGCAATACAGTATTGAGCCAGATGTGCAAATATGAGTACATCACGAAAGCCGAGCGTGATTCGTTGGAGGCTTTACCACTCGGGCTGCACTATAGTTCGGTGGATCATAAGCAGGGTTTGGCTCCCTATTTCCGCGAGTATCTGCGAGGGGTACTGACTGCCAAAGAACCCAAAGAGAGCCACTACTCGGAGTGGAACAAACAGCAGTATGTCATCGACCGCTATCAATGGGACAACAACCCGTTGTACGGTTTCTGCGCCAAGAATACCAAACCGGACGGCACACACTACGACATCTATCAGGACGGCTTGAAGATATACACTACCATTGATTCGCGTATGCAACGCTATGCCGAGGAAGCGGTTTCAGAACATATGCAGGAGTTGCAAAAGAGTTTCTTCCGCGAGTGCAAACGCAAGAAGAATGCACCGTTCTCGCGCTCTATCTCCCAGGACGAGATCAACGGTATTCTCACCCGTGCGATGAAACAGACCGACCGCTACCGCGGAATGAAGAAAGCGGGGGCAAGCGAAAAGGAGATACGCGAAGCCTTCAACACCCCTGTGGATATGCAGGTGTTCACCTACGACGATACCGGCTTGAAAGACACCACTATGTCCCCAATGGACTCTATCCGTTGGTTGAAAAACTACCTTCGCTGCGGTTTTATGTCTATGGATCCGCATACAGGGTACGTCAAGGCGTATGTGGGAGGTCCAAATTTTGCGCATTTCCAGTATGATATGGCTACTATGGGGCGTCGTCAGGTGGGTTCTACCGTCAAACCCTATCTCTACACATTGGCAATGGACGAAGGTATGTGGCCATGCGATAAGGTGGTGAACGACTCAATTACGCTCTATGATGCCAATGGTCGTCCGTGGACACCGCGCGACACACACGCCAAGAACCGTGGCGAGATTGTTACGCTCAACTGGGGTTTGCAGAACTCGTCCAACTGGATTACCGCCTATCTGATGTCGCTCTATACACCCGAGCAGTTGGTGCGTATTATGCAATCGTTTGGTATTCAGGGACAACTTGATCCAGTCATCAGTCTCTGTCTCGGACCTTGCGAGGTGAGCGTGCAGGAGATGGTGGACGCTTACACCACCTTTGCCAACAAGGGTATCCGTACCGAACCGCTCTATGTAACACGCATAGAGGACAACAACGGCAATGTCATTGCCTCGTTTATCCCCAAGACGCACGAAGTTATCAGCGAAAGTACCGCCTACAAAATGATTTATATGCTCCGCAACGTGGTGGATCATGGTACGGGCGTGCGCGTGCGCTATAAATATGGTATCAAAGCCCCGATGGGCGGCAAAACGGGTACTACCAACAACAACTCCGACGGGTGGTTTATGGGTTTCACTCCCTCACTCGTAAGCGGCGTATGGGTCGGCGGTGAAGACCGTGCCATCCACTTCGACAATCTCGCCGAAGGACAGGGGGCATCTATGGCATTGCCCATCTATGCCCTATATATGCAGAAGGTTTATAAGGACACCTCCCTCGGCTATCTCGAAACCGAACAATTCGACATCCCCGATTGGTTCGACCCCAATGCCGGATGCAAATAATACGTAATGTTTTCCCTGTTCTTTCCCTGATGTTGCCCTTACCATAGAAAGTATAGGTGATTCGTTATAGGATGCGCATAGGATAGGCTTAGGATACACTAATTTGAAGCAACACATACAACACATATTGTCGTTTTTGCACTCCGCCCTTTTGCGGGGGTGTTGGGTGCTGTTTTTTCTCGGTAGTTTCAGTTGCATACAGGCGCAACTGAATACCGATCGTATCACGGCCATCGGGCGCAATGCACTGTATTTTGAAGACTATGTGCTGTCCATCCAGTATTTTAATCAGGTCATCAAACTCAAGCCCTATTTAGCAGAACCCTATCTTTTTCGTGCCATAGCCAAGATACAACTCGAAGATTATCAAGGGGCTTTGCGCGATTGCGATGCATCTGTCGAGCGCAATCCTTTCCAACCCGGTGCCTACTACACCCGCGGTTTCGTCTATCGCCAGTTGCGCGAGTTCGACCTTGCCGAGCAAGATTTTACCCAAGCCCTTGTCTTTTCTCCTGAAAACAAAACCTACCTTCTCCTGCGTGCAGACACCCGTGCTGCACAAAAAGAGTACAACCTTGCTATGAGCGACCTGCAAACGCTGCTTCGTCGCGAACCACAGTCCGCTTCACTCCTATTCGAAAAAGGTGCCATCTGTCTGCAAATGCAGGACACGACCTGTGCCGTTGAGGCATTTACACGCACTACCGAGTTGGATTCGCAAAACCCTGCCAACTGGTCGGCTCTCGGTGTTGTCAGCCTGATGCAGGACAACGAAGACGATGCCCTCGTGCAACTCACACGCGCCATCAATCTCGGTTCCAAATGGGCGGGCGACTATATCAACCGCGGTATCATTTTCTACCATAAGCACAATTATCGTGGTGCCCTTGCCGACTACGACAAAGCCGTCTCTCTGTCGCCCGACGATGCCCAGTGCTACTACAACCGCGGCATATTGCGTCAGGAACTCGGCGACTACAACCGTGCCTTCGAAGACCTGTCACAGGCGATCAACCTTGACCCCGACCGCACCGAGATGCGCTACCAGCGCGGATTGGTGGAGATGCAACTGCGCCAGTGGAAACAGGCACGGCAGGACTTTGACACGCTCATCGCCCGCTATCCGTATTTTCTCCCGTCCTACTACCTTGCGGCGCAAGCCGCCACGGCGCAAGGCAACAGCCAAACGGCATTCCGCTATCGCCAACAGGCTGCCGACCTCGAGAACAACAAAGAGCAACTCCAAGCCCGCCAACAGGCTGCACCGAACACCGATGTGCAGTTAGCCGAGGCACAACCGCAACGCCGCGACCGCCGCAAAGAGTTCTCTTCGCGCACGGCGCAAAACCAGTCCGAACCAACCGAAGACGAACAGAAATACAACTCCGAAACCCGTGGCAGCATCCAAAAACGCTACACCGATGTGGTCAACGAACCGAATATCACCCTTTCCTACTATGCGCAAGAGCAGTCTTTGCGCCGCACCAACTACTATCAGCAGGCAGTGGAAAAACTCAACCGCGCCCAACTGCTCCCTGCCCCACTGCATTTCACCGTGCAGGAGACACCCCTTACCGCCGATATGGTCAATTATCATTTTGAGCAGATAAGCAAACTATCGCAACAAATAGACCAACTCGACCTGCTCAACACGCCACGCAATGCCCCGGTCAATAACGCTTATGCTGCCGTTTTCTTTGCGCGGGCCATTGAGTTCGCCCTCGTACAGGACTATTCCTCGGCTATTGATGATTGTACCCGTGCCGCCAATATGGCGGACGATGAAATGGATGCCGTCATATATTTCTGCCGTGCCAATTGGCGCTACCGCTTGCTTGAGTATCAGCGTGCTACGGGCGAACTGACCGCCGAAGCCAATATGGATTTTGATATTATGCTTCGCGACTACGACCAGGTCATCCGCCTGCAACATGATTTCAGTTTTGCCTACTACAACAAGGCAAATATCCTCTGTACGCAGCGCAACTGGCAAGCCGCCATTGACAACTATACCCGCGCCATCAATGCGGACAACGATTTCGCCGAAGCCTATTTCAATCGCGGGCTTACCTATATATATACCGACCGGGGCGAACTCGGACTTGCCGACCTCAGTCGGGCTGGTGAACTCGGTATCTATCAAGCCTACAACCTCATTACTCGTTTCCAATGAAAAGACTGATTTTCTGTATGTTATGTATGTTCTGTATTAGTGCGGTTAGTGCCACGCACTATGTAGGGCGTATAGTGGACGAACGCGGACAAGGTATCGGTTATGCTACCGTCTATCCCGAGCAAGACCCCGTGGTGGGTGCAGCCACCAATGATGATGGCTATTTCACTATTGATACCGACCTGCCCGCAGAAAGCCCACTCATTATCTCTTTTATCGGCTATGAGAAACAGACTCTACCACTCAGCATATTCGCCATTGATACCACAACCATCGTTCTCCGCGAGCAACCGATAGCCTTGGAAGAAACCGTCGTGGCTGCCAAAGCCTACAAACAGCGCAACAAACGCAAGCAGATGGCTGCCCTGCTCCACTCCGTCTATGTGCAGATGGAGCGTGATTTCTCCGACGAACCGGTGCGCTACCACCTTGTGAGCGATGTGCGTATGGACTCCGAGGGTGAAGCGTGGGGAATGGAACAAATGATTGCCTCGGTGGTCATTCTACCCGAAGCCACCAAAGATAATCGCGATTCGGTGCAATTCGCCGGCGAATACTGCAAACGTTTTTTCAAACCCGTTATTCGCGCTTTGGCTGACACCATTTTGGCTGGCGACGGATTGGAACGTATCGACAAAGATATGCGCAAAGCCGCTACTGCAGTCGATTCCGGCGTAGTGGTGCATCAAGGCTTGTTTGCCATAGGCAACATTCGGTATGATTTTGAAAAATGGGTCGGCGATGTGCGCCATTGGTCGGTCAGCAACGAGAGCGAGGGTGAGACCGTCCTCACTCACGTGGAAAAACACAACTATCTCGGTATCGTCAAGTATTCGGTGACCCGCCATTATATCATTGATTCACAAACACTTTCGGTACGCCGTTTCTCCGAATATGGAGAGGGACAGATCAATATCCCGTTTGGAATGAAACTTAATAAGGATCAGTTACAAATACTCAACCTCTTTAATATGGACGACCAACAGATTGAAAAGTTCCGCCTTCGCAAGATGAATGCCAAAGTGCAACTTAATACTATTTATCAACGGCGCAACGGACATCTGTATATATTGGAAAAGAACCTGCATAGCGATGCAAAAATAATAGGCACGAAACAAATGGAGATTCCCGTGCAAGTCAGTGCCACACAGCGGGTTACAAATATACAAACCGATGGTGTAAAACCTATGTCCCGATGCCAAATGACACATCGTGTTCCACGCCAAATCGTAGAAATCTACTAAAAGATTTGCATATCTCGAAAAAATAGTGTACCTTTGCAAACGTTTTTGAGAAATGCGGCATTAGCACATCGGTAGTGCATAAGCTTCCCAAGCTTAGGAGGAGGGTTCGACTCCCTTATGCCGCTCTGTAAATAGCCCGTTCAGGGCTATTGTTGAATATAGAGGTCTAATGACGTATTGAGAAAAGTATGCCGGTTCATCGCTTGGAAAAGAGGAAGGGAACACGTGTGTTTGTCCCTCACCAAGAGGAAAGTCCGGGCAGCACAGAGCACCATAGCGGTTAACGACCGTCAGGCAGCAATGTTTGGTCACTGGTACAGAGACGAGTAAAGTGAAACGACTATACTATGGGCTGCAATTCCATGTAAACCGATGTTTGAGCGTGGCTCGCGCGAGTCGGAGGGTAGGAAGCGGGAGAAGCACGTAGTAATACGTTGCTCGAGATTAATGATGAACACCGGCCTTCTGGTCGGTACAGAACCCGGCTTATAGGCATACTTGCTCAATATAGTCAGTCTAACCTCCAACAGCCGAAGGCGGTCTAACAATGGCAACCTATCGTCAAATACGCGATTTCTTGCGTTACGATGTGTGGCGTCGTACCAATGCAGAACTGACAAGTCGTGGCAAACGTCTCGGCTATCGGGTTTTGCGAACCATAGTCTTGGTTGTTCGTGGTTTTACATCAAAAAATCTGAATGTTCGCGCAAATAGTCTCACCTACTCTCTTGTTTTTGCCATCATTCCTATTCTTGCTATGATTCTTGCCGTGGCAAAAGGTTTCGGTGTGGCGGATCTTATTCAGCAGCAACTCAACGATTCTTTCCTCGGCGAGACCAACCTTGTGCCTACCATTATGGCTATGGTGGAGCGCTACCTTGATACCGCACAAGGCGGGGTGTTCTTGGGCATCGGTTTGGTTATCCTGCTATGGGCGGTCTATTCGTTTTTCCGCAATGCCGAGTCGGCTTTCAACGAGATTTGGAACGTGAAACAGTCACGCTCTGTCATTCGCCAACTGACCACCTACATTGCCATCGTTGTGCTTATACCCATCTTGGTCGTTGTTACATCGGGTATGAGTATCTTTATCAATTCGACCGTTGTAACCGCCTTGCACGACCTCGCTTTCTTTGCCCAGATCAAAACGGGACTTGTGCGTCTGTTCCAGTTCGTGGTTTGTTGGGCGTTATTCACATGGATGTACATCGCCATTCCCAATACCAAAGTCGGGTTTGTCAGTGCATTGATACCGGGCGTACTTATCGGTACGCTGTTCCTATTATTACAAATACTATCGGTCTATATCATTGTTTTTCTCTCGCGCACGAGTATAGTCTATGGTGCATTTGCCACACTGCCTATCCTGCTCACGTGGCTGCAATGGACGTGTCTGCTGATACTCATCGGGGCGGAGATGTCGTTTGCCATACAGAACAACGAACTGTTTGAATATCAAGACGATGTAGCACGTATGTCGCGCCGTTACAAAGACTTTATTACCCTCTATCTGCTGTCGGTTATCATCCATCGTTTTGAGTATGATGAGACACCGCTGACGGCGCACGAACTGGCTGTTCAAAACCACTTGCCGCTTCGGTTGGTCAATCAGTTGCTGTCCCGTCTTGTGGAAACGCAACTCCTGCGCGAGATATACATCGAGAACAAAGAAGACAAGACTTTTCAGCCCGCACTGGACACGCACCATATCACCGTCGGAATGGTCTTCGATCGCATTGACAGGCAGGGTTCGGAGGAATTCCTCCAATCCACGCCGCCGCAAATGCAAGCCTTTTGGAAGCATTTCTTGCAACTGAAAAGCGAACACAACACATTGAACCAGATACGAGTGAACGAAATATAGACCGCTCTGAATAAACATCGCATTTTAATATAACCAACCATGAAATATAGATTTCTTTTTGTAGCACTTTTGCTCTGTTCCACCCTGTGGGCAAACCCGAAAATCAATCGTGTTGAACCGCTCTGCTGGTGGACGGATATGCACCAACCGCTGACCTTGATGTTCTACGGCGAAGACTTGCAGGATGCCACTGTCTCCGTTCAAGAACTCGCTGCGGGACGGGTTATGCGCGGACAATGCATCGGACTTGTTCCCACCGCTCAACACAACGCCGAGAGTAAGAACTACCTCTTTGTCGATATGGATGTCCGCCAGGCCGGCATCTATCGCATCACGTTGCGCAAAGGCAATCGCCGCGCAACTTACGACTACACAATCTACGACCGCCGTGAAGGCAGTCGCGATCGCTGCTCATTCACCTCTGCCGATGTCGTGTATTTGATTATGTCCGACCGCTTTGTGGACGGAGACCCGAGCAACAACTCCACCGACAACACACGTGAAAAAGCCGACAAGCAAAACATTCACGGTCGTTTCGGTGGTGATATTCAGGGTATTATCAGCCAACTCGGGCATATATCCGCCCTTGGTGCCACCGCCATTTGGCCTACCCCGCTTTTGCTCGATGACGAGGAAAAATGGTCCTACCACGGCTATGCTTGCTCGGATTATTACCATATTGACCCGCGTTTCGGTTCCAACGAACTCTATCGCCAAATGGTCGATTCCGCACACGCATATGGTATCAAGATCCTGATGGATATGGTACCAAACCATTGCGGCGGAGCACACTGGTGGATGAAAGACCTGCCGTACCACGATTGGATCAACCGGTTTGACGAGTTCACCCGCACCAACAATGTCTTTTCTGCCAACTATGACATCAATGCCTCCGAGTACGACCGACTGCTTTCCAACCGCGGTTGGTTCGACCACCCTATGCCCGATATGAACCTCGAGAACCCGGATCTGCTCCGCTATTTCCAACAGTGGGCTATCTGGTGGATTGAATACGCCAATCTCGACGGACTGCGAGTGGATACCTACCCTTATATAGAGAAAATACCGGCTGCCAACTGGCTCAAAGCCATCCGCGATGAGTACCCGTACATCAATATCGTGGGCGAGTGCTGGACGCGCCCCGCATCGGCTGTGGCGTATTGGCAGTCGGGTAGCA
Organism: Bacteroidales bacterium UBA6828; assembly: GCA_002452095.1. Lineage (GTDB taxonomy): Bacteria > Bacteroidota > Bacteroidia > Bacteroidales > Paludibacteraceae > Colicola. Next base: position 27,182 of record DKEG01000025.1, on the reverse strand, counting down.
ACAATCGGGATGGTTTCGACAGCAATCTTCCTTCTGTAATGGATTTCCCAACCTGCGAGGCTATCCGTCAGGCACTTGGAGGGAATGACAATGGCTGGGGCGGCGGACTGACACGCGTCTATGATGCGCTCTCGCAGGATTATCTTTATGCTGATGTCAACAACCTGCTTATCTTCCTCGACAACCACGATATGGATCGCATCGGTGATGTGGTGAAAGACAAAGACCCGCGTTATACCAAGTTGGCATATACGCTTCTCGCTACAATGCGTGGTATCCCGCAAGTGTTTGCCGGCGACGAGTACGATATGCACTCATCGGATATGTCCAAAGGGCACTCCACCCTGCGTATGCCGCTCCCTATGCCCGATCAACTGACTGACGAACAACGCGATATGTTTGATTATCAGAGCCGACTGCTCCGCTGGCGCAAGACAGAACCGGTCATCCATACGGGGCGCACGATGCATTTCCTCAGCCGCGACAATACGTATGCTTTCTTCCGCTACAACGATGATGAGGCGGTCTTTGTCTTCGCTAATGCAAGCAACGAGACACGTACCATTCCTACTGCGCACTATGCCGAGATATTGGGTAAATATAATCCTGTAGGTACCGATGTCCTCACTGGGAAAAGCGTTGACTTGTCCCAAACGGGTATCGAGGTTTCCCCTGTATCCACATTGATTGTGAAACTGCACAAATAAACCCGCATTGCATAAAAATAGTGCATACACTGCATAAACCTATTCACTGTATATGTAAGGTGGATGTCGGGTGGATGTCAGGTGGATACCGAGAGGATACCCATATCTTACCACCCTAAAATATACAGTTTATGCATTCCTATATGCAAAAAGAGGTTGTCTCTGTTTTTATGAGACAACCTCTTTTTGTGTGGCAATCGTATAAATATATGTTTCTTTTTCTATGGTTTGCAGATGCGGTAGCAAAGGAATATTCAGTATTTCGTGCAGGTCGCTGATGATACCCGTTCCACGCTGTTTGACTACGGCTTCTTTCTGTGTCCAAAGACGTATAAAGGCGATGTCCGGGCGTTCCGCAGCATCAATACTGGCTCTTTCGCTTTTATTCATTGTACGGCGGATCAATGCCTCGTCGGCAGAACGAATACACTCTATATCTACCCCTATTGCCTGCCGGTCTATGGCAACCAGGATTCCCTTTTTGCAATGCGAAATAGAGAACTCCGTTCCCCCTTCTATGTAAGGCTTTCCATACTCATTGTATGCAAAATCAGGCAATTCACCAGCCTGCAAGAAACCGTGCTTGCGAAGCAATTCCACCAGCATACAATATGATTTCAAGCACGTATATTGCCCCAAAGTATGGCTATAGCGCAATGCCTGTTCTCGGCGTTGCGCACTTACTTGCGGAAGCAATCGCGCCACTTCCGCTGCAGTACATTCCGCCATATCATCAAACACACTATACTCCATCCTCTTCATTGTTCTTCGTTCATTGTTTTGTTCATTAATGTGCCAATTGGAATTAACGGACATCTTTTATAAGAAGAACAATATCATCATTTGCCCCGTCAGCACACGCAGGAACATAGTTAGCGGATAGACAGTAGAATATGCCACAGCAGCACGGTCGTTTGATGAAGTGTGCGAAGTTGCATACGCCAATGCAGGCGGGTCGGTCGTACTGCCGGCAATCAACCCCATCAGTGTAAAATAGTCCAACTTGAGCCACAAGCGGGCTACAATACCTACCAGCAGCAGCGGCACCATCGTGATTATCACGCCATAGCCGATCCATACATATCCGCCGTCAAGCAATGTCGGAATAAACGATTTGCCGGCACCGAAACCGACTGCGGCAAGGAATAGTGCAATTCCCACCTCACGTATCATCAGGTTTGCACTACTGGTGGTATAAGTAACCACGTGCATCTTCGGACCGAAATAACCTATCAGGATAGCCACAATCAGCGAACCGCCGGCGATACCGAGTTTGAACGGCTGCGACAATCCGGGGAAAGCAATAGGCAACGAACCGAGTGCCACACCTAACACAATACCCAAGAATATGGATGCCAGATTGGGCAAATCCAAACGTTTGGCGGAATTGCCAAACACTTTTGCTACTTTTTCCACCTCGGCTTCTTCTCCCACCACAGTCAGGCGGTCTCCTAATTGCAGCCGCAGATCGTGAGTAGCGAGCAACTCAATACCAGCACGGCGTATACGCGTAATTGAGATATGATAGGCTGCACGCACATTCAGTTCGCCGATACGCTTTCCGTTCAATTCCGTTTTGGTCACCACAATATGGCGCGAAACCAAATGTGCATCTTTGATTTTCTCCTCCGAGATGGTGGTTTTCTCACCCAGCAGAAGAATACTTTTCTCATGTGGGCAATCAACTACAATACGCACCTTGTCGCCCTGGTGCAATTTAGTATCGGCATCGGGCATTTCATCGTGTCCGTCGGGGTGCACCAGGCGCGAAACCACAAACTCCACATTGCATAGCGTACTCAATTCCTTGACAGAGATACCCTCTACTTGCGGGTTGGTAAGTAGCATATCCAGGTGCTCTATCTCCTCCTGCACGCCTTTCTCATCGTTCACTCGCTTCTCCTCTTTTTCTATTTTTATATTGAAGAACAGGCGGATAAGCATCATCGAAACCAATATACCGACTACGCCTAACGGATATGCCATAGCATAGCCCGTAGCAATGTCGGGGTTGGCGACACCGCGCATATCGGTATATGCCTGCTGGGCGGCACCGAGCCCCGGTGTATTCGTAACGGCACCAAACAACACACCGGTCATCGTAGCAATGTCCACTCTCGAAAGCAGGTGGATAACAAACGCCGTAACACACCCTAACAGCACGATAGCCGTTGCCAGCAGGTTGAGCGACAAACCGCCCTTACCGAACGAAGAGAAAAAACTGGGACCTACCTGCAAGCCTATCGAATAGACAAACAGGATAAGTCCGAAATCTTTGGCAAACGACTCCACCTGCGGATCAAGATGCATACCAAAATGGGAGAACGCAATACCGCAGAACAAAATCCATGTTACACCTAGCGTTACGCCTTTTATCTTGAGTTTGTTGCCCAAGAATACACCGCAGGCGATAGCGAGTGCAAGCACGAAAATAGAGTGTGCGATACCCGTACCGAAAAACAGACTATAAAACCAATTCATATTTTGTTAGAAATAATGTACCTTTCGGGCAACAGAAAAAGCCCCTCTCAAAAAGGAGCACAAAGGTACTGCTTTTATTTGATATACACAAATTAGGGCTGCCATTTTCTGGGAAAGGCAGCCCTAATTGTTATGCATATACACTTTATTTTTTTATTATTTTTTTATTTGGAATGGCAAAGAACCGATTAAGTTGTCATCAGCAAAGAAATCCGCATTGTAGAACCCTGTTGCCGCCTCCATTCCATCAGGAATTGACCAATAGAATGTACCTTGGTACTCCTCACCCGTAAACTCGAACTGCTGCGCCACGGAATACGCAATGTCCTCGCTCTCAAAATGGAACAAATGTCCCTCACTCTCTCCGAGCAGATTGCCAGACGGATCCACAATACGCACATAGAGCGTCTTCAGACCCGGTTCACAAGTGATATTCTTGGCTATGGTATAGTCAAATTGCAACTTGCGTATCTGACTGACTATGCGCGTTTTGCGGTCGCGCTTATTGAGGGTTGTAACCGTACAGGATGCTATCTCAAGCATAGACGCACGCGAGACTGTCTCTGTCAATTGGTTGTTGATAGAGGACAATTGGTCGTTCTGCTGTTTCACTTGCCGGTTTTCCTGTTTGTATTGTTGGTTCTCTACCGTCAGACGCTGGTTGGTGGCATTGAGCGAGTCTATCTGCCGCACGTAGTCTTTCATTACGGCTCGTACCGTTGCCAGTTCCTTTTTCAGTTCGGCAATACGGCGTGCATTCGTAACCTTCGTGATACGCAGTTCCTCCAGCAAGTCCTGTACACGCTGTTGCTCTTGTGCTAGACGCTCTTGGAGTGAATCGTTTTGGATATTCATTTGCTGATATCCGTCAAACTGGAGTGCCAGATCTTCGTACTCGTCTTCGAGTTCCGATTTCTCGAACTCCATCTGCTCCACCATCTCGTTCAGTTCCTGCTTTTGGTGAAAATTAAGGAACAATAATGCAGCAATGCCCAATACGAGCACTACAATCACTGGGATAACAATTGATTTTTTCATAGAGTTTATAGGTATTGTATTGCTTTTTCCATATGGTTGGAATGTGAACCTTTGAGCAAAATATGCCGCCCTTGCAGCGGATGTTTCTGCAGATAGTCGCACAAGTCGTCAATCGTGCTAAATACAGGATAAGGGCTAGTAGTATCCGTGTATTCGTCGCCTACAAGAAACACCAATTCTGCCTTGCGCTCAGCCAGCATATTCACTATGTTTTGATGCGCCAAATGAGAGTATTCACCCAATTCGCGCATTGCCCCGAGGATATACGTATCGCCTGTAAAAGCATCGATGGCCACCTGCATAGACGTGGGGTTGGCATTGTATGCATCTACAATGAGGTGGTTGTGCGCTGTGTCCATTGCCTGCGAACGCCCGTTGGAGGGGATATAGTTGCGTATAGCCTCCAATCCCTGCTCACGGGGGATACCGAAATACTCACCGACACAGAGTGCTGCAGAGATGTTCTCGGCATTGTAATTCCCAACAAGATGCGTTCCTGCAGGCATTGTACCCGTGGTATAGGGGATCGTAGTCAGATTACCCGCCATCTTTGCCAGGTATGGATTATCCGTATTTCGGAAAATTTTGCCTCCGTGTTCGCAGATATAGTCGTATAGTTCTTTTTTGGTCTGCTGTACCCCCTCGAAAGAACCGAAGCCTTGCAAGTGGGCGTGCCCTACATTGGTGATAAGCCCATAGTTTGGTTCGGCTACATTTACCAACTCGCGTATATCGCCCGGGTGCGAAGCCCCCATCTCTACAATAGCCATCTCGTGCGCACGCGTGATGCTCAACAGCGTAAGCGGTACGCCGATGGAATTGTTCAAGTTTCCCTGTGTATAATAGATATTGTACTTCGTGGAAAGCACCGCTGCCGTCAGTTCCTTGGTCGTTGTCTTGCCATTGGTCCCTGTAATGCCAATGATAGGCAACCCGAGTTCACGACGCCAAGCACGGGCAAGAGATTGCAAACCGACCACTCCTCCTTTCTCCCGCAATGTGGGTGAAAGGAGCACGGCACGTGTCTCATCGTAGTCTTTAAGCAGTTGGTTATAGACCTCTTCGTCCGAAACAATCGCCATTGCCGCCCCCTTGTCAAGGGCTTGTGCAGCAAAATGGTTACCATCGAAATTCTCCCCACGAAGCGCAAAGAACACGCAACCTGCAGGCAGATTGCGTGTATCGGTACTCACACAGAGCGAGTCCTTATTTTTTATTAGGAAGTTCCAATCCATAGCCCTTCTTTTTGTCTTCAATCTTCAAGAGCAATGAGAAAACAAAGGCGATAACGCCGAAACTTGCGAACACAATCATCGGCACAAGATACCCGCCTGTGGCCTCACGCAATTTGCCAATCAGCAGCGGAACCAGACAAAGTCCGATATTCTGAACCCAGAAAATCAGGCAGTATGCCGAGCCGAGCACTTTCTCATCAATAATCTTCGGTACCGACGGCCACATTGATGCGGGTACAAGTGAAAAACTGACACCGAGAACCAGAATGGTAACAAGTGCCAAAGTCTTACTTGGGAAATGCGGCAATACGAAAGCAAACACGCAGTGGCACACAATCATAATCAAAGCACCAATCATCATCATCGATGCGCCTTTGCCCTTGTTGTCAATAAACGCACCGAGGAACGGCGTCAGCACCATTGCCAAAATCGGAAACCACTTAAACAGACCTGCCGCCTCGGCATTCGAGATTTGCAGTGTCTCCTCAAGGAAATTGGTGGCAAAACGCTGGAATGGGAAAATTGCCGAATAATACAGCACACAGAGAATAGCCACAATCCAGAACATCTTTGATTTGAAGATTTGCCCAAGATCGGAAATATGGAACTCATCCTCAGGATCTTTTTCTGCAGTTGTCTCGCCTATCTCTACCAGTTGTTTGTCAAACTTGGTATCCATTACGGTAAATACTAAGAAGTTTATCAGTCCGATAACGAGCAACAGAGCCGAGAAAAGCAGCGGAGCCACTACGGAATCCGTACCATCCACAGCGAAAGCGTGGCTGATCATCGGTGAGAAAAGCATTGCGGCAAACACACCGATACGGGCGATAGACATCTCGAGTCCCATTGCGAGTGCCATCTCTTTACCCTTGAACCATTTGGCAAGGATCTTGCTCACAGTGGTGCCGGCCATCTCGCAGCCGCACCCGAAGATCATAAATCCGAACATTGCCACCTTGGCAGAACCGGGCATATCTGTCCACCAAGAGTTGAGCCACGATACGTTGTTAGCGTCGAACCAATCGCTCAAACCGATATATTTGACAGCGGCACCGATGACCATCAGACTGGCAGAAAGTGTCCCCGTAAAACGGACACCCATCTTGTCCAAGATAATACCGGCAATAATCAAAAAGCCGAACACATTGAGCAGATACTCTCCGGCAGCGTACGTGCCGAAATCACCTCGATCCCAGTTGTACGACGTATCAAGCAAAGATGCCAACGGCGAGAGAATATCCACGAACATATAGGCAAAGAACATCATCGATGCCACCAAAACGAGTACCGTCCAACGCGCTACTGCCGAGTCGCGCAGAGTTTGTTGCAGTTTTTCTACCACAGTGTAATCAATTTGTAAATTTGTAAATGGGAAAATTAATCAACAATTATGTATTGCATATTTGTTAATTATGCATTGTCAAAGTGCCTCGTCTTCCTCTTTTTGCGGATTAACGAGGGGCATAGGTTTCCGCAGAGAGAGATGTTTTTTCTTCTTGAGCCACGCAGCCTTGCGTTTCTCATACTCAGCGTAGTGGGTTTCGAGATAACCATCTGCCATAGACCGGACAAAGAACAAAGAACAAAAAATTACTTAATGCCGAGTTCTTTCTTTACGGACGGCATCACGTCAGCCGCATCCTGTGCGATATAAACCATTGCCGCAGAATCAAAGATATAGGTATATCCCTCTTTCTGCCCCACGGCTTGGATTGCCTTCGACATACGCTCGTGTACGGGTGCCAACAGGTCTTGTTGGGTTTTCTGAATATCCTGCTCTGCTGTCTGGTAGAATAGTTGGATACGCTGTTGCATCTCCTGCAATTCCTGCTGGCGGATTTGTTTCACACCCGCAGCCATTGTAGCCTCTTGTGTCTGATAATCCTGTGCTTTCTTTTGGAGTTCCTCTTGCATCGAAGCAAGTTGAGTCTCATACTGTGATTGCACGGTATCCATCTTCAGTTTGATAGTAGCCATCTCCGGCATCTGTGCAAAGAGTTCCTGTGTGTTTACATGTCCGAATTTCTGTGCCGAGGCAATCATCGGAAGTGTCAAAGCAAGTGCTAAAATAAGTTTTTTCATTATTGTGTTTTGTTATTAATTATCCGTATTTTCTTTTGCTAATTTTGTTATAGGATGCGCTTAGGATAGGCTTATGATAGAGAGGTTATCCACCCGTCATCCACCTGACATCCACCTGACATTTTATTATACATTATAATTATTTCGCTCCGAGTTTTTGCAGGACTTGGTCGCTAATATCTAATTTGCTCGACATATAAATAAGCGACGGGTCGGCAGAGCGGTCTTTTACAATATCGATATGTTTCTCGTTAGCCAGTTCCTGAATGGCTGCGTAGATCTCGTCTTGTATCGGCTTGATGAGTGCCTCGCGTTTCTTGAATAGTTCGCCGTCCTGCCCGAAATACTTGCGTTTCAGTTCCAGCACTTCCTGCTCTTTGGCTACAATCTCCTCCTCGCGACGGCGTTTCATCTCCTCCGAGAGGAAGATCTGCTCGGTCTGATAGTTGGTAGCCAACACCCGTGCCTCTTGGTTGAGGGCATCAATCTCTTTCTGCCAGCGACGGCTGATCATCGTCAGTTGCTCGTTTGCCGATTCATATTGTGGCAAATTTTTCAAAATATATGCCATATCAATATACGCAATCGACTGCTCCTTGGCTGCAAGAACCGGTAACGCACTCAACAAGCAAACTACAAACACCAATCCATACAAGGTTTTTCTCATATTATCTAATATATAAAACAGCATAATGGTCTAACTTACAACTCCTGTCCGAGGACGAAGTGGAACTGGCTCTTGCCGTACTGGTCGGAACCGTTGATTTTGTCGAAACCCCAGCCCCAGTCAATACCGAGCAAACCGAACATAGGCAGGAAGATACGCACACCCACACCCGCACTGCGCTTCAGGTCAAACGGGTTGTACTGCTTGATGTCCGAGAAACAGTTACCCGCCTCCACGAACGCCAGTGCCCAAATAGTGGCACTCTGCTCCAATGCAATCGGATAGCGCAACTCCATGGTGAACTTGTTATAGACATAACCCATATTGCGTCCCGTGGTGGCATCGTACGGAGTCAGCGAACCTGACGAATAACCGCGCATAGCCACGTATTCGGTGGAATAACTGGTATAACTCGACATACCATCACCACCCATATAGAACGTCTCAAACGGCGACTTGGCGTCCTTGTTGTAGTTGCCGAGATAACCGAACTCCGCACGCGTCATCAATACCAACTTGGAGTCTTTGCTCAGCGGGGTGAACACCTTGCCGGAGAATTTCCACTTGTGGTACTCTATCAAGTGATACCGCTCTGCCGTAGTCATCTGCGAGTAGTCCTTACCCGAAATCAACGAATACGGCGGGGTGATTTTCAGACCGAGAGAGAATTGCGAACCACGGCGGGTATAAATCGGGTTGTCTATACTGGAGCGCGAGAGTTGCAGATTTAATGAAAAGTTGTGGCTTGTACCATTGGCAATCAGCAGGTAAGGCCAATCTTTCATCATATACATCTGGTAACTCAACTCACCGTAGAACGTAAAATAGTCGTCCGGCCAGCGCAAACGCTTACCATATCCGATGCTCACACCAAACGTGCGCAAATACTTGTCCTTGTCGGCATACGATTCTTGCAACTGCTGGTAGTAGTCCGACGAATTACCGTATGCATAATAGTTGTTGTAATAGGTGTTGTAAAGGTTCTGATATGCCTTGTAGTAACTATCGGCATAGCCTGTCTGCTGAGCGAAATAGATGCTTGCGCTCAGCGAGTTAGGACGCTTTCCACCCAGCCATGGCTCAAGAAACGAGATACTTGCCGAGGTATAGTATATACCATTCGTGCGGGCGTTGATGGAGAACGTCTGTCCCTCACCTTGCGGCACAATTCGGTAGGCTTTCTTGTTAAATAGGTTTTGGATGGCAAAGTTGGTAAATTTCAATCCCAATGAACCCACCAGACCGGTGGCTCCCCAGCCGAGAGAGAACTCAATTTGGTCGCTTGATTTGGTTTCCAACTGATACGTAATATCCACCGTGCCTTCCTCGGGGTTTGGTTGAATATCTGGAACTAATTTCTCTTGGTCAAAGTGTCCCATCTGCGCCAACTCACGCAGCGACCGCATAATATCGGACTGCGAATAGAGTTGTCCCGGTTTTGTATAGAGTTCGCGGCGCACCACATGCTCATACACGCGCGTGTTACCTACTATATTAATCTGGTTGATGGTGGCAGGTTTGCCCTCGTACATTCGCATCTCGAAGTCAATACTGTCGTTCTCCACATTCACCTCCACAGGATCAACATTGAAGAACAAATAACCACGGTCAGTATATAGTTTGGCAACAGCATCGTCGTCTGACTGCAGACGCTCGTTCAGGGTTTTCAGGTTATATACATCGCCTTTCTTCACACCCAAGGTGGCATCTAACATCTCATACGGATAGACGGTATTTCCCACCCATTTGATATTGCGGATATAGTATTTGTCCCCCTCGCTAATAGTCATATACACATCCACACGGGTCGGGTCTTCGGGGTTAGGCACCACGCTGTCGGCAACAATATACGCATCGCGGTAACCTATTTCGTTGTATTTTTCTATTACCGCCTGCTTGTCCTTTTCATACTCCTCAGTAACAAATTTCTTGGTGCGGAAGAGGTTGATGATGTTGTTGTCATTCGTCTTCTTCATCGCCTTGTTGATCTGGTTGTGTGTCAAGGCACTGTTGCCTGTGATGTAGATTTTCCCTACCTTTGTTTTGGTCTTCTTGTCCACATTGATAGCCACTTTCACATATCCGGGGTGGTCTTGGTCGTTAAATTCCAGTACCTGCACCTCGGCATTATGAAAACCCTTTTCGGCGAGATATTTCTTGATAACCGTCTTGGCGTGGTCGGACAGGTTCGGTGTCATCTGACTGCCGTTGCGGATACCTACTTTTACCTCCACGTCCTCTTTCTCGCTCTTTTTCAATCCCTGATATGCCACCTCCGACACACGTGGACGCTGCTTGAGTTCAATCTGCAACCAAATTTTGGAGCCTTCTATCTTTTTGGCTTTGATCTTTACATCGGAGAACAGTCCCTGTTTCCAAAAACGCTTGATAGCCTTGGTGATCTGGTCACCCGGTACCTCAATCTTATCGCCGACTGCCAATCCCGAGAAACCAATCAGCATAAAATCCTCATAACTGTCCGCCCCCGACACCTCAATACCCGCAATCTCGTAGGTCTTGCGTTGTAACGAGTACTCTATCTCGGGAACATTCGTCTCTGCGCTGTCTTGCACAAACGGTGAATCACTCACTATCGTATCTGCAACCATTGTCTGCTTGGCAGTTTGTGCCAATGCAGCCACAGATACAAGAAAAAGAAGAAATAGTATATTAACGAATTTGTTCACTGGTCTTGCCAAATCTACGTTCACGATGTTGATAATCTACGATTGCTTTATAAAATTCCTCGGGCGTAAACTCGGGCCACAGACAATCTGTAAAATAAAGTTCAGAATAAGCCAACTGCCATAGCAAGAAATTGCTCAATCGCAGTTCTCCACTGGTGCGGATCAGCAAATCGGGGTCAGGCATATTGCGTGTCGTCATACAGGACGATACAAACTCCTCATTGATATCTTCCACACGCAGTCCGCCTGTAAGTGCCATTTGCACAGCCTGTTGCATAGCGTGTGTTATCTCCCAGCGTGAGGAATAACTTAGGGCGATGACCATTTTCAGCCCTGTATTCAGGCTCGTCTCGCGCATACACTGCTCGAATTTCCGGCGTGCTTCCTCGGACAGACGGCTGATATCGCCGATAGTGAGCAACTGCACGTTGTTCTGCATCAGAGTAGGCGTCTCTTTCACTATCGTATCCACCAACAGACTCATCAGCGCATCCACCTCCTCTTTCGGGCGGTTCCAGTTCTCGGTGGAGAATGTATAAAGCGTCAGATACTCTATACCTATCTCTGCAGCGGCAACGGTAATGTCGTGTACGGTCTGTACCCCCTGCCGGTGTCCGAACATACGCGCCAAGCCCTGCTTCTTCGCCCACCGCCCGTTGCCATCCATAATGACAGCCACGTGGCGCGGCATACGCGATTTGTCTATTTGGTCTTTATATGTCATCATTCCATTATAATTACGCATCGTGCCTTGTCAATACATACAAGTACGGCAAACTTTTTTCTCCTGTGCAAATTCAAAAACTATGCCGAGAGTGAGTTGCGAGGTAACATCAAAGTTCAATATATTGCTGCCATTGAGGTTATGAGTATTATTCAAATTCTTCCTACCATCCAGATTGTCAGCCATATAGATATTATGCTGCCATGCCAGATTCAATCCGAACCGTTCCGCAAATTTCCATTTCAATCCGAAACCCATCGGGATATAAAATGCCACGGGTACCTTGCCGCCATAGTCGCTCCAGTCCCAACCGCCGATATTCATTCCATTGCCGTACACCGCCACGCCTACGCCGAGGAATATATAAGGGGTCAATGGTTTGATACGCGTATCGTAGGTTTTTCCGCCAAAGCGGAAGAAATTGAACTCCGCCATAGCGTCAAGGTTGATGATCTGCGTACTCCACATCGCATCCTGTTTCTGCATACGGTCATCGTATTCATAGCCCGCAATACGCTGCGTCAGCCCCTTTACCTGCAATGCCCATCGGTTGGTAAACTTATACCGGAAATGCGCCCCGTATGCCTCGCGCGGATGGTTAAAAATATGCATTGTCGCATCGCCCACATAGTACCCGCAGCCTGCCTGCAATCCCAATTCGCACAGATAGGGTCTGTCGTCTGCTATGGCAGCCACAGAGCATATTATTCCTGCGAGCATTACCCATACCCGCAACAATATTCCTGCCTTACGACTGCCCAAAGACCTGTGTACTTGCATACTGCCCATTTTTACCAAATACGATTAGCGTGCAAAGTTACACAAAAAAACAGATATACGCAAGTACAATGCCATTTTCTCATGGCAACCGCATCAAAATAATAATGAAACAATGTGGAAATAATACAAAAGTTCTCAAAACAGCCTCTAAATGCCATCAAAAAGACATAATGAAACGTACATATAGTTCGGCAAAGCCGATAACAACGCGATCCGATAAGGAGTTCTACTCAAGCCATGGGGATTTGTTTTCGTTAGAATCACCCTGCTACGTCCACGGACTTGCAGGATCCCAGCAGGCACTCAATGCGCCTGTGGCGCATAACGACGCGAGACGCGTCGTCTCCCATACAGAGCATAGTCATATGGTTTGTGCCAAACCGGTCTCGGACGAGGGCGAGACACCCTACTTCGCCTATGGCTTGCAGGGAACACATAGTATCCGCATTCCCTGAATGATATGCAATTTTGATGCGGTTGCCCTGCCATTTTCTCCACGTTCAACCACAAAGTTACAATATATTACATATCAGTGCAGCATAGACTTACTTTTGATTACCACTATATTGCGCAATAGTTATTTATCGCTTTGCTGTATCAATTTGGAGACCAGACGGTAAAGCGTGCGAAAGTCGTCGTTGGGTAGAAGGGAAACGTGGTGTTGCATCACATTTTCGTCCCCGCGGCGGGCAGGTCCTGTCTGTGCATCACGGGGCGATAGCGAATGTATTTTCTCCGCAGTTTGGTCAATAAGCGGCAAAAGGACTTGGAACGGGATACTTGTGCCACGCAGTATGTCGGCGGCAATAGCATACATTTCGTTGGTGAAATTGTTGGCAAAGACCCCTGCCAGATGCAGGCGTTCACGGTCGTGCCGGTTCGCCTCATAGATACGCGGAGTAAGCGTTTGCGCAAGAGAATAGATGGCACTAATGTCATCGATATTGCGCCCCTCAATAAAGACGGGGACCGTGGTAAAATCCTCTATCAGGTGCGCCTTGCTGAAACTCTGGAAGAAATAGAGAATGCCGGCGTGCGGTTTGTCGTCGCCGAATACCGACAGTGGCATCGTACCCGATGTATGGAGGTGCAGCGCACGCGGCGCATATACCTGTGCCACCACTTGCTCCAACGCCTCGTCCCGCACGGCATAGACAAACACATCCGACTCCGGCAGTGCGTCCAACCCTACCCTGCTCGATACCATCTCAGCACGTACACCGTTATTCTCAAAGGCATGCAGCAGATTACACGCCACATTGCCCTGCCCCACAATGGTAATTCGCATAGTTTACAAAGTTAGGTTCTTGTAGAACTCCGTAACCGCCACGATGCCGTTCTCCCAAGTCTCAAGGTCCATTGACTCGTTGGGCGAGTGGATAGCGTTCTGCTCCAAGCCGAAGCCCATGAGGATAGTCTTCACGCCAAGGATTTGCTCGAAAGAAGAGATGATAGGAATACTGCCTCCCCGACGGGCAGCCAGCGGACGTTTGCCGAAAGCCACCTCAAAGCCCTTCTCGGCAGCCTTGTAAGCGGGTATGTCAATGGGGCAGACATAGCCCTGACCACCGTGCATAGGCGTCACTTTCACGCGCACGCCAACGGGCGCGATGTGCTGCATATAGTCGATAAACGCCTGACTGATATGCTCGTGGTCCTGGTCAGCCACAAGACGGCAACTGACTTTGGCAAAGGCTTTGGACGGAAGGACGGTCTTGCTGCCCTCACCCGTGTAGCCTCCCCAGATACCGCAGATGTCGAAGGACGGGCGGCAGGAGTTGCGCTCCAGCGTGGAGTAGCCTTCCTCGCCAAAGGTGGCATCCACGCCAATGGCACGGCAGTATGCCTCTTCGGAGAAGGGTATTTGCGCTATCATCTCGCGCTCGGCAGCGGGAATGGGCAGTACATCGTCGTAGAAATGCGGGATGGTGATGCGTCCGTGCTTGTCCACCACCTGCGCCAACATCTCGCAGAGTGCGTTGATGGGGTTCTTGACAGCACCGCCGAAATGCCCGCTATGCAGGTCGCGGCACGGTCCGTCCACCTCGATTTGCCAATACGCCAACCCGCGCAAACCCGTGGTGATTGAGGGGGTGTCCTTGCCAATCATGGAGGTGTCGCTGACGAGGATGATGTCGCATGCGAGGAGTTCCTTGTGCTTGTGCAGGAAAGCCTCAAGCGATGGGCTGCCAATCTCCTCTTCGCCTTCGAATATGAACTTCACGTGGCAGTTCATAAGCCCTTCGCGTACCATATACTCGAAGGCTTTGGCTTGTATCATCGCCTGCCCCTTGTCGTCATCAGCCCCGCGGGCATACAGACGACCATCGCGGATTTCCGGCTCCCACGGGTTGGAATGCCACTGGTCAAGCGGCTCCACAGGCATGACATCATAGTGCGCATAGACGAGGACTGTCGGGACGCGCTTGCCTTCTTGGATATCGGGTGTGTACTCGGCATAGACAAAAGGATTGCCGTCTGAAGGCATCACCTCGGCTTTCTGACAACCTGCAGCCAACAGCAGTTCGCGCCAACGCTCGGCACAACGCAGCATATCTGCCTTATGCTCGGGCTGACAACTGACACTCGGAATACGGATAAGACTTGCCCACTCCTCGTGGAAACGGGAGCGATTAGCGGCAATATAGGAACGGATTTCCATGGCAATTATGAATTACGAATTATGAATTATGAATTGGTAGTACTATTATCTGAATTTGTGGGCGAAGCCGATAGAGAGGAGTTCACGAAACTGCATCTTGGCTTTCTCGTCGCCCGTATAAATAACGGTATTATCGTAGCGGGGATGGAGCATCACACGCGCGGAGAAGAAACGGTTGATAATAAAATCGCAGTTCACCTCAAGGTCCAACTCCACCTTCTTATAGTTGGTGTACATATAGAACTTGGTTTCCAGTGCAATCTCGCGCACAGGTTTCCAGACATACTCCACACGGACGGAAGAACCCACATCGTTGAGTGTCTTCTGCCCGACGGGAATACTGTAGTCGGTTTGCTTCATATTGGTGGTATCGCTCACATGCACCAACTTGTACGCCAACGGAGAGAAAGAGATACTCAGTCCTGCCACCGGTTTATAATCCAAACCCAAGGCAAGGTTCAGGCGCACAGGCGAGAACGGGGCAGATTTCTTCTCACGGGTATTCGCCTTGTACGTATTGAACAAGCGGGTCTCAAACTCTGCCGAAAACGAATAGAAGAGTTTGTTGCCGACAGCCTTGTAGTTGGCTTTGGAATAAAGGCGGAACAGGTCGTCGGTGGTATTGATCTTGCGGAGCGAGTCGCCGCTGACGGTGGAACCGCCCGCACGCCATTCGCCCGTGTTCTCCCATGTAAACCGCTCAGAGTAATATCCTGCCGTTCCTTTGAATATACTTAGCACCGCAAAAGAAGAGGACCCGCCCTGATACCAGTTGGGCGAAACGTAGTTCTGGGTCAGTTGCACCATTATCTTCGCTTCTCTTCTCCATGGGGTATGCATCTCCCGAATAGCACGCAGAACTTCGTTACGGTCTTCTTCGGCGTCCTTAACGAGGGATTTTTGTGCAACAACCACCAACGGAACATCGTGTACTTCCTCACGGAGACGGGCATTAACTTCCTTGAGCGAATCAAGTTCGACTGAGTCGCGGTGGGCCTGTGCCAGGAGCGAATCACGTACCAATATCTCCGCTACGGTGAGTTGCTGTTCCAGACTGTCGTTCTCGTGCAGTTCGCGTCCTTGCTTGGCAACCAACTCAAGCAGGAGCGCATCCAAATCAGCAGTAGAAGACAGGTTTTGCAAACGGATGGTGTCCGGTTCAACACCCGCATAACCATCTGCCACTAAAAGAGAGTCTTGTACCGCCCAAAGAGAGACAGCACAAGACAGAAAACATACAATGACGCTTATAAATCGTCGCATAAACATAAGAACGTTAATTATCGTGTAATTAAACGTTAATTATTCAATAATTAACCATATCATTGAACCATTATTTGTTCGCTTTGTGGTAAATTATTAAATAAGATTATATTTTGCAGGTGATGCGGGCAGGACAAAAACAGGCTATCCACCCGACATCCACCCGACATCCACCTTACTTATTCAAAGCGAAGCACCCTACTCTATTCGCAATGTATTTTAATCTATTCGGTTTTTCATACACATTTTTTAGAGTGCACCATTTTCCAAACGACCGTGGCACTGTTTGTATTTCTTGCCGCTGCCGCAGGGGCACGGGTCGTTGGGACGCGGTTTCTTCTCTACGTGAATCGGTTCGGGGCGTTGCACCTCACGGGTGTCGCGCCCTGCGGCTGCCGCCTGTCCGCTCTGTTGTGCGGCACGTGCGACAGAGTCTTTCTGCGTACGGTAGCGGGAGTAGTCCTGACGGCGTTGCTCCTGTGCCTGGCGCACCTCCTCGGGGTTGGCAGTAGGAATCTGCCCGCGGAGCAGGATAGCAATAGCACGGCGGTTGAGCGCGTCCAGCATACGGCGGAAGATACCAAACGACTCCAGTTTATATATAAGGAGCGGGTCTTTCTGCTCGTAGGAAGCGTTCTGCACGCTCTGTTTGAGGTCGTCCAACTGGCGGAGATGCTCTTTCCATTCGTCGTCGATGACATAGAGCAGCATACGTTTTTCGAACTCACGCACCACTTCGCGGGAATCCGATTCGGCGGCTTTCTTCAGATTGACAGCGATATTATAGACTTTCTTGCCGTCGGTGATCGGGATCAGGATGTTTTCATACATCTGCCCTTTCTCCTCATATACCTTTTGGATAACAGGGTTAGCCACCGACATCAGTTTGTCCATACGGCGTTTGAACATATCCAGTGCCGCTTCGGCGAGTTGCTCACTCAATGCGGCAGGTTTGCTGCTGCGGAAAGTCTGCTCGTCGAACGGTACCTCCATCGCAAAGGTCTGCATGACCTCGAATGTCAGTCCTTCGTAGTCGCCAGCCTCGCGTGCGTCGGCAACAATGGCCTCGGCGGTGTCGTAGATCATATTGGTGATATCCACACCGATACGCTCGCCCATCAGGGCGTGGCGGCGTTTGGCATAGATGACATTACGCTGCTGGTTCATCACATCGTCGTACTCGATCAGGCGCTTGCGGATACCGAAGTTGTTCTCCTCCACCTTTTTCTGCGCACGCTCGATAGAACTGGAGATCATCGAATGCTCTATCATCTCGCCCTCTTGGAAGCCCATCCTGTCCATGACGGCAGCGATACGCTCCGATCCGAACATACGCATCAGGTCGTCCTCCAGCGATACATAGAAAACGCTGCTACCCGGGTCGCCCTGACGACCGGCACGACCGCGCAACTGGCGATCAACACGACGGCTCTCGTGGCGCTCGGTACCAATAATAGCCAAACCGCCTGCGGCTTTCACCTCGGGCGTGAGTTTGATATCCGTACCACGCCCCGCCATGTTCGTTGCGATAGTAACCACTCCGGGGCGACCGGCTTGTGCCACAATCTCCGCCTCGCGCTGGTGCAACTTGGCGTTCAACACATTGTGCGGTATCTTGCGCAGGTTGAGCATACGGCTCAGCAACTCGCTTATTTCCACGCTCGTAGTACCAACCAATACAGGGCGACCTGCGCCTACGAGGGCGACAATCTCATCAATGACGGCGTTGTATTTCTCGCGCTTGGTGCGGTAGATACGGTCGTTCATATCGATACGCGCGATGGGCTTGTTGGTCGGGATGACCACCACATCGAGTTTGTAGATATTCCAGAACTCGCCCGCCTCGGTCTCGGCGGTACCGGTCATACCTGCGAGTTTGTTGTACATACGGAAATAGTTCTGGAGCGTGATGGTGGCGAAGGTCTGGGTTGCGCCCTCCACTTTTACGTTCTCTTTCGCCTCTACCGCCTGGTGCAGACCGTCCGACCAGCGACGCCCTTCCATAATACGTCCGGTCTGCTCATCGACGATCTTCACCTCGTTGTTGTCAATGATATAGTCCACATCTTTTTCAAACAACGTGTAGGCTTTGAGCAACTGGTTGACCGTATGCACGCGCTCCGACTTGATGCTGTAGTTGGTCATTATGTCGTCCTTACGCTGCTGTTTCTCCTCGGCGGACAGGGCGGCGTTGTTCTCCACCTCGGCAATCTCGCTACCCACATCGGGCAGGACGAAGAACTGCGGGTCCTCGGTGGTACCCGTCAGGGCATCAATACCCTTGTCGGTCAGTTCGATAGTCTTGTTTTTCTCGTCGATGACGAAATAGAGTTCGTCGGTGGCGATGTGCATGTTCTTCTCGTTCTCCTGCATATAGAACTCTTCGGTCTTCTGCAGGCGCACCTTGATACCCGGCTCGCTCAGATACTTGATCAGGGCTTTGTTTTTCGGCATACCCTTGAACGAACGGAACAATGCCAACTCGCCCGCCTCGCGCTCTTTCTCGTCCGCACTGCCCATCTTGGCTTTTGCCTCGCTGAGCAATTTGGTGGTCAGCGTGGTCTGTGTGCGCACAAGTTGCTCCACACGGTGCTTGTACTCGTCGAACATCTGGTCCTCGCCCTTGGGCACCGGACCGCTGATAATCAACGGCGTACGTGCGTCGTCAATCAGGACGGAGTCCACCTCATCAACGATGGCGAAGTTATGTCCGCGCTGCACAAGGTCGAGCGGCGAGGTAGCCATATTGTCACGCAGATAGTCGAAACCGAACTCGTTGTTGGTACCGAACGTGATGTCGCAGTTGTAAGCACGGCGGCGTTCGTCGCTGTTGGGTTTGTACTTGTCGATACAATCAACGGTCAAGCCATGGAACATATAGATAGGTCCGTTCCATTCAGAGTCACGCTTTGCCAAATAGTCGTTCACCGTAACCACATGCACGCCCTCGTGGGTCAGCGCATTGAGGAAAACGGGCAGCGTGGAAACAAGCGTCTTCCCCTCACCCGTAGCCATCTCGGCGATCTTACCCTGATGGAGTACAACACCGCCGATGAGTTGCACGTCATAGTGCACCATATCCCATGTAATCTCGTTGCCGCCGGCAGTCCAGTGGTTGTGATAGATGGCCTTGTCGCCGTCTATCTCCACGAAGTCGAAGCGCGGGTCAGCAGCGAGGTTCTTGTCCTGCTCGGTAGCCGTAACAACCACGGTCTCGTTCTCCGCAAAGCGGTGCGCAGTCGATTTGACGATGGCAAACGCCTCGGGAAGCATCTCGTCGAGAATGGTCTCGTAGTCGGTCTTAATCTCCTTTTCGAGACGATCTATCTCGTTATATACTTTCTCGCGCTGCTCTATCTCGAGCGACTCGATACTTGCTTTCAGATCTTTGATTTTCTGTTTCTTGTCTGCTACACGCGCCTGAATCTTGTCCATCAGGGCTTGGCTGCGGGCACGCAGTTCATCGTTGGAGAGGGCGTCAATCTCGGTGTATGCCGCCTTGATCTTCTCCACATACGGCATTATGGCACGCATATCTTTCTGTGCCTTATTGCCGAATAGTTTGGTAATCAGTTGAATAAAATTCATATCGTTGGGTTATTATTTACGTTCTGTATCCCCGCAAGTACGGAGAAAGCCATATTTGCCGCAAAGTTACACATTTTTTTCGGATTACGCAACCCGTATGATTAACAATTAACAATTAACAAGAGTATTCTCCGTAAAATAGCGTACGTGGTTCCGTGCACAGATGCTATTTTCTCCATAAAAACCATTAAAGAATTATTAAAAATCCCCTATTGATTGCCATTAATTCACCATTAATTTTCTGCTCATTTTGTTATAGGATAGGCATAGGATGCGTATAGGATAGAGGGTGGTTGTATGGCTAAAAACTTATTAAAAGACAAGAGCAGATGAGCAGTTGTTTTCTAATATATACCCCGCCTGCGTGCGTGCGGGCATATATAGAAAAACAGCCGCTCATCTGCTCATCTGCTCAACCACAAAATGGAAATTATTTATATATCTGCCGCAATATGGCATTATGAATATGTAATTTTGCAGCGCAAAAGGGGAAAATACATTGTGCATTATGAATTGTGCATTGATAATGTTCTCTGCTGCAAGAATAGACAAAGGAAGTTCCGTTTAATTTTTATCAACAAAATGCAACCTGTGTTTGGCGATATGCAAAAATTGTTGTACCTTTGCGAGGTAAAAATACAAAAGGCGTTTATTGACGCTTGTTTTGGAGTCCTGAATCCTGCAAGATTTTTTAGTCACCCAAGACAAGATGGCGATAGATGTCCTCGTGGTATGTATCCGTTACACCCGTGCGGTGTATGTACATATCGGCGTGGACTGATGTTGTTTATTCTTGTGGCAGGGTCTTGCAGGAACCTAAGGATTGAGAATAAGCAGATATCCGGTTCGCGCTTTTTTGTTGTGTAGGGTTCCTACGCACCTGCTACGCGCTAAGAGAGCGACCGCTATGCGCTCCTAAACGCTTTTGACAAAGCAATGAAAGAAAACCAATGACCTCTGCAGAGAGATGATTCGTATCAATCCTGCCAAAAACAGCATCGAGTATTCAACCAACGACGGGCGTACGTGGTCTTCGCGTTGTACAAGTCCTATGTATGGTGA
Source organism: Bacteroidales bacterium UBA6828 (assembly GCA_002452095.1). GTDB lineage: Bacteria > Bacteroidota > Bacteroidia > Bacteroidales > Paludibacteraceae > Colicola. Next base: position 6,203 of record DKEG01000025.1, on the reverse strand, counting down.
GTTTCAAAGTCTGATGGACGGCGGAAACGAACTGCTTGCCCAAACCACAAAGGGGCTTTACTATTCTACCAACGAGGGACGCACTTGGAGTAAAAGACACTAAAAAAAACATATAAAAGTAACAATTAAAAGTAACAATTAAAAGTAACAATTCTATGGAAACAACAAGCACATTTGCTGGAATGTTGGCACACAATTTTATTGCTGTGCCAAGTTATCAACGCGCCTATTCGTGGGACACCAACGAAAAAGGGCGACAAGTAAACACATTTTATGAGGACTTATGCTCCTATCTGAATATTCCGACCAAATACTATTTGGGACATTTCCTGTTCCAACAAAAAAGCGATACGCAATACGAGGTGATTGACGGGCAGCAACGACTTACCACCGGTATTTTGTTCCTCAGTGCCGCTTACCATTGTTTGGAAACCATCCGACCGCTGACGGAAGATGAGGATTTCGGCAAAAAGATGAGTATCAAAATCAGTGGGAAATACCATTTTGCTACGGTGGATTATGATGACATAGTGCTACGCGAACTGATTGACGGCACACCGGTATCACACTCGTTAGACACCGAATCCAAGAAACGTTTGGTGGCAGCATACATTTATTTTGAAACACAATTGAAAAAACTATCCGAAGGGGATATTTGTCGTTTCATCACCCTGCTGAACGACGCTTCTTGCTCTACGCATATTGTAAAAGACGAGACGGAAGCCACACAGATATTTCTGTTCCAAAACAACCGAGGCAAGAAACCGACACGCTTGGAGGTGATCAAAGCACAGTTTATTTATCAGGTTTTGCTCTATGGCGGCGAAGAAAAAAATACCTTGCTCAAAGACATAAAAGATCGTTTTGAGAATATCTACAAGAGTATTGCCACTATCGAAACAAACATCAACGAAGATGATGTGCTGAACTACACGGCAAAAGTATTCTATAACAATCTGTGCATAGACAATGCAGATGAACGAATTAAAAAGAATCTGCAAGCACAACCGGACTGTGTGTTTGTAAAGAACTTTACCCGCTGTCTTGCCAACAGTTTTGACGCTGTACAAAAATTATACAGCAATCTGTTTGCATCGGAAAACAGAGTTCAACTGCTTTTGGCTTTGGATAACAAACCTATTTCTATTCCGTTCTGGATTAAGGGCGTAGCACTTAACGCGAATGTCCGCGAGTTTTTGGAGATGATAGAGGCATTGGACAGTCTGTTACTCCGTGCGAAAGTAATTGGTACACGTGCAGAACTCAGTACCCGCCTTAACGATGTATTCAAATCTATGGAGCAAGCAAACGGTTTGCAGAAAGTAGTGGAACGTATAGAATATATGAAAGGCGCACCCGATTGGTGGTCATCGTACTGGGACAAACAACAATTTGCCACTGCATTGAACAGCACTTGGTTCGACCCTAATACCGCCAAGATATTACTACTGTGTTACGAAAACCACCTTATCAACACGGAGAAGAAAGGCTATGACGAGGTGCTTTATTCCAAGCGAGGTGAATTCCAATTAGAACATATTGCACCACAAACGGACAACGAGCAACCCACAAACGGATATCCCGAATACGACGAAGATTTTTATAATAACCAACTTAATTGTCTCGGAAACTATCTGCTGCTTAGCGGTTCGCACAACGCCAGTATCGGCAACCGTCCGTTTGCAGAAAAACGCGCAACATATAATGTGCTGTACCAACAGCGTGAAGTGCAGAATATGACACCTGATGGACAATGGACAAAAGAGAATATCCAAAGCCGCAAACAAAAGATTGTGGAATTCTTGCTTGAAGCATACTAAATAGTCAAAGAGACACTAATTTTTATACAACTTATTATAATTTAATTATGGATCACACTTTTCAAGTTATGAATTTCTACCATTTGTTGGAAATGAAATTCAACATTCCTTCGTTCCAACGCGGTTATCGTTGGGAGAAACGGCAAGTAACAGAGTTATTGGACGACTTAAATGAGTTTATCGCCAATAATAATTGTTGTGTGCGGGGTACATTCTATTGCCTGCAACCTATTGTTGTACAACCCAATCGGCAACAATCGGACGTGTATGATGTAATAGATGGTCAGCAACGTCTGACAACCATTTATCTGATACTGCAATATCTGCGAAATACAATCGAAGAGAATTGCAACAGAACATCCGTCTATTCCATTGAATATGACCGCCACGCACAAGAAGATTGCTATTTGAGCAAAAACCTGTTTTTGGAAGACGATGAAGACAAAGGACTTTACAAGCGAAATGCCGACAACTTCTACATTTATAAAGCCTATCAAATCATTGCGGAATGGTTCGACAAACACCGCGCTTCCAAAGTACCGATTGCAAAATTATTTACAGGAGAAATAATGGGCGCATGGGACGATAATGAAAAGAATGATGTCCGTGTTATTTGGTATGAGTTGCCCCAAAGCGATAATGACACCCAAGCCATAGAATCGTTTACCCGTCTGAACGAGGGCAAGATAGCCTTGACCAATGCAGAATTGGTAAAAGCACTCTTATTGCAATGCAGCAATGAAGACAAAGTACAACAGGAAGTGGCTATGCGCCGTGCTATGGAGTGGGACACCATAGAAAAACAACTGCAAGACCCGCTGTTCTGGTCAATGCTTGTATCTGAACAATACAACCCGTCTTCACACATAGAATTGGTGATTGACTTCGTAGCCAAGAGCCTCAAAGAGCAAGACAAAGACAAATATCCCTACCAAGCAAACAAGGAATTGTTCTCATTCCTGGTTATCAGCAAAGCCATTGCTATCAATGCAGAGACAGTGGAAACCGTTTGGGAAAAGATACAAGACACCTATACCGTTTTCCGTAACTGGTTCTATGATACAGCGACTTACCATTTGGTAGGTTTGTACAACCTGTTGAGTGCGGGTAGCACATTGAATAATATACAGAAAATATATGACCTGTTTGTAAGCCATACCAAATCAGAGGTAAAGGAGTTGCTGCGCAAGGCGATTGGCGACAAAATCCGATTGGGTGAAAACGAAAAATTGGAAGAAATCAGTTACACGGATAATCCCTCAAAGATAAAGATGATTCAAATTCTTGAAGTTTTCAATGTATATCTGCAACTATCCAACCAAGAGAGTACCGACCGTTTCCGCTTCGACTTGTTCAAGAAATACAATGTTACAAGTTTGGAGCATATCCATCCGCAGAATTTGAACACGGATAATATGAGTATGGAGGAAATCATCAAATGGTTTGAAGGACGAAAAGCGGACATCAAGAACAGCAAGAAAAAAGAGGTTCTGGATGCAGAGAAGAAGTTGAGCGAGTTGGAAATGTTGTATCAAAAGAGCGAAGATAAGAAAACTTTCGATGCGACAAAGCGGGATATCATTATCGATTACATAAACAGCATTGATTCTGAGTTTGACGAATTGGCAGGTATGGATCAGGAACTTATGCACAAATTGTGCAATATGGCATTGGTGGATCAAAATACCAACGCAGCAATCAGCAACGGTTTCCTCTATGAGAAGCGCGACAAACTGCGTGAACGGGAACTCAATCATCTGACATACATTCCGTTAGGAACTTGGGCGGCATTTAACAAACTGTTCTCCAACAAAGTTATGGATATGAAATTTTGGTCTCCCGCAGATAGGGAGGCTTACTTTAAGGCAATAGGGGATGCCTATAATCATTTTACAACAATAAAAAACATCTACAACAATGAAAGATTTTAAGACTTTTGCACAAGAAAATAAAGTGCGGATACCATTGATACAGCGCGATTACGTACAAGGTTCGGATATGAACGCCGCCAAGCGCGACAAGTTTCTTGAGGCATTGTTATCAGCATTAGAAACGGGAACTCCCTTATCATTAGACTTCATTTACGGTTCTACCAATAGCGGGTATTTTGAGCCATTGGACGGGCAGCAGCGTATCACTACCCTCTTTCTGCTCTACTATGTCCTCAAAAACATCAGCCACGTTCAACCCAACAAAGAATTGGATCAACAGATACAGAAATTTACCTATACCACCCGCAACAGTTCCACTGCCTTTTGCCAGAAGTTGTTCGGGACAGAAATGCCGTGGCGTTATAGTAAACTATTTGATAAAAATGAAAAAAAGGAATGGTCACAAGACATCATCAACCAATCATGGTTCAGCGAAGAATGGCTTTTAGACCCGACTATCAAAGCAATGTTAGATATGCTGGATGCAATCAATAAACGTCTGCACACAGAAGCATATATGGAACCCTATTCCGGAGGAAGGGCTATCAATGAAGTGGATGGGCAAGCGGTTTTAGAAGAATACAACTTCAAATGGGACACGATAGCGGAAAACCTGTACGGAAACGAAACAAGTTGTATTCTGTTTGAATGTCTCAATATGGGAGAGTACAACTTGGATGATTCACTCTATATCAAGATGAACGCACGTGGCAAACAACTGACCGATTTCGAGAATTGGAAAGCCGAGTTTATCAAGTATTTGGAAACAAAGTGGAAAGACGAAACTTATAACGGAATTCCGCTTCGCTCCTACTTTGAGCAACACATAGAGCACGAGTGGGCAGATATGCTTTGGACGTATGCCGTAGGACGAATGGATAACGACAACGAAGAATATCCGCAAACGGATGACTTGTTTATGAATCTGTACGAGTACCTACTCGGTATGATTTTCTTTGTAAAAAATCCGACCATTAAAGGACGTGATGTAAAAAAAGAGGATTTCAGTCAAAACAAGGCAGAGTTTCTTTTCAATCTGGAGAAAGAGGATTTGGATTTTCTGTTTGCAGCATTGGACTGCTTTGCCGCTATTGGCAATCAGCAATCGTTCTTTGGGAACCTGTTCTATTTGCAGCACGAGGAACATAACCATAAAGTGCGTTTGTTCAATACAAAAGATACCGACTTATTCCGCCTGTGCATCAACAAAGACATTACAACCAATATGCAAGTACTGCTATATTGCCTTCTGCAATACTGCATCAAATATTCTGTCAAAGCAGTTGATACGGAATTGATACGGTATGCACGTGTATGCCGTAATCTCATTGAAAGTATTGTACAGCGTGAAGATGGGGTAAAGATACGCTCCAATGTACGTCTGGCGGATATGGGCAAGTACAAAATTGTCATTGACCAACTCGTTGCAGACAAAGATGTACGTAAAGCGTTGGAACATATAAGCGACGACACGACCGGATTCGGCAATATTGCACACGAAAAAGAAAAAGCGGTTTGGACGGCAGATGTAGATGCCATTGAAGACTTCGGTTTTATTCGCGGGAACCTGCAGGCATTTGACAAACAGCAACTCACTGACCACGCGAACAAAGTATATGAAGCGTTGCACGAATTCGAAATCTGCGATAAAGACAAAGAAAAAGGCATCATCAGGTTACTCATATCTTATGGGTTTACAGGTGTGGGCTGCGGTTGGTGCAGATTGGGTAAGCGTTGTTTCTTCGGAACTCGTGAAAAGTGGGACACATTATTCTATGTGGGCGAGAAGGATAATCCAACTTTCCCGGCAGCCCTTAAAGCCTATATTGACGGGTATTGCAACGGAAAAGATATCAACCGGCAATTGAATGAGATTCATATACCCGACGAGACTGCTGATGCGTTCAACTATTATGTCTTGAAATATCCGACATCACACAGAGGGTGGGATAAGGATTGCAATTATGTTTCCATTGCCAAAAATGACCACAACTCATACGGCTATATAGAATTGAATAATTATAGTTTCAACCCGTTACTATCTAAGTACTCGGATATATTCTCCAAAGCCGCATATAATGAATTAAGCAAGCAAAACGCGGATAAAAGCAGAGTAAAAATTCACCCTGCCCGCTACTCTGAAAATGACGCAAAATTGACTCTTGATGAGACTTGGAATCTGGTTTGCAGGAAAGACGGCTGGCATATCACTCAAGAGCAGGCAAGCACGGCTGTAATGCCCGCAGATTTGATAAAACAATATCAAATGACGGAAGAAAGCGCCAAGAATACATCGTATATGCTTCTGCCAAAGATTGAAAGCAAGGATTTGGTAGAAACAGCCGTTGCGTTTATTTCAGATTATTTGAAACGGGTAAACGCATAAAATAAAGGCTAAATCTATGACAGAAACAATAAACGACCCGCGCAAAGACCTGGAATACTACAAGTT